>NZ_JAPVLT010000007.1:0-147092 GCF_027158145.1 Micrococcus sp. H39-S4
CGCATGGCGGCCCACTCTGTTGCGTTGGGGTGTTAGACCTTTCGCAACGGTTCTGTTGCGCGGGGTGCACCCTATCGCGACGCCTATTCCTCCGGCCTGCCGTCGGCCGCTGTCCCGGTGAAGGATCGGCTTGCGGAACGTGAGCCTCACTCGCAGCGCCCTCTTGCCCGCGTGCTTGGAGGCCGCCACTGAGCTCCGACAGAACCCCGCCATATAGCGGCGCAAGCCACACATGACACCGGGCGGCACACCGAGCAGCCGCCACAAACGACCGATTTAGCCGTTACACGCCCGTGAGTCGGAGCATGACTGAGCCCATTGAGGCCGGAATGGGGGGCGAGGCCACTGTGCCGATTCTGATTCTTTGTCCACACCACCGCGGGGGCCGTTTCAGCGGCCCCCGCGGTGGTGTTGCCGAGGTGTGGACTCAAGCCGCGCGGGGCAACACTCCGCGCAAGACGTCGGTGAGGGTGACGACCCCAGTGAACCGGTTGTCCTGGGTCACTGCGGCCAGCTGGCGGCTGTTGCGGCGCATGGAGGCAAGTGCTTCGTGCAACGGTGTGGTGGAGGGCAGCGTCAGAGCCTGCTGGATAAGCGGCTGGATTGGCGCAGAAGGCTCCATCGTGAGGGTGTCCCGCACGTGGACGACGCCCGGAACGCTCTCAGGGGTATGGTCCGGCTGGACCAGGATACGCAAGTGCCCTGAGCACGCAGCGGCATTCTGGACCGCCTCGACGTCGGCGTCGGGGGCGACCTTGACCGGGTGCTGACCCTGGGGGAGGAGGTCCCCGAGAGTGAGGGTCTGAAGGTCCAGGGCACCGGCCAAGGCTTCATGGTTCTGCCGGTCCAGGGTGCCGGCGGCGGCGGAGTGCTCAACCAGCTGACGAATGGCCGCTGCGTCGTAGCCGCCCACGGCGGCTTGGTCCACGGGGGTGACGCCGCTGAGGGTCACCAGGCGGTTGGCCAGCCGGTTGGCCAGCAGCAGCAGGGGGCGAACGGTCCAGACGAAGGCGCGTGCGGGCACGGCCACGGCTTTGGCTGCGGTCTCGGGGTGGGCAATGGCCCAGGACTTGGGGGCCATCTCCCCGATGACCAGGTGAAGGAAGGTCACGGCCAGCAAGGACAGGACGAAGGAGGCGGTTCCGGCTGCCGCTGCGGGGATGCCCCAGTCCTCCAGGACGGGGCCGAGCCATGCGTCGACGGCCGGCTTGGTGATCGCCCCCAGGGCGAAGGTGCACAAGGTGATGCCCAACTGGGCTGCGGCGAGCATGAGGGTCAGCTCGTCGACTCCCTTGAGAGCGGCCCGCGCGGCGCGGCTGCGTCCTGCCTCGGCCTCCAGTCGGTGCCGGCGGGCGCCCAGCAGGGAGAACTCCATGATGACGAAGATCGCGCTGAGCACGATCAGCGCTGTGGTCACGAGCATGACGATCAGTGGACCGTGCATCATCGCTCCTCGTCCGTGGTGGCGTCGGGCTGGGCCTCGTGGGCGGCATGGCTGCCGGCGGTGTCAGAGCGGGGCACCTCGATGAGGTGGATCCGCAGTCGAGCTGGGACCCTGCGTTGGATGGAGAGGACCTCGACCTGCAGGTGGCGGTCGTAGACCTCCTCAGCCCCGAAGTCTCGTGGGTCCTCGGGCAGGTCGATCGTGATGACCTCGCCTTCCCGGGGCAGACGGCCCAGAGCGTCGATGGTCAGACCGGCGGCGGACTCGGCCTCGGTCACGGGCAGGGGGTGCCCGACGAGGCGCTCGAGCTCGTCCAGGTGGGCCTCTGCGCTCAGGACCCAGGAGTGCAGGCCTGTGGCGGTGATCTCCTCCTGGGGGTGCAGGTCGTGCTCGTCCGTGAGCTCGCCCACGAGCTCCTCCGCGAGGTCTTCCACTGTGAGCACGCCGACGAAGCCGCCGAACTCGTCCACGATGCACGCCATCTGCTGCCCTGAGCCGTCGAGCTCCCGGGCTGCGTCGGGCAGGGACATCATCGTGGGCAGCACCAGTGCAGGGCGCATCAGGGCGGACACGGGGGTGTCCGGGGCCATCCGGGTCTCACCGAGCAGGTCGGTGAGGTGGACTACCCCGAGCGGTTCGTGTTCGTTCGAGATCACCGGGTAGCGGGTGTGGCCGGTGGCCATCAGGTCGCGCACCTGAGCCAGGGAGGTCTGGGGCTGAACCTCGTCCACACGCGAGCGGGGCACCATCGCGTGCTGCACGTCCTGGTCTGGGAAGTCCAGCACCCGGTCGATCAGGACGGAGACCTCCGCGGGCAAGGATCCGGAAGCTCTGGAGTCCAGGGCAATGCGGTCCAGGTCCTCGGCGGAGGCGGTGCTGTCGACGTCGTGCACTGGCTCGATGCGCAGGAGCTTGAGCAGCACCTCGGCCGCCTTGTCGAAGACCCAGATGAGCCAGCCGAACAGGCCGAGGTAGATCTGTGTGGGCCGGGCCAGAGCGCGGGCCAGGGGCTCGGGGTTGGCGATGGCCAAATTCTTGGGGTACAGCTCGCCGATGATCATCTGCACCAGGGTGGCCACCACCAGTACGCCCAGCGTGGAGATGGCGATGACCACTTCAGAAGGCAGTGCGGTGCCGCCGAGCAACTCGGTCAGGGCCGCACCCACCATCGGCTCTGCCACGTAGCCCACCATGAGGCCTGTGACCGTGATCCCCAGCTGCGCGCCGGAGAGCATGAAGGAGGTGCGGCGAGTGACCTGCAGTGCGCGGGCGGCGGCGCGGTCGCCGGCCTTGGCGGCGGTCTGCAGGCGGACGCGGTCTACAGACATGTACGCGAATTCCTGGGCCACGAAGAAGCCGTTGGCGGCGATGATCGCCAGGATGATGAGGGATCCGAGGATCAGTGTCAGGACTGGATCCATGCCTGAGTCACCTCCCCACGAGGTGCAGGCGACCCCGCCAGCTGCGGGGTGGGGTGGGGGTGACGCTCGGACTGTCACCAGGGCAGGCGGCTGGGCCGTCGCTCATGTATTCAGGGGCTCCATAAGGGGTCGAATGAATAATGGCGGCACATTACCACCGGTAACCGGTCGCAGGGCAAGGTGGGGTGTGGCCTCGCCGCCGACATCGGGCATCTGCCCGCCAGGATGTCCAGCCGGGTATACCCCTTTACACGCCCCGTCCGCCCACGAGAGCATCACGTCAGAAACGGTCCCAAACCGAGCTGTTGGACAGAAGTGTCGGAGGGTCTGAGACGTGGTGGGACAGACCGTCGGGTGCGTGTGAGGCCACCCCCGTGGGAGTCGGCCGACGCCCCGCACCCACGAACGTCGGCTCACGTCAGGGCGAGCATGGCGACGCGCCGAGGGGACGGGCGCCGAAGCCTTCTCCCGATAGAACGAGCACGTGGCGAGCCGGTGGTTGAGGGGGCCCGGCACCAGGTCTGCGACGAAGGCCCATGAGGATCTCCAGCCCCGGAAGCCAGGCTCCAGCGCTGGGCAGCTCGGCACTGCTGGGCAGCCGAGCCATCTCCACGAGCTGCGCATCACCGGGATCCCGCTCCCATTCCATGCCTTCCACCGCATTGCCCGTGGCCACCCGCCAGCGGGAGAGGATCTTCTGCGCTCGCTGCAACCGGGCGCTCACTCGGTGTGCGGGACGGGATGGGTCGCCTTCATCGTGGTGGGTCATGCTCCAGTTCGCGGGTCCGAGCGCGGGGCTCTGCTCCTCGTCCGGGAAGGGGAGGAGGGCCACGACGGCTACCCCCAGATCCTCTCGCCGCATCATTCCTGTTCCCCGTCGGCGACGTGGGCGCGGCCGCGCCGCCCGCCGGTGACCTCCAGGGCCTGGACCCGAGGCCCGGACGCGTGGACAGTCGACGAGATGGATGTGTGCGTCGCGGAAGAGATCTGGTGCGGTGGGCCCGGGCGGGGTTCGGGGCAGTGATCGACCTGGTGGTGTCTCAGGTGTGCAAGGAGCGGTGTCGTCGCTGGGGTCAGAAACGAGCGTGTCGTGCCCACCTGTCGGAGGTCGCCCGGGCCATGCGTGCGGACCGGACGGGCACGTTCAGCCCGTCATCCCCACGTCCACGGCCGCCTCGCGCGCGTGCCCCGATGGGAGTGAAGGAACGTGCAGACATGGGAGGGGGAGGACGCTGAGCGGCCGGCACGTCCCACGTGGGCCCGTAGGTGCAGCGCGTGGCGAAGACCCCGCCGTCCCGTACGTCACAATGACCGACTCCGGTCTGGGCTGGAGGGGCAGGGTCGCTAGGGTGGTCCCGTGAAGACCTTCGACGAGCTGTACGCGGAACTGACGCGCAAGGTGCAGGAGCGCCCCGAGGGCTCCGGCACCGTGGCCCAGATCGACGCCGGCGTCCATGCGATCGGCAAGAAGGTCGTCGAGGAGGCGGCCGAGGTCTGGATGGCCGCCGAGTACGAGTCGGATGAGGCCGCCGCCGAGGAGATCTCTCAGCTGCTCTACCACGTGCAGACCATGATGATCGCCCGCGGCATCAGCCTCGAGGACGTCTACCGCCACCTCTGAGGCCGCCGGCCCCGTTCCCCGCCCGCCCCACCGCACCCCGAGGAGACCGACGCGTGCTGCGCATCGCCGTGCCCAACAAGGGCGCCCTGTCCGAGTCCGCCCGTGAGATCCTGCAGGAGGCCGGCTACCGGCAACGCCGGGACTCCCGCGAGCTCGTCCTCGTGGACCCCGAGAACAACGTCGAGTTCTTCTACCTGCGTCCCCGGGACATCGCCGTCTACGTCGGCCAGGGCACCCTCGACGTCGGCCTGACCGGCCGCGACCTGTTCTGCGACGCGCAGGTGGGGGACACCGCCGAGGAGATCATGGCGCTCGGCTTCGGCCGCTCCGTGTTCCGTCTCGCCGCCCCCGTCGGCTCCTTCACCTCCGCCGAGCAGCTCGCCGGCAAGCGCATCGCCACCAGCTACGACGGCCTGCTGCACGCCTACCTGGAGCGCACCGGCCTTGACGCCGAGGTGGTCCACCTCGACGGCGCCGTGGAGTCCTCCGTCAAGCTCGGCGTGGCGGACGCGATCGCCGACGTCGTGGAGACCGGCAGCACCCTGCGCGCCGCCGGCATGGAGGTCTTCGGCGAGTCCATCCTCGACTCGGAGGCCGTGCTGATCGGCCGCGCAGGGGAGCGCCCCGAGGGCCTCGACGTGCTGCTGCGCCGCCTCAAGGGCGTGCTCGTGGCCCGCCGCTGGGTGATGATCGACTACGACATCCGTCGTGACCTGCTGGAGGCGGCCACCGCGGTCACCCCCGGACTGGAGTCACCGACGGTCTCCCCGCTGCGGGACGAGACGATGGTCGCCGTGCGCTCCATGGTCCGCAAGCCGGACGCCAACCGCGTCATGGACGAGCTGTACGCCCTGGGCGCCCGCGGCATCCTGATCTCCGCGATCCACGCGATCCGCCTCTGACGGCCCGCGCCGTCCCGCCCGAGCCCCCCCGAGACGAAGGAGCCGACGTGAGCCTCGCCGTGCGTGTCATCCCCTGCCTGGACGTGGACGCCGGGCGCGTGGTCAAGGGCGTGAACTTCGAGAACCTGAGGGACGCGGGCGACCCGGTCGAGCTCGCCCGCCGCTACAACGCCGCGGGTGCCGACGAGATCACGTTCCTCGACGTCACCGCCTCCACCTCGGACCGCGCCACGACCTACGACGTCGTGACCCGCACGGCCGAGGAGGTCTTCATCCCGCTGACCGTGGGCGGCGGCGTACGCACCGTCGAGGACGTGGACCGGCTGCTGCGCACGGGGGCGGACAAGGTCTCCGTCAACACCGCCGCCGTGGCCCGGCCCGAGCTGATCACGGAGATCACCCGCCGCTTCGGGTCCCAGGTCCTCGTGCTCTCCCTCGACGCCCGGCGCACGGAGGACCCGGGCTGCGCCTCCGGCTATGAGGTCACCACCCACGGCGGACGCCGCGGCACCGGCATCGACGCCGTCGCCTGGTGCCGGGAGGCCTCCGAGCGCGGCGTGGGGGAGATCCTGCTCAACTCGATCGACGCGGACGGCACGCGCGAGGGCTTCGACCTGGAGATGATCCGGGACGTGCGCGCCGTGACGCGCGTGCCGCTGATCGCCTCCGGCGGCGCCGGCGAGCCCGAGCACTTCCCACCCGCCGTCGCGGCCGGTGCGGACGCGGTGCTCGCCGCCTCCCTGTTCCACTTCGGCCCGGACGACATGCTCGCCCGCGTCAAGGACGCCCTGCGGCAGGCGGGGCACACCGTCCGCTGACCCCGGCGGCCACGCCCCGCTCCGGCTCCCTAGACTGGACCTCCATGAGCATCTCCCCGCCCGACGACCTCGTGGCCTCCGTGACCTTCGACGACCGGGGCCTGGTGCCCGCCATCGCCCAGCAGGAGGGCACCGGCGAGGTGCTCATGATGGCGTGGATGAACGCGGAGTCCCTGCGCGCGACGCTCGAGACCGGCTGGGCCACCTACTGGTCCCGCTCGCGCGGCGAGCTGTGGCGCAAGGGGGAGACCTCGGGCCACCTGCAGCGGGTGCGCGCGGTCCACGCGGACTGCGACGGCGACACCCTGCTGCTCACCGTGGACCAGACCGGCCCCGCCTGCCACACGGGCACCCGCACCTGCTTCACCGGCCGCGAGCTCGTCATGCCGCCGGCCGCCGTCGACCCCGAGGAGGCCGCCCGATGACCGCCGCCACCACTCCCTCCCGTGCGGAGTTCCTGCGTCTGGCGGACACCGCCCGCGTGATCCCCGTGGTCCGCACGGTGCTGGCGGACGGCCTCACGCCGCTGGCGATCCATCGGCGCCTGGCTGGCTCCCGCCCCGGCACCTTCCTGATGGAGTCCGCCACCCCGGGGGCGGCCTGGTCCCGGTACAGCTTCATCGGGGCCGGCTCCGCCGTCACCCTGACCTCGCGGGACGGCGAGGCGCATTGGCAGGGCACCCCGCCCGAGGGGCTGCCCACGCAGGGCCGAGCCCTGGACGTGCTCGCGGCGTGCCTGCGCCTGCTGCGCACGGACGTGCGCGCCGAGGTCGGAGGCGTTCTGCCGCACCTCGTCTCCGGCATGGCCGGCTTCCTGGGGTGGAACACGGTCCGCGCGTGGGAGCGCCTGCCGCACCCGCCCGAGGACCACCTCGGCCTGCCCGACCTCGCGATGAACCTCGTCACCGACCTGGCCGTGCACGATGCCCTCGACGGCACCGTGACGCTGATCGCCAACGCGGTGAACGGCAACGGCCTGGCCACCGGTGCGGACCGCGCCTACGACGACGCGCTCGCCCGCCTGGACGCGATGGCCGAGCGCCTGGCCGCCCCGGCCGCGGACCCGGTCAGCGACGTCCCGCGCCGCTGGCTCGAGGCGGACGCGGACGAGGTCGCCGCCCAGGCCGAGGACCGGTGGGGTGCCGAAGGCTTCCGCGCGGCCGTCGCGAAGGCCCAGCGGGCGATCCGCGACGGCGAGGTGTTCCAGGCCGTCGTCTCCCGCCGCCTCTCGGTCACCACGGACGCGACCGGTCTGGACGTGTACCGCGTCCTGCGCATGGTGAACCCGAGCCCCTACATGTACCTCTTCTCCTTCGAGACCCCGGACGGGGAGCCGTACGAGATCGTGGGCTCCTCGCCCGAGGCGCTCGTCACCGTGCGGGACCGCCGCGTGGTCACCCATCCGATCGCCGGCTCACGGCGGCGCGGGGCCACCGAGGAGGACGACCGCCTCCTCGGCAAGGACCTGGTGGAGGACGAGAAGGAGCGGGCCGAGCACCTGATGCTCGTGGACCTCTCCCGCAACGACCTCTCGCGCGTGTGCCGCCCCGGCACCGTCGAGGTCACCCAGTTCATGGAGCTCGAGGCGTTCAGCCACATCCTCCACCTGGTCTCGCATGTGGAGGGCCGCATGCGCGACGACGTCGACGCGCTCGACGTCCTCCGCGCCGCCTTCCCCGCCGGCACGCTGTCCGGCGCCCCGAAGCCCCGCGCCCTGCAGCTGCTGGACGAGTGGGAGCCGACCGAGCGCGGGCCCTACGGCGGCGTCGTCGGCTACTTCGACCTGGCGGGCAACATGGACATGGCGATCAACATCCGCTCGGCCACGCTGCACCGCGGCCAGGCGCACGTGCAGGCCGGCGCCGGCATCGTCGCCGACTCCGACCCCGACGCCGAGACCGCCGAGACCGTCACCAAGGCGACGGCGCCGTTGCGGTCCGTGCTGACCGCGGGCGAGCTGGGGCAGGCGTGATGCGCCGCCGCACCGTGGTCCTCGCCGCGCTGGCCGCCGGCGCGCTCGTCCTGCTCACCGCGGGCCGCACGTGGGTGACCGCCACGGGCCTGTCCGGCGGGATCGCCTCCGAGGCGACGACGTCGGGCGGCGCCGCCGCGCCCGTCGCCACCGCCATGGCCCTGGTCGTGATGGCCGGTGCCCTCGCCCTGACCACCGCCCGGCGCCTCGGCGCCGTGATCGTCGGCGTGCTCATGGCGCTGGCTGGGGTCGTGATCGCCTCGACCTCGGTCACCGCCGCCCTGGATCCGGCGACGACGGCGGCCGCCGCGGTCGCCGACGCGACCGGGACCACTGCGCTCGCGCAGGACTACGCCGTGACGGCGTGGCCGTGGGTCGCGGCGGCCGGCGGCGTGCTCGCGGCGCTGTGCGGCGTCGTGGCGGCACTGGCGGGCCGTGGCTGGCGTTCGTCCCGGCGCTACGAGAAGGCGCCTGCGGCCTCCGAGCCCGGCCCGGCCGCCGCCGGGGAGCAGCCCGCGCAGTCCGCCCGCGAGGCGGCCCAGCGCCGGCGCGTGGACCAGATGGACGCGTGGGACGAGCTGTCCCGCGGCAACGACCCCACGTGAGCGCCCGTCTCTCGGACCGCCCCGCACCGCCCGGGTCGTCCCGGGTCACGCGGGCCCGGTCCCGTGCCCGCATGGCACAATGAGGGACAGTCGTCATGTACACCACGCACCAGTGAGGGACAGCCATGAGCCACACCGCGAACACCGCGCACACCGAGCCCACCACCCGTCGCGCCGCCCGCCGCGGCGCCGTCGAGGACGTCGTCGTCACCGAGGACGGCCTGGTGCTCAACGACCCGACCCACCTCGAGCTGCCGGGCCACGGCAACTCGCCCGGCGCGTGGGCCATGGTGGCGCTCGTGCTCGTCGGCCTCGTGGCCGGCTGCGTCGGCCTGCTCGCCGACTGGAGCGTCGTCGTGTGGATCGGGCTCGCCCTGATGGCCGTGGGCGTCGTCGTGGGCATCGTCGCCGGCAAGGCCGGCGCGGGTCGCGGCCAGCACGGTCACTGATCCGCGTGTCCGTCCTCCAGGAGATCATCGACGGCGTCCGCGAGGACCTCGAGCCACGTCGCCGTGCCCTGCCCGAGGCGCGCCTGGCCGAGCTGGTGGCCGCCGCCCCCGCGCCGCGTGACGCCCACGCGGCCCTGCACGGCGGACGCACCGACCCCGCGGGGATCCGGGTGATCTCCGAGGTGAAGCGGGCGAGCCCCTCCAAGGGCGCGCTCGCCGAGATCCCCGAGCCGGCCACCCTGGCCCGCGCGTACGAGCGCGGCGGCGCCAGCGCCGTCTCCGTGCTCACCGAGGCCCGCCGCTTCGGCGGCAGCCTGGCCGACCTGGACGCCGTGCGCGCCGCCGTCGATCTGCCGGTCCTGCGCAAGGACTTCACCGTCACCGAGTACCAGATCCACGAGGCCCGCGCCCACGGGGCCGACCTGGTCCTGCTGATCGTGGCCGCCCTCGACGACGCCGAGCTGGCCGGCTTCCTGCAGCTCACCGAGTCCCTGGGCATGCACGCCCTCGTGGAGGCCCACACGCCCGAGGAGATCGAGCGCGGCGTCGCCGCCGGCGCCCGCATCCTCGGCGTCAACGTGCGCAACCTCAAGACCCTGGACGTCGACCCGGCCCGCTACGCAGCGCTGGCCGACGGGCTGCCCGAGGACGTCGTCCGGGTCGCCGAGTCGGGCGTCGAGTCCGAGGAGCAGATCAAGGCCTACGCCGCCGCGGGCGCCGACGTCGTGCTCGTGGGCGAGGCCCTCGTGCGCCACGGCGCCCCCGAGGAGGCGCTGCGCGCGTTCCGCGCCGCGTCCCTCACCGTCCGCTGACCGAACCAGACCCGAGGAGCGTGGTCGCCATGAGCGCCGACCGTCCGAGCACCGAGCCCGCGATCGAGTTCGAGGGGCCCTATCAGGGTCAGGCCGGACCCTACTTCGGCGACTACGGCGGGCAGTGGATGCCCGAGTCCCTCATGGCCGCGCTGCAGGAGCTCACCCGCACCTACGAGCAGGCGCGGCAGGACCCCGCCTTCGAGGCCGAGCTGCGGACCCTGTTCCGGGACTACGTGAACCGGCCCTCCCTGCTGAGCGAGGTGCCGCGGTTCGCCGCGGACACCCCCGGGGTGCGCATCTTCCTCAAGCGCGAGGACCTCAACCACACCGGCTCGCACAAGATCAACAACGTGATCGGCCAGGCGCTGCTCGCCCGTCGCATGGGCAAGACGCGTCTGATCGCGGAGACCGGCGCCGGCCAGCACGGCGTGGCCACGGCGACGGCGGCCGCGCTGTTCGGCATGGAGTGCACCGTGTACATGGGGGAGGAGGACACCCGCCGCCAGGCCCTGAACGTGGCGCGCATGCAGATGCTCGGCGCCGAGGTGGTGCCCGTGGCGATCGGCGCCCGCACCCTGAAGGACGCGATCAACGAGGCCCTGCGGGACTGGGTCGCCTCCGTGGACAACACGCATTACCTGATGGGCACGGTCACGGGCCCGCACCCGTTCCCCGCCATGGTGCGCTACTTCCACTCCGTGATCGGCGAAGAGGCCCGCGAGCAGATCCTGGCGCAGGCCGGCCGCCTGCCGGACGCCGTCGCGGCGTGCGTGGGCGGCGGGTCCAACGCGATGGGCCTGTTCCACGGCTTCCTCGACGACCCTGAGGTGGAGCTCTACGGCTTCGAGGCCGGGGGCGAGGGCCTCGAGACCGGTCGCCACGCCGCGTCCATCACGCTCGGACGCACCGGCGTGCTGCACGGCGCCCGCACGTACCTGATGCAGGACGAGGACGGGCAGACGATCGACTCCCACTCGATCTCCGCCGGCCTGGACTACCCGGCCGTCGGCCCGGAGCACGCCTTCCTGCACGACACGGGCCGCGCCGTCTACGAGCCGGTCTCGGACACCGAGTGCATGGACGCCTTCCTCCGGCTCACGCGCACCGAGGGCATCACGCCCGCCATCGAGTCGGCCCACGCCCTGGCCGGTGCGCTGCGCCTGGCCCGCCGCTGGGCGGACGAGGGCCTCGTGGGGCCGGACGCCCCGGAGGGGGAGGAGCGGATCATCATCGTGAACCTCTCCGGCCGCGGGGACAAGGACGTCGCCACGGCGGCGGCCTGGTTCGGCCTCGGCACGGCCGCGGAGGAGAAGGACCCGCTCGAGGAGATGACCCCCGGAGAGGAGCAGTGACCGGCATGACCGTGCACTCCAAGACCGCCGCGGCCCTGGACGCCGCGAAGGCGGCCGGCCGCACCGGCCTCGTCGCCTTCCTGCCGGCCGGCTACCCGTCCGTGGACGAGTGCGTCGAGGCCGTCGTCGCCGCCGCGGAGAACGGCGCCGACGTCATCGAGCTGGGCCTGCCCTACACGGACCCCGTGATGGACGGCCCCGTGATCCAGGCCGCGACCCAGACGGCGCTGCAGGCGGGTTTCCGCGTGGCCGACGTCTTCGACATCATCCGACGGGTGACCCAGCGCACCGACGCCGCGGTGCTGGTGATGACCTACTGGAACCTCGTGGACCGCATGGGCGTCGACGAGTTCGCGCGCCGCCTCGCGGAGGCCGGGGGCGCCGGTCTCGTCACCCCTGACCTCGTGCCCGAGGAGGCCGGCGCCTGGATGGAGGCCTCGGACCGTCACGGCCTGGACCGCGTGTTCCTCACCGCGCCCTCGTCCACGGACGAGCGGGTGCGCCTCACCGTCGACTCCTCCCGCGGCTTCGTGTACGCCGTGTCGGTCATGGGCGTCACCGGCACCCGCGACGCGGTGTCCACCGTCGCCGAGACCGTGGTCCGCCGGGCTCAGGATGCCGGGGCGGAGCACGTGTGCGTCGGCCTCGGCGTCTCCCAGGCGGCGCACGTCCGCGAGATCGGCGCCTACGCCGACGGCGCGATCGTCGGCACGGCCCTGGTGCGCGCGCTGACGGACGGCGGGCCGCAGGCCGTGGGCACGCTGACCCGCGAGCTCGCCGCCGGCACGGTCCGAGAGGGCTGAGGGTGACCGCCGCCCTGGCCCCGCTCGCCGCCTTCCCCGCCCCCGGGTGGGACGGGTTCCAGCTGGGCCCGGTGAAGATCCACGCGTACGCGCTGTGCATCATCCTGGGCATCGTCCTGGCGCTGTGGCTCGCCGAGCGTCGGTGGCGCGCCCGCGGCGGCCCCGAGGACCGTGTGCTCGACATCGCCCTGTGGGCCATCCCGTTCGGCTTCGTGGGCGGTCGGCTCTACCACGTGTTCTCCTCACCGGACCGGTACTTCGGGCCCGGCTTCGACGGCACGGGCGACCCGATCCAGATCCTGTACGTGTGGAACGGTGGACTGGGCATCTGGGGCGCGATCGCCCTCGGCGCCGTGGGCGCGTGGATCGCGTGCCGCCGCTACGGGCTGCGGCTGACGGCCTTCGGCGACGTCGTCGCGCCGGGCATCCTGCTGGCCCAGGCCATCGGCCGGTGGGGCAACTGGTTCAACCAGGAGCTCTTCGGCGGCCCGACGACCCTGCCCTGGGGGCTCGAGGTCGACCCGGCCAGCCCGAACTTCCCGGCCGGCTACGCCCCGGACACGCTGTTCCACCCCACGTTCCTCTACGAGTGCCTGTGGAACCTGGCCGGGGTCGCGCTGCTGCTCCTCGTGGACCGCGCGCTGCACCTGCGCCACGGCCTCATGCTGTGGTCCTACGTCGCCTGGTACACCGCGGGCCGCACGTGGATCGAGATGCTGCGCATCGACGACGCCGAGATGGTCACGCTCTTCGGCGTCACCCAGCGGCTCAACGTGTGGACGTCCCTGCTGGTGTTCGTCATCGCCCTCGCGTTCATCGTCGGGATCCTGCTGCGCCATCGCGGCGCGGCCGCCGGCCCCCACGCCCACCAGAGCGTGTGGCGCGCCGGACACGCCCCCGAGGGCGACGACGGCGCCGCCGTCGCCGCGGGCCGCTCCGGGTCCCACGCCGTGGGCGCGGCGGAGGACGACGCCGTCCGGCGCTGACCCGCTCCCCGGCGCGCCCGCGAGGGGCGCCCGGGGCCCCGGTGTCCCACATGGTGGACATTCGGCGTGTCACAGAACGTCCGGTTCCGCACAGTGGGACGTCGCGCCCGGTAGCGTCTCTTCCACCTCGGGGCCGTCGGCCCCGAGCGTCGGGGCCAGCGCCGTCCCCGTCCGAGCCCCTGCTCTCCGGAAAGGACGGCACCATGCCCGTGGCATCCTCGCCCGCCTCGGCCCCCCGCGCGGGGGGACCGGTGGATCCCTTCGTCCGCTATGCGGACGTCCCCGCCGCCCAGGGCCTCTACGACCCGTCCCGGGAGACCGAGAACTGCGGCCTCGCCGTCATCGCCACCCTGCGGGGCACCCCGGGCCACGACATCGTCCAGCACGCGCTGACCGCCCTGCGCGCGCTCGAGCACCGCGGGGCGGTGGGCGCCGACGAGGGCACCGGCGACGGCGCCGGCCTGCTGACCCAGATCCCCGACGAGCTGTTCCGTGCCGTCGTCGACGCCGAGCTGCCCCCCGTGGGCGAGTACGTCGCCGGCACCGCCTTCCTGCCGCCCGTCGACGGCGAGCGCGCCGAGGCGAAGGAGGCCGTCGAGCGGCTGGCCGAGGAGGAGGGGCTGCAGGTCCTGGCGTGGCGCGAGGTGCCCACCGACCCCTCGGCCCTGGGCGTCGGCTCCCGGGCGGCCATGCCCGCGTTCGAGCAGCTGTTCCTGTCCCTGGCGGACGGTCAGGACGGCACCGAGCCGGGGCAGTCGCTGGACGTGCGGGCGTGGCGGGTGCGCCGCCGCGCCCAGTCCCGCGCCGGCGTCTATTTCCCCTCGCTCTCGTCCCAGACGATCGTCTACAAGGGCATGCTGACGACGGCCCAGCTGGAGCCGTTCTACCCGGACCTCTCCGACGAGCGGTTCACCACCCGGCTGGGCGTGGTCCACTCGCGGTTCTCCACCAACACCTTCCCCTCGTGGCCGCTGGCCCAGCCGTTCCGCACCATCGCGCACAACGGCGAGATCAACACGGTCAAGGGCAACCGCAACTGGATGCGCGCCCGTCAGGGCCAGCTCAAGCACCCGATGCTCGGCGAGGTCCCCGAGGACCTGTTCCCGCTGATCAGCCCCATCGGCTCGGACTCGGCCTCCTTCGACGAGGTCGCGGAGCTGCTCATGCTCTCCGGGCGCCCGCTCACCCAGGCGATCATGATGATGATCCCGGAGGCGTGGGAGAACCACGCGACCATGGACCCGGCCCGCCGCGCCTTCTACCAGTACCACTCCATGCTCATGGAGCCCTGGGACGGACCGGCCGCCGTCGCCTTCTCCGACGGCACCCAGGTGGGCGCCGTGCTGGACCGCAACGGCCTGCGCCCCGCCCGCTGGTGGGTCACCGACGACGGCCTCGTCGTCCTGGCCTCCGAGGTCGGCGTCGTGCCGATCGAGCCCTCGGCGGTGGTGCGCAAGGGGCGCGTGGCCCCGGGGCGCATGTTCCTCGTGGACACCGAGCAGGGCCGGATCATCGGCGACGACGAGATCAAGGCCGAGGTCGCCTCCGCCCAGCCGTGGGAGGACTGGGTGCGCCAGAACCTCCTGGACCTGGAGTCGCTCCCCGAGCGCGAGCACGTCCGCCACACCTCCGAGTCGATCCTGCAGCGTCAGCGCATCTTCGGGTACACCTCGGAGGAGCTGCGCATCCTCGTCGGGCCGATGGCCCAGACGGGCGCCGAGCCGCTCGGTGCGATGGGCACGGACACGCCCATCGCCGTCCTCGCCAAGCGGCCCCGGCTGCTCTTCGACTACTTCGTGCAGTCCTTCGCCCAGGTGACGAACCCGCCGCTCGACGCGATCCGCGAGGAGCAGGTGACCTCGATGCGCACCGCGATCGGCCCGCAGGGCAACGTGCTCTCCCTCGAGCAGGTGCGCACCCGCCAGGTCGACGTCCCGTTCCCCGTGATCGACAACGACCAGCTGGCCCGCATCCAGCACCTGCGCGACGCCGACGGCACCCGCCTGACCCTCAAGGTGAACGGCGTGTACCGGGTGGCCGGAGGCGTCGAGGAGCTCCGCGCCCAGCTGAAGGCGATCTGCGAGCAGGTCTCGGCCGCCGTCAACCGCGGCGTGGAGTACGTGGTGCTGTCCGACCGCGGCGCCACCGCCCAGTGGGCGCCGATCCCGTCCCTGCTGCTGACCTCCGCCGTGCACCACCACCTGCTGGCCTCGGCCAACCGCACCAAGAGCTCGCTGATCGTCGAGGCGGGCGACGTGCGCGAGGTCCACCATGTGGCCGTCCTGCTCGGCTACGGGGCCTCCGCGGTCAACCCGTACCTGGCCATGGAGTCCGCCGAGGAGCTCGTGCGCACGGGAGAGGTCTCGGGCGTCACCGCCGAGCAGGCCGTGGCGAACCTGATCAAGGCGCTCGGCAAGGGCGTCCAGAAGATCATGTCCAAAATGGGCATCTCCACGGTCGCCTCCTACACCGGCGCCCAGACGTTCGAGGCGCTCGGCCTGTCCCGGCGCTTCGTGGACCGCTACTTCGTGGGCACCACGAGCCCGCTCGACGGCGTGGGCATCGACGTCGTCGCCGCCGAGATCCAGGCGCGCCACGAGTTCGCGTATCCGCCGGACGGCAACGACATCAACCCGTACCGCGAGCTCGAGGTGGGCGGCGAGTACCAGTGGCGGCGCGAGGGCGCGCCGCACCTGTTCAACCCCGAGACCGTGTTCCGCCTCCAGCACTCCACGCGGGAGCGGCGCTACGACGTCTTCAAGGACTACACGCGTCGCGTGGACGACCAGGCGGAGGAGCTCATGACCCTGCGCGGGCTCATGCGCCTGCGCACGGGCGAGCGGCCGCCGGTGCCCGTCTCCGAGGTGGAGCCCGTCGAGTCGATCGTGCGCCGCTTCTCCACCGGCGCGATGTCCTACGGCTCCATCTCGCAGGAGGCGCACGAGACCCTCGCGATCGCCATGAACCGCCTCGGCGCCCGCTCGAACTCGGGCGAGGGCGGCGAGGACCCCGAGCGCCTGCTGGACCCGGAGCGCCGCTCGAAGATCAAGCAGATCGCCTCGGGCCGGTTCGGCGTCACCAGCCTGTACCTGGCCACCGCGACCGACCTGCAGATCAAGATGGCCCAGGGCGCCAAACCCGGCGAGGGCGGCCAGCTGATGGGGACCAAGGTGTACCCGTGGGTCGCCCGCACGCGGCACTCGACCCCGGGCGTCTCCCTGGTGTCGCCGCCGCCGCACCACGACATCTACTCGATCGAGGACCTGGCGCAGCTGATCCACGACCTCAAGCGGGCCAACCCGACCGCGCGGGTCCACGTCAAGCTCGTCTCCGAGTCCGGCGTGGGCACGGTGGCCGCGGGCGTCGCCAAGGCGCGCGCCGACGTCGTGCTCATCTCCGGCCACGACGGCGGAACGGGCGCCTCCCCGCTGAACTCCCTCAAGCACGCGGGCACCCCGTGGGAGATCGGCCTGGCCGAGGCGCAGCAGACGCTCATGCTCAACGGCCTGCGCGAGCGCGTCACCGTCCAGGTGGACGGGCAGCTCAAGACCGGCCGGGACGTCGTGATCGCCGCACTGCTCGGGGCCGAGGAGTTCGGCTTCGCGACCGCCCCGCTCGTGGTCTCCGGCTGCATCATGATGCGCGTGTGCCACCTGGACACGTGCCCCGTGGGCGTGGCCACCCAGAACCCCGAGCTGCGCGCGCGCTTCACGGGCAAGCCCGAGTTCGTCGTCAACTTCTTCGAGTTCATCGCGCAGGAGGTCCGCGAGCTGCTCTCGCAGCTGGGCTTCCGCACGCTCGACGAGGCGATCGGCCACCGCGAGCTGCTCGACGTGGACGCGGCCCTGCACCACTGGAAGTCCGAGGGCCTGGACCTCTCGGGCATCCTCGCGGACCCCTCCGTCGGCCGGCGTCCGGGCCACGAGGACGCGCCCATGCGCCGCACCACCGAGCAGGACCACGACCTCGCCTCCCACATCGACCACCGGTTCATCGCCCGGCTGGGGGACACGCTCACGACGGGCACGCCCGTCGTGATGGACGAGGCCGTCGTGAACACGGACCGGTCCGTGGGCACGCTGCTGGGCTACCACGTCACGAGCACGCGGCTCGCCGACGAGCTGGACGACGACACGATCACCGTGCGCCTGACGGGCGAGGCCGGCCAGTCCCTCGGCGCCTTCCTGCCCGCCGGCGTCACCCTGCGGCTCTCGGGCGACGCCAACGACTACGTCGGCAAGGGCCTGTCGGGGGGACGCGTGATCGTCCGCCCCGACGCCGAGGCCCCGTTCGTGGCCGAGGAGAACACCGTGGCCGGCAACGTGATCGGCTACGGCGCCACCTCGGGCCAGCTGTTCCTGCGCGGCCGCGTGGGGGAGCGGTTCCTCGTGCGCAACTCCGGCGCCACCGCGGTGGCCGAGGGCATCGGCGACCACGGCCTGGAGTACATGACCGGCGGTGAGGCGCTGATCCTCGGCGAGACCGGCCGCAACCTCGCCGCCGGCATGTCCGGCGGGCGGGCCTGGGTGCTGGACCTGGACCGGGAGGACCTGAACCCACTCGCCGTCCGCGAGGACGCCCTGATCCTCGAGGCGCCGTCCGCGCAGGACCGGCTGCGGATCGCCGAGCTGCTGGAGCTGCACCGCGCGGAGACGGGCTCCGCCGTCGCCGCCGCGCTGCTCGCCGACCTGCGGGCCGGCGGGGACGCCGCCGACGCCGCGTGGGACCGCTTCACGACCGTCCTGCCCCGGCAGTACGACCTCGTGCTGCGCACCCGTCAGGCCGCGACGGCCGAGGGACTCGACCCGGACGGGGAGGCCGTCTGGGACCGACTGCTGGAGGTGACCCGTGGCTGATCCGCGCGGATTCCTGAAGAACCGGGAGCGCGTCGAGCGCCCCACGCGTCCGGTGCCGGTGCGCATCATGGACTTCAAGGACGTGTACGTCCGCCAGGACGAGGCGATCGTGCGCACCCAGGCCGGCCGGTGCATGGACTGCGGCATCCCGTTCTGCCACTCCGGGTGCCCGCTGGGCAACCTCATCCCGGAGTGGAACGACCTGGTCCGGCGGAGACGCTGGGACGAGGCCGCCGCGCGACTGCACTCGACCAACAACTTCCCCGAGGTCACCGGGCGGATCTGCCCCGCCCCGTGCGAGGACTCCTGCACCCTGGGCATCAACCAGCCCGCGGTCACCATCAAGCAGACCGAGGTGGCGATCGCGGAGCAGATCTTCGACAACGACTGGCTCGAGCCGGTCGTGCCGGCCCGCCTGAACGGCCACACCGTGGCCGTCGTCGGCTCGGGCCCGGCGGGACTGGCCGCGGCGCAGCAGCTCACCCGCGCCGGCTTCACCGTGGTGGTCTACGAGCGCGACGAGCGCCTCGGCGGCCTGCTGCGGCTGGGCATCCCGGACTTCAAGCTGGAGAAGGACGTCCTGGACCGGCGCCTGGCGCAGATGGAGGCCGAGGGCACCCGGTTCCGCACCGGCGTGGAGATCGGCGTCGACCTGCCCTGGGACCAGCTCAAGGCCCGCTTCGACGCCGTGATCGTGGCGACCGGCGCCCCCGTGGCCCGCGAGCTGCCCGTCCCCGGCCGCGGCCTCGACGGGATCCACCTCGCCATGGACTACCTCGTGCAGTCCAACCGCGCGGTCGCCGGCGACGAGGTCCCGGACCAGATCTCCGCCGAGGGGCGCCACGTGGTGATCCTCGGCGGCGGCGACACGGGCGCGGACTGCATCGGCACCGCGCACCGCCAGGGGGCGGCGTCCGTGACGACGCTGGCGATCGGCCAGCAGCTGCCGGTCGAGCGCCCCGTCCACCAGCCGTGGCCCACGATCCCCAAGGTCCACCAGCAGACCACGGCCGACGCCGAGGGCGGCGCCCGCGCGCACCTTGCCTCCACGGTCGAGTTCCTCGGCGACGAGCACGGCCGCGTGCGCGCCCTGCGCGTGGCGGAGACCGAGTACCGCGAGGACGGCACGCGCGGGCCCAAGGCGGGCACCGAGCGCGAGGTCCAGGCAGACCTGGTGCTGCTGGCGCTGGGCTTCACCGGCATCGAGGAGGGGCTGCTCACGCAGCAGCTCGGCGTGCACGTGACACGCGGGCTCGTGGCCCGGAAGGACGGGTACGAGACCGACGAGCCGGGCGTGTTCGCGTGCGGCGACGCCGGGCGCGGCGCCTCCCTGGTGGTCTGGGCCATCGCCGAGGGGCGTGCGTGCGCGCAGGAGGTCGACGAGTCGCTCGAGCGCTGGTCCCGACTGCCGCACCCCGTGGACCCGGACGACCGCGGCCTCGTCCTCGGCTGAGTCCTCCGTCTCATCTTCCGACGCCACGCGGGCCCGCCCTCCACCGAGGGCGGGCCCGCCCCCTATCGTGGGTCGCATGCGACACGCGAAGATCATCGCCACCTTTGGGCCCGCCACCGACTCCGACGAGACCACCCGCGCCATCATCCGCGCGGGGGCGGACGTCGTCCGCCTCAACATGAGCCACGGCGACCACGCGGTGCATGAGACGTCCTACGAGCGGGTGCGTCGGCTGAGCGTGGAGGAGCGGCGCCCGGTCGCGATCTTCGCGGACCTCCAGGGCCCCAAGATCCGCCTCGGCCGCTTCACCGACGGCCCGCATCTGCTCGAGAGGGGCGATCGGATCACCATCACCACCCGGGACGTGCCCGGGACCCGCGAGCTGGTCGGCACCACCCACAAGGGGCTGCCCGGGGACGTCGCCCCCGGTGACGTGCTCCTGGTGGACGACGGCAAGGTGCGCCTGCGCGCCGTCGAGGTCACGGACACGGACGTGCTGGCCGAGGTCGAGGTGCCGGGCATGGTCTCGGACAACAAGGGGATCAACCTGCCCGGCGTGGCGGTGAACGTGCCGGCCCTGTCCGAGAAGGACGAGCGGGACCTGCGCTGGGCGCTGCGCACCGGCGTGGACATGGTGGCGCTGTCCTTCGTGCGGGACGCCGCGGACGTGGACCGGGTGCACGAGATCATGGACGAGGAGGAGCGCCGGGTCCCGGTCATCGCCAAGATCGAGAAGCCCCAGGCGGTGGAGAACCTCGAGGCCATCGTGGACGCGTTCGACGCCATCATGGTGGCCCGCGGCGACCTCGGCGTGGAGCTGCCGCTCGAGGACGTGCCCGTGGTGCAGAAGCGCGCAGTGGACCTCGCCCGCCGCTGGGCGAAGCCGGTCATCGTGGCCACGCAGGTGCTCGAGTCGATGATCGACAGCCCGCGCCCGACGCGCGCCGAGGCCTCGGACTGCGCCAACGCCGTGCTCGACGGCGCGGACGCCGTCATGCTCTCGGGCGAGACCTCAGTGGGCGCGTATCCGGTCGAGACGGTCCAGACGATGGCCCGGATCATCGAGTCCACCGAGACCCACGGCCTCGAGCTCATCCACCCGCTCGGCTCGCGTCCGCGCACGCGCGGCGGCGCGATCACCCGGGCCGCCGTCGAGGTCGCGAACCAGCTCGAGATCCCGTTCCTCGCCACGTTCACCGAGTCCGGCGACTCGGCCCGTCGGCTCAGCCGCCTGCGGCCGCGTCAGCCGATCTACGCGTTCACCCACCACGAGCACACGCACAACATCCTGTGCCTGACGTGGGGCGTCTATCCGAAGATGGTCCCGTTCCAGGACTCCACCGACAAGATGACCCTCCAGGTGGAGCAGTCGCTCACATCGGAGGGCATCGCCCAGCACGGCGACCTCGTGGTCATCGCCGCCGGGTCCCCTCCCGGGGCCGTGGGCTCCACGAACACGCTGCGCGTGCACCGCGTGGGCGGCGACGCCGCGGGCGGCTCGTCCGCGGCGTCGCCGCAGACGCGCGAGCCCGTCGGCTTCTGGCCGGCCCGCTCCCCGCTCTGACGAGCGCGCGGGCGCCGCTCAGCCGACCTGGTCGATGACGGCCTGCGCGACCTCCCGCATGGTCAGGCGCCGGTCCATGGAGGTCTTCTGGATCCAGCGGAAGGACTCGGCCTCGGTCAGGCGCATCCGCTCCTGGAGCAGCGCCTTGGCCCGGTCCACGATCTTGCGGGTCTCCAGGCGGTCGCCCAGGTCCCGCACCTCGGCCTCGAGGCTGCGCAGCTCGTCGAAGCGGGCCACGGCCAGTTCGATCGCGGGGACCAGGTCGGCCTCGGTGAAGGGCTTGACCACGTAGGCCATGGCCCCGGCGGTCCGGGCGCGCTCCACCAGCTCGCGCTGACTGAAGGCGGTCAGCATGACCACGGGGGCGAGCCGTTCCCCGGCGATCTCGCCCGCGGCCGCGATGCCGTCCATCACGGGCATCTTCACGTCCATCACCACGATGTCCGGGCGGTGCTCGCGCACGGCCTCGACGGCGGCGCGGCCGTCGCCGGCCTCGGCGACCACCCGGTATCCCGCCCCGGTGAGCACCTCCACCAGGTCGAGGCGGATCAGGGTCTCGTCCTCGGCGACGACGGCCCGCAGGCCGGTCTCCTCGGGAGGCGTCAGCGTGGACACGGCAGCTCCTTCGTGCGGGCCGGGACGGCGTCGGTGTGGCGCCGCTGGTGGTCCACCAGGCTACCGTGCGCCATGGGCGCGGCGCGGGCGCGGCGGCGGGGACCGCCCGCCGGAAGGCCGGGGACGCCGGGTCGGGGCGCTGATAGGGTGATCCAGTCCCGCCTCCGGGCGGCACTGCCCGAATGGTGGAATCGGTAGACACGCCGCACTCAAAATGCGGTGCCGAGAGGCGTGTGGGTTCGAGTCCCACTTCGGGCACCGTCGGCGCGCGGCCACCCGTCGTGTGCGCCGTGTCCGTGACCGATCGACCCGAGCTGAGTGGTGTCCTGTGCTCCTGACCAGTCTCCTGCTGACCCTCCTCTCGGTGGTGGCGGCCGTTCCGGCCTCCCGCGTGCTGGGCAGGGATGCGGGCTGGGTCCTGGCCGCACCCCTGCTCGCCGCGGCCGGCGTGCTGATCGCGGCGTGGACGGGCGACGTCCGGACGGAGCACCATCCGTGGATCCCCGCGGTCGGGGTGGACCTCGACCTCCGGCTGAACGGCCTGGCCCTGGTGTTCGCCATGATCGTCCTCGTCATCGGCGCCGCGATCCTCGCCTACTCCAGCCGGTACCTCAGTCGGGACCGCACGGAGAGCCGACCCGGCTCCTTCTACCTGCTGATGACCGCGTTCGCGGCGTCGATGCTGCTGCTGGTGCTCGCCGACAACATCGTGGTCCTCTTCGTTGCGTGGGAGTTCACCTCCTTCACCTCCTTCTTCCTCATCGGGCGCTCGGGGGACCATGCCCGCGACCCCGCGATCCGGACCCTGCTCGTGACCGTGGGCGGCGGCCTCGCGCTGCTGGCCGCCGTCGCCCTCATGGCCGTGCGGACCGGCACTGCCTCGCTGTCCGGGGTGTTGGCCTCGGACGTGTGGTCCGAGGCGGGCTTCACCACCACGGTCGCCGTCCTGCTGGCGGTGGCCGCGTTCACCAAGTCCGCCCAGTTCCCGTTCCAGGCGTGGCTGCCGGACTCCATGGTGGCCATCTCCCCGGTCTCCGCCTACCTGCACGCCGCGGCGATGGTCAAGGCCGGCATCTTCCTGCTGCTGGTGTTCAGCCCGGTCCTGGCCGGGAACCCGGTGTGGTCCGCGCTGTTGATCGGCTCGGGCCTCATCACGGCCCTGCTGGGCGCCGTCTCCGCGATCCGTCGCCACGACCTCAAGGGTCTGCTGGCCTACTCCACGATGAGCCAGTTGGGCCTGCTGGTGACCGCCATCGGCATCGGCACCCCCGTCGCGCTTACCGCGGCGATCGTGCACACCGTGGCGCACGCGCTGTTCAAGTCGGCGCTGTTCATGCTGATCGGCGTGGTCGACCACGAGGCCGGCACCCGCGACCTGCGAGAGCTCGCGGCCCGCCACGTGCGCATGCCGGTCACCGGCACGGCGATCGCCGTCGCCGCCCTGTCGATGGCGGGCATCCCGCCGCTGTTCGGCTTCATCTCCAAGGAGGGCCTGGTCGAGGCCGCTCTCGGGACCCCCGGTCCCGCATGGCTCCCCGTCCTCGTCACCGCCGGCATCGCCCTGACCTCCGTTTTCACCGTGGCCTACTCCGGCCGTCTCGTGCTCGGCGCCCTGGGCCTCTGGGGTCCAAGCCCGGACGGGGCCGCCCATTCGTGGCCGACCGGCCGGGAGGACGAGGTCCACGAGGCTCCTGCCACCTTCTGGGGCGTGCCCGTGCTGGCCGCGGCCGCGGGCGTGGCCCTGGGCCTGCTGCCCGGTGTGCTGGACACCCCCGTCTCCTACGCGGCCGAGGCCGCCTCCGGCGCGGAGGTGCACGCGCACCTGGCGCTGTGGCACGGCGTGAACACGGCCCTGCTCGTCTCCGCCGCCATCATCGTGCTCGGTCTGCTGCTGGTGGCCTTGCGCCGCCCGGTGGAGCGCGTGGCCTCCCACGCCGCCCTGCCGTTCTCCGCCCTGGATGCGGTGGACGAGGTTCGGCACCGGCTGATCGGCGTCGGCGCGGTCGTCTCGCGCGCCTCCGGCACCCTGGCTCCCCGCCCCCACCTCCTCATCCCCGCCCTGGTCCTGGGGCTCCTCGCCGTGGCCGGTGTCGCCACGATCGAGGATTTGCCCGCCGTCGTCGGCCAGCCCTCGCGCTGGCACGACTGGGTGCTGGTCGTCCTGGTGGGTGCCGGCGTGATCGCCACCATCCGCGCCAAGACGCGCATCGCCGCCATGGTGGTGGTCGGCGTCGTAGGGTTCGGCATGACCCTGTGGTTCCTCACCCTCGGCGCCGTGGACGTGGCCCTGACCCAGCTGATGGTCGAGGTGCTCACGGTGTGCGTCATGGTGCTGCTGCTGCGCCGCCTGCCCGCCCGCTTCAGCGACGAGCCGACCCCGCGCAGGATGCAGGCGGTCCTCGCCGCCTCCGTCGCCGGCGTCGCCGCGACCCTGGGCGTGCTCGCGTTCACCGGCCGCTCCAGCATGTCGGAGATCGCCCACTTCTACCTGACCCAGAGCTATGCCCAGGCTGGGGGGACCAACGTGGTGAACGTGATCCTCGTGGACTTCCGCGCCGTGGACACGTGGGGCGAGATGACCGTGCTCGGGGCGACGGCGCTGACCATCGCGGCCCTGTTGCTCAACCGTCGGCCGACGCCTCCACAGCCCTCCGCCGTGGACATGCGCTCCCCACTCGCCCACGTGCGCGAGAACCTCGTCCACATCCGGGTGTTCGGCCGTGTCTTCGGCGTGCTGATCATCCTGCTGTCCGCGTTCCTGCTGCTGCGCGGGCACTACGAGCCCGGCGGCGGCTTCATCGCCGCACTGGTCGCCGGTGCCGGCTACGCCCTGCTCTACCTGGCCGCCGACTCGGACACGGCCCCGGAGTTGCGGTGGCCGTACCTGGCCTTCATCGGCTCGGGCATCGCCGTCGGCACCGCGACGGGGATCGTCGGTTACCTCACCGGCAAGGGCTTCCTCGGAGCCGCGGGAGTGAAGGTCCTGGACTACGGGCTCTCCACCACGCTCGCGTTCGACATGGGCGTGTACCTGGCCGTGATCGGCCTGATCGTGGCCGCGTTCTCCCTGCTCGGCCCCGAGCGGCCGGGTGAGGACCCGCTCCGCGCCTCGAGCCGTGACCCCGGCGTCGCGCCGGCGGCCCCGTCCTCCGATCCCTCGGCCCCGACCACCACGACTGCACGAGAGGAGGTCACCCGATGACCGTCGCCCTTACCGTGGGACTTCTGACCTTCGGCGCGTTCTACCTGTTCTCCAAGCGCGAGCTGCTGCGCGTGATCCTCGGCATGGTCCTGCTGGGCCACGCCGCCAACCTGGCCATCATCGCCGCGGGCGGCACCGACCGCCGCGGGCTGCCCTTCGCGGGGACCTCAGACGTCGAGGTGCAGGCCGATGCCCTGCCGCAGGCCTTCGTCCTGACCGCTATCGTGATCGCCTTCGCGATCACCGTGCTGCTGCTCGCGCTGGCCGTCACCGGGCGCGCGGACGACGCGGTGGCCTCGCCGGGGGAGACCCGCGACTCCCTGGAGCAGGCCGCCGCCGACGCACGCTTCCCGCGCGAGGAGCGGCACGCCGCGGCCGGCCGGATCGCGCAGCACTACGCCGGCCAGGGCCCGGAGGTGCGTCGATGAGCGCCGTCCCGCTGGGCCAGCTGCTGCCCCTCTTCGCCGCCGTCCCGCTGCTGTCCGCCGGTCTGCTCGTGCTGGCGGGGGAGCGTCCCCGCCTCCACCGGGCAGTCCTGTTCGCGGTGCTCGGACTCGTCACCACCGGCGGGCTGGCCCTGGGCGTCCACGCCCTCGACGGGTCCGTGCTCGCCACCTCGCTGGGCGGCTGGCCCGGGGGCATCGGGATCGGCTTCGCAGCGGACATGCTGTCCGCCCTGATGCTCGTGCTCACGAGCGCCCTCACGATCGTGGGCGCGGCGTTCGCCTACGGCTCCCGCGTCGCTAACTCCCAGTTCTTCGCCCCGCTGCTCCTGATCCTCATCGGCGGAGTCAACGGCGCCCTGCTGACGGCGGACCTGTTCAACCTGTTCGTGTTCATCGAGGTCATGTTGGTGCCCAGCTACGGCCTCTACGTCCTCTCCGCCAACCGCCGTGAGCCCCTGCGCCGAGTGGACGGGGCGCGGCTGTACGTCACCCTCAACCTGCTAACCTCCACGATCCTCCTGGTCGGCGTCGGCTTCGTCTACGGGCTGACCGGCTCGGTGAACCTCGCGATGCTCGCCGGGTCCGCCGCGGCGGACCCACGCATCGCGATCGCCGCGGGCATGGTGCTGTTCGCACTGTCCATCAAGGCCTCGGTGGCCCCGCTGCACGGCTGGCTGGCCTGGGCGTACTCCTCGACCTCCCCGGCGGTGACGGCCCTCTTCGCCGCCCTGCACACCAAGGTCGCCGTGTACGGGCTCTACCGGATCTACTCCGTCATGTACGACGGCGATGCGCGTCTGCTGCCGCTCATCCTGGTCCTGTCCCTCGCCACCCTCGTGGTGGGTGCGCTCGCCTCGGTCGGTGAGCACGGTGTGCGCGCCGTGTTGTCGTGGCAGATGGTGAGCGGCATCGGCGGCATCCTCGTCGGACTCGGGCTCTCCACGCGCCTGGGTCTCGCGGCGGGCCTGTTCTACCTCGTGCATCACATGGTGGCGATGGGCTGCCTCCTGATGGCGGCCGGCGCGATCGAGGTGCGCTACGGCACCGGCCGTCTCGCGGACCTGCAGGGCCTGGCCCGGCGCGAGCCGCTGATCGCCGTCGCCTTCTTCGTGGGCCTGCTCTCCCTGGTCGGCATCCCGCCCTTCTCCGGGTTCGTGGGCAAGCTCATGCTCGTCAGCGCCGGCCTGGACGCCGGCCGCGGTGTCACCGCTGCGCTGGTGCTGGGCGCCTCCCTGGTGAGCCTGTGGGCTCTGCTGCGGGTGTGGGACGCCTGGTTCTGGGGCGCTCCGACTGCCCCACACGGGCACCGCGAGCGCCTGGCCACCGCGGCCATGCCCATCGTGGGCCGGGCGGGCTCCGTGCCGTCGCCCTCCGGCCGCGGCTCGAGCACCGACCACGAGCGCACCGAGTCGTGGGCCTCGCAGGAAACCCTCGATCCGCCCACGGGCGTGCTGCCGGTGACCGTGGATCCGGACGAGGACGTCACGCGCTCCCGCATCCCAGGCCGGCTGGCCGCCCCCGCCGTCGTCCTAGCTATGGCCACCCTCGCCCTCGGGCTCGGCGGTCAGGCCCTGTGGACCGTCACCGACCTCGCGGCTCAGGGCCTGATGGACCCCAGCAGGTACATCGAGGCGGTGCTCAACCCATGAGCACCGCACTCCCGCAGCCTCCGGAAGGAGACGCCCCCATGCACACCGTCGCCCCCGCCGACGGGACCGTCGACCTGGCGCCCGGCACGGCCTCCGCCGTGTCCTGGCCTTGGCGGTGGCTCGTGTTCTGGTGCTGGTACGCGTGGGCCCTGGTGACCTCTTCGAAGGCGGTCATCAAGGACCTCGTCACCCCCGGCGTCCAGGCGCGCTCGGGCATCGCCCGCGTGCGCAGCAACTGCCGCACGGACGCCGAGGTCACCCTGCTCTCGGCGCTGATCACCCTGACGCCCGGCACGTTGACGCTGGGCACCCGGCGTGCCGGCGCCGTCGGTGACGAGGACGGTGACCCGGACGCGCGGCGCCTGCTCTACGTGCACGGCCTGTACGCTGACGACGCCGACGCCCTGCGCGCGGAGATCCACGACATGGAGGCGCGCATGCTCCACGCGATGCGGAAGACGGGGGTGGCATGATGCCCTTCGCCTACGACTGGTCCCTGGTGGGGATCGACCTGGCCATCGCGCTGCTGACCGTGTCGGCGCTCGTGTCCGCGTACCGGATCGTGGTGGGCCCGCTCGACGCGGACCGCGCGGTCTCGGGCGACCTGCTCACGTTCAGCGTGCTCGGGATGCTCGTGCTGTTCGGCGTCCGGGCGGACAACCCGTGGACGTTCGACTTGGTCCTGATCGCCGCGGTCGTGGCCTTCCTGTCCGGCATGTCCCTGGCCCGCGCGCTCACGCGCGGCAAGCGTTGAGGAGGTCGCACCCGTGGACGTCGTCCTGACCGCCGCCGGCTCCGTGCTCGTGGTGATCGGAGCCCTTGCGTTCGTCACCGCGGGACTCGGTCTGATCCGGTTCCCCGACCCCTACACCCGCGTCTCCGCCGTGGGCACCGCCGGCGGCGTCGGGATGATCCTGATCGTGGTGGGCGCCCTGCTACTGGCCCCGGGGGTGGCCGCGTTCGTGAAGGTGGCCCTGATCGTGGTGCTGCAGCTGGGCTCGGCCTCGGTGGCCACCATGGCCCTGGGCCGCTCGGCCTACCTCACCGGGGTGCCCATGAACCCCGGGCACTACGACGAGCTCGCCGAGGACACCCCGGGGCGCGAGCACGGCGAGCCCGCTCCCCGCGCGCCGGACGAGGTCTGAGACCGCTCGCACGCGGCGTCGGACCGGCCCGTCCCGTCTCCCGGGGCGGGCCGTGCCGCCTCAGGGGCGCGGCGCCAGGACCAGGTTAGTGATGCGGGCGGTCGAGAGCCGCCGGCCCTGCTCGTCCGTCATCACCACCTCATGGGTGACGAGGGTGCCGCCCAGGTGGACGGCGGTCGCGGTGCCGGTCACGAGGCCCGAGCGGACGGCCCGGTGGTGCGTGGCGCTGATCTCGACCCCGACGACGTTGCGGTCCGGCCCGGCGTGGATCTTCGCGGCCATCGAGCCCAGGGACTCGGCGAGCACGAGGTGGGCGCCGCCGTGCAGCAGCCCGACGGGCTGCTCGTTGCCCGCCACGGGCAGGGTGGCGACGGCTCGCTCGGCCGTGAGCTCGAGGAAGCGCAGACCCATCTTCTGGGCGAGGGGGCTGATCGCCGCGCCGCCGAGCGCGGCGACGAGCTCGGGCGTCAGACCGGCCTCGGCGCAGGCCGCCGCCAGCTCGGCGGGGCTCAGCTCGGGGGTGACGCCGGGGCGGTACACGCGGTCGGAGGCGGCGGGGGTGGTCGCAGTGTGCTCACTCATGAGCACTAGGCTGGCACACGCGACCGGTGCGCCCCGCGCCGCGCGCCGAGAGGAGACGTGAGCACCCATGGCGGCAGATCCGACCCCAGAGGCCCCACAGCGGCTGCTGGTCCTGGACGGGCACTCGATGGCGTTCCGCGCGTTCTACGCGCTGCCCGCCGAGAACTTCGCCACGGACACGGGCCAGCACACGAACGCCGTGTACGGCTTCACCGCCATGCTCCTGACCATGATCCGGCAGCAGCGGCCCACGCACGTGGCCGTGGCGTTCGACCTCTCCGGGCCCACGTTCCGCTCCGAGGAGTACGGGGAGTACAAGGCCGGCCGCTCCGAGACGCCCGCGGAGTTCGCGGGCCAGATCGAGCTGACCGTGAAGGTCATGGAGGCCCTGGGCATCCCCACGCTCACGCTGGAGGGCTACGAGGCCGACGACATCGTGGCCACACTGTCCGCGCGCGCCGAGGAGGCGGGGTGGGAGGCCGTCGTCGTCTCCGGTGACCGGGACGCGTTCCAGCTCATCTCCGAGCGCACCACCGTGCTCTACCCCAAGAAGGGCGTCTCCGACATCCCGCCGATGGATGCGGACGCCGTCATGGCCAAGTACGGGGTCGCCCCCGCCCAGTACCCCGAGCTCGCGGCCCTCGTCGGCGAGGCCGCGGACAACCTGCCCGGAGTGCCCGGCGTCGGCCCCGGGTTCGCCGCGAAGTGGCTGAAGCAGTACGGGGACCTCGACGGCGTGCTCGCGCACGCGCACGAGATCACGGGCAAGAAGGGGGAGGCGCTGCGCGAGCATCTCGAGGACGTGCGCCGCAACCGCCGCCTCAACGCCCTCGTGCGCGACCTCGACCTGCCGATCGGGCTCGAGGCGATGCGGCTCGAGATGCCGGAGCGCGAGCCCGTGGAGGAGCTGTTCGACGCGTTGCAGTTCAACCGCATCCGGGAGCGCGTGTTCGAGGTGTTCGGTGAGCGGGTGGGCGAGGACGCGCCGCCCCCCGAGGCCGAGGCCGCCCCGGAGTTCACCGAGGCGACGACGGCCGAGGACGTGCGATCCTTCCTCGCCGCCGAGGCCGGCAACCTGCTCGGCGTCCACGTGGACGTCGAGGGCCCGGCCCTGCTGCCCCGCCGCAAGGTGCCCGTGCCCGGCACGTTCGGCACGCCCGTCGGCGTCGCGCTGGTGGGCGAGCACGCGGGCCTGCACGTCACCCTCGACGGCGACGCCCCGGACCCGGCGCTGGTGGCCGCCGTGCGCGAGGCCCTGGGCGAGGGCGGACTGGCCAAGGCCGTGCACGACCTCAAGCGCACGCTCAAGGCGCTGGCCGCGCCCACCGAGGGGGACGGGCTCGGCCGGGACGCGGCCCTGGACGGCGTGGTGGACGACGTGCTGCTTTCGGCCTACCTGATCCAGCCGGACCGGCGGGACACCTCGCTCGAGGCGCTGGCGGAGGCGCATCTGCACACCCCCCTCACCGCCCCGCGCGAGCCCGCGCAGCAGCGGGCGCAGGGGACGTTCGACCTCGACGGGGGTCAGGCCGCCGCCGAACGCGCGGACCGCGCCGCGGACGCCGTGCGGGCCGCCTGGGTGGTGCGCCGTCTCTCCACCCAGTTCACGCCCCAGGTGCTCGACCGCGGGGCCCAGCGGCTGCTGCAGGAGCTCGAGATCCCGCTCTCGCGGCTGCTCGCCCGGATGGAGCTGACCGGCATCGCCGTCGACGTCGACGCCCTGACCGGCCTGCGCGAGGACTTCACCGCCGCCGCCGACGCCGCCAAGGAGTCCGCGTGGGCGTCCGTCGCGGAGGAGACCGGCGGGATGCAGGTCAACCTCGGCTCGCCCAAGCAGCTGCAGGAGGTGCTGTTCGAGCGGCTCAACATGCCGCGCACGCGCAAGACGAAGACCGGCTACTCCACGGACGTGGACTCGCTGCAGGACCTGCTCGAGCAGACCCGGCACCCGTTCCTCGAGAACCTCATGGCCCACCGTGACGCCACGAAGCTCCGGCAGACCGTGGAGGGGCTGCTCGAGACCGTCGCCCCGGACGACCGCATCCACACCACCTACTCGCAGACCGCCGCCGCCACGGGCCGACTGTCCTCGCTGCACCCGAACCTCCAGAACATCCCGGTGCGCACCGAGGCGGGCCGCCGCATCCGTGAGGTGTTCGTGGCGGACGAGGTGGCCGGGGAGCAGGCCGTGCTGCTCTCGGCCGACTACTCCCAGATCGAGATGCGCATCATGGCGCACCTGTCCGAGGACGAGGGGCTGATCCAGGCCTTCCGCGAGGGCGAGGACCTGCACTCGTTCGTCGGCTCGCAGGTGTTCGGGGTGGACCCGGACGACGTCACCGCCGAGCAGCGCGCCAAGGTGAAGGCGATGAGCTACGGCCTGGCCTACGGGCTGTCCTCCTTCGGGCTGTCCAAGCAGCTGAAGATCTCGGTGGACGAGGCGCGCGGCCTCATGAAGGGCTACTTCGACCGCTTCGGCGGCGTGCGCGACTACCTGCGCGACGTCGTCGCACAGGCCCGGCAGGACGGGTACACCTCGACGATCGAGGGGCGCCGTCGCTACCTGCCGGACCTCAGCTCGGACAACCGTCAGCTGCGGGACATGGCCGAGCGCGCCGCGCTGAACGCCCCCATCCAGGGCTCGGCCGCGGACATCATCAAGCGCGCGATGCTCGACGTGCAGGCCGGCCTCGAGGAGCACGGGCTGGCCTCGCGCCTGCTGCTGCAGGTCCACGACGAGCTCATCCTCGAGGTCCCGGCCGCCGAGCTCGAGAAGGCCACGGCGCTCCTGAAGGAGCGGATGGGCCGGGCCGCCGAGCTCTCCGTGCCGCTCGACGTGCACGTGGGCCGGGGAAGGAGCTGGCATGACGCCGCGCACTGACGCGCCGGAGGGTCCGTCGCTGCGGCGGCTGGCCGACGCCGCCGAGGCCCGGCTCGGCGAGCACGGCCTCGCGCTGCGCGACCTCGGGGTCCTCGGGCCCGAGGACCCCGCCGCATCGCACTTCGTGGCCGCGGTCGAACGGGGCTTCTACGAGACGGTGCCCACGGGCGCCGCGCTCCGCCAGCAGCTCGAGGCCCACGCGGCCGACGGACGGCGCCGGCTCGGCGTCTACGCGCCGGGGGACGACCCGGCGGCCCGCCGCCCCGCCGCCACCTTCGAGGACTTCGTGCAGCCGCTGACCACGTGGCCCGGCCGCACCGTCGACGCGTGGCTGATCACCGACGTGACCGTCTCGCCGGACGCCCGCCGGCGCGGCGTGCTGCGGGCCATGATGCTCAGGTCCCTCGCGGACGCCCGCGACGCCGGCCTGTGCGCGGCCGCCCTGACCGCGACCGAGGCCGCCATCTACGGCCGCTTCGGCTTCGGGGCCGCCACCCGGTGGCACGCCGTGCGGATCGACGTCTCGGGCGCCCCCGCGTTCACGGGCGCCCCGGCCGGCGGGCGGGTCACGGTCGAGGAGCCGCGCGAGATCCCCGGCCTCGTGGACGAGCTGTACGGGCGGGTGCTGCCGGCCACCCCGGGCTCGGTCCAGCGGACCTCGTTCAGCGTGCATCGCTGGGAGGACCGCGAGGCGAGTCGGAACGAGGGGCGCGGCTCGGGGCTGTACGCGGCGGTCCACCGCGACGACGACGGGCGGGTCCAGGGCGTCGCGCTGTATCGGTTCGAGGGCTGGGAGAAGGAGCCGCCCACGATCACCGTCACCGCGTTCCTCGCGGCGACCGCCGACGCGCGGCGCGGGCTCGTCCACCACCTGGCCCGACTGGACCTGGTCGAGCGGATCGAGTGGGGCCGCGCGCCCGAGCCCGGTTGGCTCGAGGCGCTCTTCGTCGACGAGCGGCGGGTGAGTCGGCACCGCGGCTCCGACGACCTGTACCTGCGGGTCCTGAACCTGCCCGCCGCCATGGCGGCCCGTGGCTGGGCGGGCGACGGGGAGGTCGTCGTCGCCGTCGAGGACGCGCTCGGCGCGATCGACGGGACGTGGCGGCTCACCGTCCGCCAGGGGCGCGGCGCCGCCGAGCGGTTGGGCCCCGCGGCCGACGCCGTCCGCATGGGCGCGGGGCTCCGGCTCGACGCGGCCCGGTTCTCCGCGCTCTGGCTCGGCGGGCACTCCCGCGGGGCCGGCGCCGCGGTGCTGGCGGAGGCCGGTGTCGTGGCGGAGCTGCGGGCCGGCGCGGCGGAGGCGTTCGACGGGCTTGTGCGACCCAGCCGACCCCTGCACACCCTCGTCGGCTTCTGATACGCTGGACGAGCACATTCGTGCGCGTTTGATACATGTCCATCACGACCCACGCCGGGTGGGGCCCCTCTGGTGCCCGGATGCCGCCCACCGGCGGCATCGATCCCGACGTGACCCCCGATCCCAACGGAGTCCCTCCTACATGACCACCACTTCCAACGCCCCGCAGGTCGCCATCAACGACATCGGCTCTGCCGAGGACCTGCTCGCCGCCATCGACGCGACCATCAAGTACTTCAACGATGGCGACCTCGTCGAGGGCACCGTCGTCAAGGTGGACCGCGACGAGGTCCTGCTCGACATCGGCTACAAGACCGAGGGCGTCATCCCGTCCCGCGAGCTGTCCATCAAGCACGACGTGGACCCGGACGAGGTCGTGGCCGTGGGCGACACCGTCGAGGCCCTGGTCCTCACCAAGGAGGACAAGGAGGGTCGCCTGATCCTCTCGAAGAAGCGCGCCCAGTACGAGCGCGCCTGGGGCGACATCGAGAAGATCAAGGAGGAGGACGGCGTCGTCGAGGGCACCGTCATCGAGGTGGTCAAGGGCGGCCTCATCCTCGACATCGGCCTGCGCGGCTTCCTCCCGGCCTCCCTCGTGGAGATGCGCCGCGTGCGCGACCTGGCCCCCTACATCGGCCAGAAGCTCGAGGCGAAGATCATCGAGCTGGACAAGAACCGCAACAACGTGGTCCTGTCCCGCCGCGCCTGGCTCGAGCAGACCCAGTCCGAGGTCCGCTCCAACTTCCTCCACAAGCTGGAGAAGGGCCAGGTCCGCAACGGCACCGTGTCCTCCATCGTCAACTTCGGCGCCTTCGTGGACCTGGGCGGCGTGGACGGCCTCGTGCACGTCTCCGAGCTGTCCTGGAAGCACATCGACCACCCGTCCGAGGTCGTCGAGGTGGGCCAGGAGGTCACCGTCGAGGTCCTCGAGGTGGACATGGACCGCGAGCGTGTCTCCCTGTCGCTGAAGGCGACCCAGGAGGACCCGTGGCAGCTCTTCGCCCGCACCCACGCCCTCGGCCAGGTCGTGCCGGGCAAGGTCACCAAGCTCGTGCCGTTCGGTGCGTTCGTCCGCGTGGAGGACGGCATCGAGGGCCTCGTGCACATCTCGGAGCTGGCCTCGCGCCACATCGACACCGCCGAGCAGGTCGTGTCGGTCAACGACGAGCTGTTCGTCAAGGTCATCGACATCGACCTCGAGCGTCGCCGCATCTCCCTGTCCCTCAAGCAGGCCAACGAGGGCGTGGACCCCGAGGGCACCGAGTTCGACCCGGCGCTCTACGGCATGGCCGCGGAGTACGACGAGGAGGGCAACTACAAGTACCCCGAGGGCTTCGACGTCGAGACCAACGAGTGGATGGAGGGCTTCGAGACCGAGCGCGCCGCCTGGGAGCAGCAGTACGCCGACGCTCAGGCCCGCTGGGAGGCCCACAAGGAGCAGGTGCGCCGCTCCCTCCAGGAGGAGGCCACCGCCGGCGCCGACGCCGGTGCGGGCCTGGGCGGCTCGTCCTACTCCTCCGAGGCCCCGTCCTCGGACGGAGGCACCCTGGCCTCCGACGAGGCCCTCGCCGCCCTGCGCGAGAAGCTCACCGGCAACTGATCGCCGCCGTGCGTGGCCGTCCCTGACGGCCCGCGCCGAGCACCCGACGCCCCGTCCCTCCCTCCGGAGGGGCGGGGCGTCGTCGTGTCCCGGGGGACTGGCCGCGGGGGAGCGGACGGGACCCGGCGGCCGCGCTCAGCGGCGCTCGGAGACCGTCACGGTGAACGTGCGGTCGCGCGCCGTCTGCCGAGTCGGCCCGACGAGGTCCTCCAGCACCGACCGGTACCGCAGGTGCGAGTTCCAGACGCACCACAGCCGGCCGCCCGGCTCCAGCACCCGCGCCGCGGCCGCCACCAGCCGGTGCGCCACGGAGGGGTCCACGGCGTTGCCGTCGTGGAACGGGGGATTCAGGAGCACGCACTCCTCCTCCCCGTCCGGCCACGTGGCCAGCGCGTCGTCGCGCACGGCCCGGACGCGGTCCGCCACGCGGTTCGCACGGGCCGTGGCCAGCGTCGAGGCCACCGCCACGGCGGACTGGTCGGTGGCCACCACGGTGACGTGCGGCCACAGCCGCGCTGCCCCGACCGAGAGCAGCCCGTTGCCGCAGCCCAGGTCCACGACGCGCCCCGGCGGGCGCGGGTCGTCGGCGAGCGAGGCGAGCAGCAGACGGGAGCCCGGGTCGGCGGCGGCTCCGCCGAAGGTGCCGGCGTGGGCCACCAGGTGCAGGCGCCCCACGCCGGGGACGTCGCGGTCGGCCTCCTCCGGCGGCCGGGCGGTCACGCCGGGACGTGGGCCCCGGGCCGTGAGCACGCGCGCCTTGCGGCGTCCCCGTCCGGCGACGACGTCCTCGAACGCCGCGCCCAGCACCGCGTTCATGCGCGGACTCATGTGCTTGTCGCGGCCGCCGGCCAGCAGGACCACGCCGGGGTCGGCGGCGGCCGACACGATCCGGGACAGCCGGTCGAGTTCGTCGAGCGAGCGGGGCAGCGGCAGCAGGACCGTCCGGGCGCCCCGGGCCGCCTCCTCAGGCGTGGCCGTTCGCTCGAGCTCGCCCGTCTCCCCGCCGAGGCGACCGGCGGCGCGCCACGCGGCGAGGTTCGCGTCCAGCGAGCGCTCGGCGGAGGCGTCGTCCTGGTGGATCCGCACGTCGTGGCCGGCCGTGAGCAGGGGCAGGGTCAGCGCGCCGTGCCGGTCCTCCAGGACGGCCACCGGGCCGGGGACGTGCCCGCTCGCGATCCACCCGGCCAGGGTGTCGAGCAGGAGCAGGTCCGCCGCGTCGTGGGCCTGGCGGTCGGGCTCGGTCGGCAGCGGCCACCGATCCAGCGCCGCGAAGTCCACGCCCGCGGTGAGGTCGTCCGGCAGCCCGCCACGGGCGACATCGGGGGTGACCCCCCGGGGCAGCGGTTCACTCATGGTCCACCCAGTCCTCTCCGATCCGCTCCGCATGCCCCGCGCCGGCCGTGACGTCCGCGAGCCGCGCCGCGAACGCCGCGCGGGCCTCCTCGGTGTCCGGCACGCCGACCGTCAGGCGGACCCCCGCGGCGCCGTAGCTCGCCTCCAGCACGGACACGCCCGCCGCGCGCAGCTCGTTCTCCCACCGGCCGGCGTCGGTGTGGGGCGCCTCCACCGCGAGCAGGGCCAGCCGGGAGCGGGTGCGCAGCGGGGCGGCGTCGAGTGCCCCGGACACCGAGTCCGAGTAGGCGCGCACCAGGCCCCCGGCGCCCAGCTTGATCCCCCCGAACCAGCGCACGACGACGGCGCACACGTCCGTCAGGTCGGTCCGGCCCGGCGCGGTCTCGCGCTGGAGGACGGCCTCGAGCATGGGGACGCCGGCCGTGCCGGCGGGCTCGCCGTCGTCGCTGGAGCGCATCCGGTCCCGGGCGGGGCCGAGGACGAACGCGCTGCACACGTGCCGCGCGTCGTGGTGCCGGCGCCGCAGGACGGCGACCATCTCGCGCGCCTGCGCCTCGTCCTCGACGCGCCCGAGGTAGGTGAGGAAGCGGCTGCGGCGGATCTCCACCTCCCGTTCCAGCCAGCCGTCGGGGTCGCGGGCGGACGCCGGCAGGACCGTGCAGCGCGCGGTCGGGGCGGGGGCGGGATCGGGCATGACCCCACCCTAGGGGCTGGCCGAGGACGGGCACGCCGTCGAGCCCCGACGTGAGCTTCGGTACAGTGGAAGACCGTGCCACCCGGCACCGGCCCACCGGTGAGCGAGCACGCGTGCCGCCGCGGGCCTCCCATGACCCTGTCCCGGGAGACTCATGACTTCCCCGCTCACTCGCCTGCACGACACGTTGGGGCTCCGCACGAGTCCGGCGATCTTCTTCGGCTCGGCCGCCGCGGTCGTGCTCTTCACCGCCGCGATGGGCCTGTTCCCTGGCCCGGTCCAGGCGGCCTTCGGCGTGGTCTCGAGCTGGCTGCGCTACGACGTCGGCTGGATCTACACCCTCAGCCTGACCCTGCTGGTGGCGTTCCTGTTCATCCTCGCCGTGACCCGGTACGGCCGGGTCAAGCTCGGCGACGACGACGCGGTGCCGGAGTACTCCGGCCTGACCTGGTTCGGCATGATGTTCGCCGCCGGCGTCGGCGCGGTGCTGATGTTCTGGGGCATCGCGGAGCCGATGAACCACTACGCCAACCCGCCCATGGCGGGGACGGAGCCGTTCTCCGACCGCGCGGCCTCGGAGGCCATGGCGATCGCGAACTTCCACTTCGGCATCCACATGTGGGCGATCCTGCTCGTCCCGGGCCTGTGCTTCGGCTACTTCACGTACAAGCGCAAGCTGCCCCCGCGCGTGTCCTCCGCCTTCCAGCCCCTCCTCGGCGATCGCATCCACGGCCCCATCGGCAAGACGATCGACATCATCGCCGTGGTCTCCACCGTGTTCGGCCTCGGCGTGTCCGTGGGCCTGGGCGCCCTGCAGATCAACGCGGGCATGAACTACGTGCTGGGCACCCCCGTGGCCGGCTGGGTCCAGGCGCTCATCCTGGCCGTCGTCACCGCCGTGGGCACGGCCTCCGTGCTGGTCGGCATGGACAAGGGCGTCAAGCGGCTGTCCTACGCCAACATCCTGCTGGCGATCGCCCTGCTCGTGTACGTCCTGATGTGGGCCGTCTCCAGCATGGACGTCATCCGCGGCACCGTGCAGGCGATCGGCGAGTACGCCTCCATGCTGCCCGTGCTCTCCACCTACAACGACACGTACAACTCGGGCCAGTGGTCCGGTGACTGGACCGTTTTCTACTGGGCCTGGACCGTGACGTGGGCGCCCTTCGTGGGGATGTTCTTCGCCCGCATCTCACGCGGCCGCACCATCCGCTCCTTCATCATGGCCGGCCTCGGCCTGCCCACGGCGTTCGTCATCATCTGGATGGGCATCTACGGCTACTCCGCGTTCCAGTCGGACCGCGCCACCGCGCCGGCGCCGGGCCAGGGCGGTGACCTCACGCAGACGATCGTCACCGACGGCAACGTCCAGGCCGCCCTGTTCCAGCACCTGCAGGGCACGCCGCTCTACACGGTGGCCGCGGTCGTGGCGCTCGTGGTCATCACGCTGTTCTTCATCACCTCGATCGACTCGGGCGCGCTCGTGATGGACGCGATGGCCAATGGCCACGAGGATGCCGCGCCCCGCCGCCAGTCCGTGTTCTGGGCCGTGTCCATCGGCGCGGTCTGCGCGGCCATCATCCTCACCGCGGGCGAGAACGGCCTGGCGGCGCTGCAGGAGGTCATCATCGTGATCGGCCTGCCCATCCTGCTCATCACCGTCACGCAGGCCGCACTGCTGCTGCAGGCCCTGCGCGAGGACGCGGGTGCCGCGCGGCCCATGCGGACCCGCCAGTGGAAGCAGGTGCTGCCGGTCGAGGAGTACCGCCGCCGCGCCACCGAGGACGGCGTGGACGTCTCGGACTTCGTGATCCGCCCCGAGTTCGAGGTCGGCACCGAGCCGGAGAACGACACGCACACCCCGAAGACGTGGCACCAGCAGCGCATCGACGCGGCCAAGGCCCTCGTCACCGTCGGCCTGACCGGCGGCATCGCCGCGGGCCGCACCGAGGTCGGCGCGGAGCTCGAGCGGCTGGGCGCCGTCGTCGTGGAGTTCGACGACCTGATGGGGGAGATCCTCGTGCCCGGCAACCCCGTGCTCGAGGAGCTCCGCTCGGTCTTCGGCGAGGACATCGTCCGCGCGGACGGCACCCTGGACGCGCGCACCCTCAACCGGCTCACCACCGAGAGCTCGACCGCCCGGACGCGCATGTACGAGATCGTCTCCCCGGCGGTGCGCGACGAGGCGAACCGCCGGGCCCGCGAGATCGGCGAGGACTCCGTGCTGGTGGTCGACCTGGCCCTGCTGGCCGAGACCGGCTCCGGACAGGACTTCGACCAGGTGCTGGCCGTCTCCGCTCCCGCCGAGGTGCGCGTCGCCCGGCTCATGGAGTCCCACGACATGACCCGCGAGCGGGCCTGGGCCTTCATCGACGAGGAGGCGGCGGACGAGGAGCGGGCCGAGATCGCGGACACCGTGATCGAGAACGACGGCTCGCTCGAGGACCTGCAGGAGGCCGTCCGGGCATACTGGGAGGCCAAGATCCAGCCTCAGCTCGAGGCCGCCCGAGGAGAGCGCGTATGACCGAGACCGACCCGGTGGCCGAACGGCCGCGCGTCCATGTGGGCCTGACCGGCGGGATCGCCGCCGGCAAGTCCGCGGTGGCCCGTGTCCTGCAGGAGCGTGGCGCGCTCCTGGTGGACTCGGACGCCCTCGCCCGGCTGGTCCTCGAGAAGGGCACCGACGGGCTGGCCGCCGTCCAGGACGAGTTCGGGGACCGCGTCATCACCGCGGACGGTGAGCTCGACCGCGTCGAGATGGCCCGCATCGTCTTCGGGGACGAGGGCGCCCGACAGCGCCTGAACCGCATCGTGCACCCCCGGATCCGGGCTGCGGCCCGGCGCATCGTCGCCGAGGCCGGGCCGGACGCCGTCGTGGTCCAGGACGTGCCGCTGCTGGTGGAGACCGGGCAGGCGGACGCGTTCGACCTCGTGATCGTGGTGGAGGCCCCGCTCGAGGAGCGCCTGCGCCGGATGGTGGAGGACCGCGGCATGAGCCGCGCGGACGCCGAGGCGCGGATCGCGGCCCAGGCCACGGACGAGCAGCGGCGCGCCGTCGCGGACGTGGTCATCGTCAACGACGCCGACCTCGAGCGGCTCGCGTCCGTGGCGAACCAGGTGTGGGACCGGTTCCTCGCCCCCGGCGCGGCTGAGCCCTCGGCGGACTGACCGCCGGGGTGTCCGGGGCGCGACGTAGGGTTCTGCCATGAGCCTGGCCCAGAAGATCAACCGCGTCGTCGCCCCGTTCGAGGTCATCTCCCCCTACCAGCCCTCCGGTGACCAGCCGAAGGCCATCGCCGAGCTCGCCGAGCGCGTGGAGGCGGGGGAGAAGGACGTCGTCCTGATGGGCGCCACCGGCACGGGCAAGTCGGCGACGACGGCGTGGCTCGTCGAGCGCCTCCAGCGGCCCACGCTGGTGATGGTGCAGAACAAGACGCTCGCGGCGCAGCTGGCCAACGAGTTCCGGGAGCTGCTGCCCAACAACGCGGTCGAGTACTTCGTCTCCTACTACGACTACTACCAGCCCGAGGCGTACGTCCCGCAGACGGACACCTTCATCGAGAAGGACTCCTCCATCAACGAGGAGGTCGAGCGGCTGCGCCACTCGGCCACGAACGCGCTGCTGACCCGGCGGGACGTGATCGTGGTGGCCACCGTCTCCTGCATCTACGGCCTCGGCACGCCCGAGGAGTACATCGAGCAGATGGTCACCCTGCGCCGCGGTGCGGAGATGGACCGGGACGTGCTCCTGCGGCGGTTCGTGCAGATGCAGTACGTGCGCAACGACGTCGACTTCCACCGCGGCACCTTCCGGGTGCGGGGGGACACCGTGGAGATCATCCCCATGTACGAGGAGCTCGCGGTGCGCATCGAGTTCTTCGGGGACGAGATCGAGTCCATCCAGACCCTGCACCCGCTCACCGGCCAGGTGGTGCGCGAGGAGGAGGAGATGTACATCTTCCCGGCCTCGCACTACGTGGCCGGCGACGAGCGCATGGGCCGGGCGATCACCACCATCGAGGACGAGCTGCGGGAGCGGCTGCAGGAGCTGGAGTCCCAGGACAAGCTGCTCGAGGCGCAGCGGCTGCGCATGCGCACCACGTACGACCTCGAGATGATGCAGCAGATGGGCTACTGCAACGGCATCGAGAACTACTCGCGCCACATCGACGGCCGTCCCGCCGGCTCCGCCCCGCACTGCCTGCTGGACTACTTCCCGGACGACTTCCTGCTCGTGGTGGACGAGTCCCACGTGACCATCCCGCAGATCGGCGCGATGTACGAGGGGGACATGTCCCGCAAGCGCACCCTCGTGGAGCACGGCTTCCGCCTGCCCTCGGCCATGGACAACCGCCCGCTGAAGTGGGACGAGTTCCTCGAGCGGATCGGGCAGACCGTGTACCTCTCCGCGACGCCGGGCGCCTACGAGCTCGGCCAGGCGGACGGCTACGTCGAGCAGATCATCCGGCCCACCGGGCTGGTGGACCCGCAGGTGGTGGTCAAGCCGACCGAGGGGCAGATCGACGACCTGCTCGAGCAGATCCGCGTGCGCACGGCCAAGGACGAGCGCGTCCTGGTGACCACGCTGACCAAGCGCATGGCCGAGGACCTCACGGACTACCTGCTCGAGGCGGGGGTGAAGGTCGAGTACCTCCACTCGGATGTGGACACGCTGCGCCGCGTGGAGCTGCTGCGGGAGCTGCGCAAGGGCACCTTCGACGTGCTGGTGGGCATCAACCTGCTGCGCGAGGGCCTGGACCTGCCCGAGGTCTCGCTCGTGGCGATCCTGGACGCGGACAAGGAGGGGTTCCTGCGCTCCACCACCTCCCTCATCCAGACCATCGGCCGCGCCGCCCGCAACGTCTCCGGCGAGGTCCACATGTACGCCGACAACGTCACGGACTCCATGCGGCGGGCGATCGACGAGACCGAGCGGCGCCGGGCCGTGCAGATCGCGTACAACGAGGAGCACGGGATCGACCCCCAGCCGCTGCGCAAGCGCATCGCGGACATCACGGACCAGCTGGCCCGGGAGGACGCGGACACCGCCGACTTCCTCAAGGGCATGGGCGGCGTGAAGTCCGGGTTCGACTTCGGCATGGGCCACCGAGGCCTCAGCTCGCTGGACCGGGACGCGACCACAGGGGAGGGCACCGAGGCTCCGGCGGTGGACCCGGCGTCGCTGCCCGCCAAGGACCTGGCCGATCTGATCGAGCAGATGTCGAAGCAGATGCACCAGGCGGCGGCGGACCTGCAGTTCGAGCTCGCCGCCCGCCTGCGCGACGAGGTCGGCGAGCTCAAGAAGGAGCTGCGGCAGATGAAGCGGGAGCAGTGACCACCCGGCATGATGCCGACCCAGGGTGTTATGAAAACACTGATGAATGTCGTCATATCAGTGATAGTGTGACGCCATGAGCGCAGCACCCCCGGTCGCGGCCGTGATCGCGGACATCGTCGGCTCCCGCGCCCTCCCGGACCGGGAGCGCGCGCAGGAGCAGATCCTGGCCGCCTTCGCGGCCGCGGAACAGGACGTCCCGCCGCTGCGCCCCGCCTGGGCCAGCGTCGGCGACGAGTTCCAGGCGCTGCACCGCACCTGGCCGGACGCGCTCCGGCTGACCGTCCGCGTCACGCTCGCCCTGCCCCCGGGCCTCGACCTGCGCTTCGGGATCGGCCTGGGGCAGCGGCGGGCCCTGGACGCCGGCGGAGACGGCATCGAGGACGGCACGGCCTGGTATCGGGCCCGCGAGGCCGTCGAGCACGCGCACGAGCGGGCCGCCGGCGCCGCGACCGCCTTCCGTGCCGCGGACCCGTCCCTCACCGCCGCCGTGGACGGGCTCGCCCTGCTGCGCGACCACGTCCTCGGCCGGCTCAAGGCCCGCGAACGCCGGATCGCCGCAGCCCTGCTGGGCGGGGCGACCCAGGCGGAGGCCGCACGGGCGGAGCGGATCACGCAGTCCGCGGTGTCGCAGACCGTCGTGCGGTCCGGGATCGGCCGGCTGCTCGAGCTGGACGCCGAGCTCGCCGCCGCGGCGACGGAGGTCGCGCCGTGACCGCCCTCGCACTGCTCGCCCTGGGGCTGCACGACCTGCTCGACGCCGTCCTGCCCGGCGCCTGGCCCGCCCCACGGCGGCGGTGGCTCGCCCGGGCCGGCGCGGCCGTGGCCGCCGTCCTCGCCGCGGTGCTGGTGGCCGTGCTGGCGCCGACCGGCGTGGCCGTCGCGGTGGGCGGCGGCCTGGTGTCCCTCGGCCTGCTGATGGGCTGGACGTGGCTGCACCCGGACCGGCCGCTCGGGGTGGTCGCGGTGGTGGCCGTGGTCGGCCTGGTGGCCGTGCTCGAGTCGACCCTGGCGCCCGCGGGCCTGCGCTCCGCGCCCCCGGCCCTCACGCTGTTGGCGGTGGCGCTGGCCCTGACCGAGACCGGCAACCGGGTCACCCGCGCGGTCCTCGCCCTGGCGGGCCGGCCCGCCGACGGAGGCGACGAGGAGGCGGAGGACCCCGCGGCGGAGCCCACGACCGTGCCGTCCGCCGCGCCCACGGACCCCGCGGCCGACGGCCTGCGCGGCGGTCGCTACATCGGGCCCATGGAGCGACTGCTCATGGTCGTCCTGGGGCTCGCGCAGGCCTATCCGGTGATCGCGGCCCTGATGGCGGCCAAGGGCATCGTGCGCTTCCCGGAGATCTCGGCGGACCGCGGCGCCGGCTCGCGCGCGGAGGAGTTCCTCATCGGCTCCCTCGCCAGTTGGGGCCTGGCCGCCGCCGGTGCCGTCGTCGTCTGGCTCGCCCTGGGCCTGACCGCTCCCGGCGCAGTCTGAGACCGGCCCCCCGCGTCCGCGCGCGGGACCGCACCCGTCTAGACTGGCGCGGCCCCCACGAAAGGAACCCCTCCAAGGACGTGCTCAGTCCCGCCTTCGAGACCACGACCCTTGTGGTCCTCGGCGTCATCCTCCTGCTCGACCTGCTGTACGTCGCGCGCCGCCCCCACGAGCCCTCCATGAAGGAGGCCGGCCTGTGGATCGGGTTCTACGTGGCGCTGGCGCTGGTCTTCGCGGGGCTGCTCTTCGCGGGGCTGCTCTTCGCCCTGGGCGATGCGCAGCACGGCACCGAGTTCCTCGCCGGCTGGGTCACCGAGTACAGCCTCAGCGTGGACGACCTGTTCGTGTTCCTCATCATCATGGCCACGTTCCAGGTGCCCCGCCGCTACCAGCAGGAGGTGCTGATGGTGGGCATCATCATCGCGCTGATCGCCCGCGCGGTGTTCATCGCGGTCGGCGCCGTCGCCATCGAGCACCTGACGTGGGAGTTCTACATCTTCGGCGCCTTCCTGCTCTGGACCGCCTGGCAGCAGCTCAAGGACGACGGCGGGGACGAGGAGTCCGAGCCGGGCGTCGTGGCCCGCCTGACCCGCCGCCTCAACGTGGCGCCGGACTACGACGGCAACCGACTGCGCACCACCGTGGACGGCCGGCGCATGTTCACCCCCATGGTGGTCGTGTTCATCACGATCGGCCTGACGGACGTGATGTTCGCGGTGGACTCCATCCCGGCGATCTTCGGCCTCACCCAGAACTGGTTCATCGTCCTGACCGCCAATATCTTCGCCCTCATGGGCCTGCGCCAGCGGGCCCGACGACGCCCCGCTCCGCCCGCCGCGGGTCGGGGCGTCGTCGTGCGACCGGGTAGACTGACCGGCGACGTAGGGGAGTATCCCGAACACTGTGGACGTCAGCACGCCGCGGCCGCCGAGAGCGCGCCGCCGGCCGGACACAGGGGCCCGGGCCGCGGCCGCGGCGGGCGGAGAGACTTGCGGCACCGTCCTGACCCCTGACGCCGAGAGGTGACCCGTGGAAATCAACGGCCTGACCTGGGGCCTGACGATCGCGCTGATCGTCGGGCTCCTCGCGTTCGACTACTTCGCCCATGTCCGCAAGGCGCACACGCCGTCGATCCGGGAGGCCGCGATCTGGTCCGGCGTCTACGTCGGCCTCGCGCTCGTCTTCGGCCTCGTGTTCTTCGCCTTCGGCGACACCCAGCACGCGGTCGAGTACTACACCGGCTACCTGCTGGAGAAGGCGCTCAGCGTCGACAACCTGTTCGTCTTCCTGGTCATCATGGCCAGCTTTCGGGTGCCGCGCGAGTACCAGCAGAAGGTGCTGCTGTTCGGCATCACGTTCGCGCTGATCTCGCGCACCCTGTTCATCCTGCTGGGCGCCGCCGTCATCGCCGCGTGGTCGGACGTGTTCTACCTCTTCGGCCTGTTCCTGCTGATCATCGCCGGCGGCCAGCTCAAGGGCGAGATGTCCGGCGACGCCGAGGGCGCCCAGGACGAGGCGGACAACGTGATGGTCCGCCTCGTCAAGCGGTTCCTGCCCGCCTCCGAGCAGTTCGACGGCGACCGCCTCTTCACGACGGTGGACGGCAAGCGCCTCATGACGCCGATGCTCCTCGTGATGATCGCGATCGGCGCCACGGACATCCTCTTCGCCTTCGACTCCATCCCCGCGATCTTCGGCGTGACCCAGGAGGCGTACATCGTCTTCACCGCCACGGCGTTCTCGCTCATGGGCCTGCGCCAGCTGTACTTCCTGATCGACGGCCTGCTCGACCGCCTCGTCTACCTGGCCTACGGGCTCTCCGCGCTGCTGGCGTTCATCGGCGTGAAGCTGATCCTGCACGCCCTGCACGAGAACAACCTGCCGTTCATCAACGGCGGCGAGAACGTGCCCGTCGTCGAGATCCCCACGACGCTGTCCCTCGTGGTCGTCGTCGTGATCCTGGCGATCACCGTGGCGATCTCCCTGGCCTCGCCGAAGGGCCAGGCCCTGCGGGCGCTGCAGAACGCCGAGAAGTACTCGTACCGGTACTCGAAGCTGCCCGAGGACGCCGACCCGGCCGAGCGCGAGCGCGCCGCCGCCCTGATGGATCGCTGGACGGCCCGGGCCGAGGCCGTGGACCAGCGCTGGCGCGACCAGCTGCTCGAGCACAAGGACGCGTGGTCGGCCATCATCCGCACGGCCCACGAGACCCGGCTCGCCGATCCCCGTGACGACGACGCGCGCGGGGTCTCCGAGCAGATCGTGCGGCAGGACGGGCCCACCGTCTGAGCCGATCACGGCGCCGGGGAGCCCTCCGCCGGCGCCCGGGCCCCCGGGCCGGTCAGTCGACCGGGTCGGGGGCCGTCGTCGTCCCGGCGCCGTCCGGCGCGGTCATCGCCAGGAGCCGCTCGAGGATCGCCGGTCCGTCGTCGGCGATGCCGTCGTGGTGGAAGGCGTCGGTCTCCCACACCTGCAGGCCGCGGACGCGCCGCGCCGTCTCGAGCGAGAGGTCCCGGTCCACGTACACGTCGTCGGCGTAGACCGCGGCGGCCACGGGGACGGTGTTCTGCGCCAGGGCAGCCACGTCGTAGAGCGGGCCCCACTGCGTGCGCTCGGCGAGCAGCCGCGCCGTGCCGGCCAGGGGCCGCAGCCGGGGGTCGACCTCGACGGACCAGGGCATGACGTGTTCGCCCGTGGGCAGCGGGACCGTGGTCGCCTCCGGGTCGAAGTCCGGGTGCTCGGCGAGCATCCGGGACGCCGACCAGCCGGTGTCCGCCCGGCCGCCGGCCAGGTCCGCCGGCTGCGCGTAGATCGCCTCGTGCAGCACGGTGTAGAGCGGGTTGACGAGGCGGTCGTCCTGGTCGGCGACGGCGGCCAGGAACGTCTCGGACAGGCGCGGCGCGGGTCCGGTGCGGTCCACGGCCTCGGCGAGGACCCAGTGCAGGCGGTCCACGCGGGTGTTGCCGCCCAGCAGCATGCCCAGACCCTGGGCCCGTCCCACGGTGAGCGGCCCGCCGCCGGGCAGGGGGATCGGGGCGCCCGCGGCCTCGGCGGCGCGGATCAGCCCCACGGCCTCCGACCACGCGTCGCGGTCGGCCGGGTGCCGGTCGAAGAACTCCTCGGTGCGGGCGCGCATCCGGGCGTAGGTGGCCCGGTAGACCCGGTCGGCGTGGCCGGTGAGCGGGGCGAGGCCGCCGGTCACCAGGCTGCGCTGCAGGCCCTCCGGGTGGAAGGAGAGATAGCTCAGCGTGCAGAACCCGCCGAAGCTCTGGCCCAGTGTGGTCCACGGCCCGGCGCCGAGGGCGAGGCGCAGCATCTCGGCGTCCCGCACGATCGAGGGCGCCCGCAGGTGCACCAGGTGCTCGGCGCGCGCCTCGTCCGTGGCGAAGGCGCCCGGGGCGGTCAGGGTCGCCACAGTGGCCGGGGTCGAACGCCCCGTGCCGCGCTGGTCCAGCAGCAGCACGCGGTGGCTCTCGGCCAGCGCGCCGAGCCAGCCGCTCAGGCGCGCCGGGCGGGGCCCGGCACTGCCGGGGCCACCCTGGAGGTACAGGGCCCAGGGGCGCTCGCCCTCGGGGTCGTCCTTCGCCCGGATCTCGCGGGCGAAGACGGTCAGCGTGCCGCGCCCGTGCGGCCCGACGCCGGTGCCCGCCGCGTCCTGCGCCTCGGCCTCGGCGAGGCCCAGCGCGTGGTCGATCGGCACCGAGAACCAGTGGTCCACCGTGACGGTGCCGTCGTAGAGCTCGGTGCGCTCGCCCACGCGGTGGCGGGCCGGCTCGAGGGGAGCGAAGCCGCGCGGGTCGCCCGCCACGGGCCGTCCTGCCGCCCGAGCGTCCCCGGCGCTCACAGGCCCCACCCGGACTCGGGCGCGCCCACGGAGACCACCCGGATCACGGGATGGCCCGCCTCGTCGGAGGCGTCCAGGTCGACCACGGCGTTGATCCCGTGGTCCAGGTCCCCGTCCGGGTCCTTCAGGACCTGCCGCACCGCCCACCAGCGCGGGCCGGCCAGCTCCAGCGGGGCGGCGACGTCGGGGGCCGCGGCCACGCGGAACAGCTCGGGGCCGCGCGCGGCGGGGCCGTCGTCGATGTCCTCGTGGTCGTCGAAGTAGGCGTCGAGGGCGTCGGCCCAGTCGTCGGCGGACAGCTCGCCGGACAGGCGCGCGAGCGCCTCGTCCCGCTCGTCGCCGAACAGGCGCACCCGCTGGAACATCGCGTTGCGGACCATCACCCGGAACACGGGCTCGTTGTCCGTCAGGCGAGGCGGCACCGGCGGCTCGAGCGCCTCCATGTCCCGGCGCAGCTCGTCGATGTCCCCGGCCACCAGGTCCTCCCACTCCTCCAGGAGGGACGAGTCGGTCTGCTTCACCATCTCGTCCAGCCAGTCCAGCAGCACCTGGAACTCCTCGGTGCGGGCCGCTTCGGGCACCGTGTGGCGCAGCGCCTTGACCGCGTCCGTGAGGTAGCGCAGCAGCACGCCCTCGGACCGGGCGATCCCGTAGAACCGCACGTAGTCGCCGAAGCCCATGGCCCGCTCGAACATGTCGCGCACCACGGACTTGGGGGTCAGCTCGAACTCCGCGAGCCACGGGGCGTCCTGCCGGTAGAGCTCGAACTGCTGCTCGAGGAGCTCGGCCAGCGGCCGCGGGTGGGTGACCTCGTCGAGGGCCCGCATGCGGTCGTTGTAGTCCATGCCCTCGGCCTTCATGGCGGCCACGGCCTCGCCCTTGGCGTGCTTGACCTGGGCGGAGAGCACCTGGCGCGGCGGGTCGAGGGTCGCCTCGATCACGGAGACGACGTCGAGCGCGTGGTCGGGATCGGCCGGGTCCAGCAGGTCGAGCGCGGCGAGGGCGAAGGGGGAGAGCGGCTGGTTGAGCGCGAAGTCCGGCTGCAGGTCCACCGTGAGGTCCACGGTCCGGCCCTCGGCGTCCGGCTCGGGCAGACGCTCGACGACGCCCGTGGCCAGCAGCTCCCGGAAGATCCCGAGCGCGCGGCGCATGAGCACCGCCTGGCGGGCCGGGGTCTCGTGGGTGCCGCGCAGCAGGCGCCGGACCGCGATGACCGGGTCGCCGGGCCGGTCGAGGATGTTCAGCAGCATCGAGTGCGTGATCCGCATGCGGGAGACCAGCGGCTCCGGCTCGGCGGAGACGAGGCGCTCGAACGTCGCCGGCCCCCACGAGACGAAGCCGGCCGGCGGGGTCTTGCGCTTGCCGGACTTCACGGACTGCTTCATGCGCTTGGCCCGCTCGGCCTCGTCCTTGACGTTCGCGAACTTCGCCGCGGCCTTGCGCTCGGCCGCCTTGTTCTCGATCACGTGCTCGGGGGCCTGGACCACCACGGTGCCGGAGGTGTCGAAGCCGGCCCGGCCCGCCCGGCCGGCGATCTGGTGGAACTCGCGGGCCTGGAGCAGACGGGTCTTCTCGCCGTCGAACTTGGACAGCGCGGTGAGCAGCACGGTGCGGATCGGCACGTTGATCCCGACGCCGAGCGTGTCCGTGCCGCAGATGACCTTGAGCAGCCCGTCCTGGGCCAGCTTCTCCACGAGGCGGCGGTACTTGGGCAGCATGCCCGCGTGGTGCACGCCGATGCCCGCCCGGACAAGGCGGTTCAGGGTGTGCCCGAAGCCCGCGGAGAAGCGGAAGCCGGCGATCCGCGCGGCGATCGCCTCCTTCTCCTCCCTGGACGTCACCGAGATCGAGGACAGACCCTGGGCCGTCTCCACGGCGTCCAGCTGCGAGAAGTGCACGATGTACACCGGTGCCTGGTGGGTGCTCACGAGCTCCTCGACCTTCTCCTGCAGCGGCACCTCGGACCACTCGAACGTCAGCGGGATGGGGCGCTGCGCGTGGGCGACGACGGCGACCTCGCGCCCGGTGCGCTCGGTCAGGTCCGCCTCGAGGCGGGCGGTGTCGCCGAGGGTGGCCGACATCAGCAGGAACCGGGCCTGCGGCAGCTCGAGGAGGGGCACCTGCCAGGCCCAGCCGCGGGAGGGGTCTGCGTAGTAGTGGAACTCGTCCATCACCACGGTGCCGATCTCCATGCCCGAGCCCTCGCGCAGCGCGCGGTTGGCGAGGATCTCGGCGGTGCAGCAGATGATGGGCGCGTCACCGTTGACGGTGGAGTCGCCCGTGACCATGCCGACGTTCTCCGCGCCGAACACGTCCACCAGCGCGAAGAACTTCTCCGAGACGAGCGCCTTGATCGGCGCCGTGTAATAGGAGACGGCGTCGTGGGCGAGCGCGTCGGCGTGCGCGGCCAGCGCCACCAGGGACTTGCCGGAGCCGGTGGGCGTCGCCAGGATCATGTGCCGGCCCTGGACCAGCTCGAGGGCGGCCTCCTCCTGGGCGGGGTAGAGCGAGATCCCGCGGTCCTCGGTCCAGGCCGCGAAGGCCCCGAAGACGTCGTCGGCGTCCGGGGCCGGCGGGAGCGCGTCGATGCGGTCGGTCAGCGAGGGCGGGTTCGTGGCGGCAGAAGTCATCGCCCCCAGGGTATCGGCCGCTCCGCGCGATACGGTGCCGCCATGAGTCAGATCGCGCCCGAGAGCCCGCACCCGGACACCGACGCCGTCGTGGGGGACGTGACCGGCCGACAGGGCGGGGGGTTCACCTGGGATCCCGCGCAGTACGAGGGCTTCGCCGAACACCGCGCCCGCCCCTTCCACGACCTGGTGGGGCGCGTGCGCGCCGAGGCCCCGCGCGTCGTGGTGGACCTGGGCTGCGGCCCGGGGACCCTGACCCGGACGCTGGCCGAGCGCTGGCCGGACGCCGAGGTGATCGGTCTGGACGACTCGCCCGCCATGCTGGAGCGGGCCCGGGAGCAGGCGGCCCGCACGGGCGCCCCCGCCAACCTGCGCTTCGAGGCGGTCGACGCCTCGCAGTGGCGCCCGTCGGGGGCGACGGACGTCGTGGTGTCCAACGCGATGCTCCAGTGGATCCCGACGCACCGTCGCCTGATCCGGCGCTGGCTCGGGGACCTCACGCCGGGGGCGTGGTTCGCGGCGCAGATCCCGCGGCCCTACGAGCAGCCCTCCCACGCGGCGATCGTGGCGCTGGCGGAGGACCCGGCCTTCTCCGAGCCGCTGCACGGGGTGGCGACGACCCGCACCGTGGCGCCGCCCGAGGAGTACACGCGGCTATTCCTCGAGGCGGGGTGGTCCCCGGTCGTCTGGGAGACGGAGTACCAGCAGGTGCTGACGGGCGAGGACCCGGTGTTCCGGTGGACCTCCGGCGCGGCCCTGCGACCGAGCCTGCAGGCCCTGGCCCGCTGGGACGCCGAGGAGGGCGCCGCCGAGGGCGCCGGGCTGCTCGAGGCGTTCGTGGACCGGTACCGCGCCGCCATGCGCGAGGCGTACCCGCCGGTGCCCGGTGTCACGGCCGACGACGGCGGCCCGGTCACGATCTTCCCGGCCCGGCGCCTGTTCATGGCGGGGCAGAAGCCGGCCTGACGCTGGGCCCGGGACCGCCCGGGCGCACCGTCACCAGCCGCGCTCGGCCCACTCCGGCAGGTGGGGGCGCTCGGCGCCCAGGGTCGTGGAGGCGCCGTGGCCGGGGTGGACCACCACGTCGTCGTCGAACGCGTCGAAGATCCGATCGCTCACGTCCGTGAACAGCTGACGGAACCGGCCGTCGTCGCCCTCGGTGTTGCCCACCCCGCCCGGGAAGAGGGAGTCGCCGGTGAAGAGCACGGCCGGCTCGTCCGCCTCGGGGCGGCACACCAGCGCGATGGACCCGGGCGTGTGGCCGCGCAGGGCCACCACCTCGAGCCGGAGCCCGTCCGCCCCCACGGTGTCCCCGTGGCGCAGGCGCACGTCGGGGGCGACCCCCGTGGCCTCGGCGATCGCGTCGGCGTCGTCCTCGCCGGCCGCCGTGCGGGCCCCGGTCAGGGAGGCCAGCGCCGGCAACGCGCGCACGTGGTCCCAGTGTCGATGCGTGGTGACGATCATCTCGAGGCGCGGCTCGCACGGGGTGTCGTCCGCGGCCGAGGCGATGAGGTCGCGGATGGCCTCGGCCTCGGCGGCGGCGTCGATCAGCACCTGCGCCCCCGTGGTCTTGGAGGTGAGCAGGTACACGTTGTTGTCCATCTCCGACACGGAGCAGGTGCGCACCGTGACGGCGGGCAGATCGTGCAGGAGGCGGTTCCGGGCGGTCTCGGGCATGCGCAACAGTGTACGGACGGGGCGGTGAGGCGCCAGGGCGGGCCCGGCCCGCGGTGGGTTCGCCCACAGGCGAGACCCCGGTGTCGTGTCCGTACCCGCCCCTATGCTGGCCGCGTGCCCAAGAACTCCTCCACCACCGTCTCCTCCGCCGTCGAGGCCCACCCCGGCGGCCTCGCCTCCGGCCCCGGCGGCGCGCGCTCGGGCGAGCGGGACCGCATCGTCGTCCAGGGCGCCCGCGAGCACAACCTGAAGGACGTGGACGTCAGCTTCCCGCGGGACGCCATGGTCGTGTTCACGGGTCTGTCCGGCTCGGGCAAGTCCTCCCTGGCCTTCGACACGATCTTCGCCGAGGGCCAGCGACGCTACGTCGAGTCGCTCTCCTCCTACGCCCGCATGTTCCTGGGCCGGGTGGACAAGCCGGACGTGGACTTCATCGAGGGCCTGTCCCCGGCCGTGTCCATCGACCAGAAGTCGACCAACCGCAACCCGCGCTCCACGGTGGGGACCATCACCGAGATCTACGACTACATGCGCCTGCTCTGGGCGCGTGTCGGGGTGCCGCACTGCCCGCAGTGCGGCGAGCCGGTGAGCCGGCAGACCCCGCAGCAGATCGTGGACCAGCTCGAGGAGCTGCCCGAGCGCACCCGCTTCCAGGTGCTCGCGCCCGTGGTCCGCGGCCGCAAGGGCGAGTTCGTGGACCTGTTCAAGGACCTGTCCACGCAGGGCTTCGCCCGCGCCGTCGTGGACGGGGAGACCGTCCAGCTCTCGGACCCGCCCGTGCTGAAGAAGCAGGTCAAGCACACCATCGCCGTCGTCGTGGACCGCCTCGCCATGAAGGAGGGCATCCGCCAGCGCCTCACCGACTCGGTGGAGACCGCCCTGAAGCTGGCGGACGGCCTCGTCGTGGCCGAGTTCGTGGACGTGGAGCCGGTCGCCGAGAAGGGCAGGAAGAACACCGCGGAGTTCGGCGGGCGGGACGCCGAGGGCAACCCCCGGTACCGCTCGTTCTCCGAGAAGCTCTCCTGCCCCAACGGGCACGAGCAGACCGTGGACGAGATCGAGCCGCGCTCGTTCTCCTTCAACAACCCGTTCGGCGCGTGCCCCGAGTGCACCGGCATCGGCTCCCGTCTGCAGGTGGACCCGGACCTCGTCGTCGCCAACGACGAGCTGTCCCTGCGCGAGGGCGCCGTCGTGCCGTGGTCGCTCGGCAAGTCCACCTCGGACTACTGGCTGCGCGTGCTCGGCGGGCTGGGCAAGGAGATGGGCTTCTCCCTGGACACCCCGTGGAAGGACCTGACGGAGGCGGAGCGCGACGCCGTCCTGCACGGCAAGGACTTCAAGGTGGAGGTGACGTTCCGCAACCGGTTCGGCCGCGAGCGCCGCTACACCACGGGCTTCGAGGGCGTCATCCCCTACGTGATGCGCAAGCACGGGGAGACCGAGTCGGACGGCGCCCGCGAGCGCTACGAGTCGTTCATGCGGGAGATCCCGTGCCCGGCGTGCCACGGGGCCCGCCTCAACCCCACGGTCCTGAACGTGCTCGTGGGCGGCCTGTCCATCGCGGACGCCACCCGCCTGCCCATGCGGGAGGCCATGGAGTTCTTCTCGGGGCTGCGGCTGACGGACCGGGAGCGGCAGATCGCGGACCAGGTGCTCAAGGAGATCCTGGCCCGGCTGGCGTTCCTGCTGGACGTCGGCCTGGAGTACCTCAACCTGGAGCGGCCGGCCGGCACCCTCTCTGGAGGCGAGGCCCAGCGCATCCGCCTGGCCACGCAGATCGGCTCCGGGCTGGTCGGCGTCCTCTACGTGCTCGACGAGCCGTCCATCGGCCTGCACCAGCGGGACAACCGCCGCCTCATCGAGACCCTCCTGCGCCTGCGGGACCTCGGCAACACCCTCATCGTCGTCGAGCACGACGAGGACACGATCGCCGAGGCGGACTGGATCGTGGACATCGGTCCTCGCGCGGGCGAGCACGGGGGCGAGGTCGTGCACTCGGGCTCCCTGGCGGATCTCAAGGCGAACACGCGGTCCGTCACCGGCGACTACCTCTCCGGGCGCCGCTCCATCACGGTGCCGGAGCGGCGTCGCGTCCCGGAGAAGGGGCGCGTGCTGACGGTCCGCGGCGCCCAGGAGAACAACCTGAAGGACGTCTCGGTGGAGGTCCCGCTCGGGGTCCTCACGGCCGTGACGGGTGTGTCCGGCTCGGGCAAGTCCACGCTGATCAACGAGATCCTCTACAAGGTCCTGGCCAACCGGCTCAACGGCGCCAAGCTCGTGCCCGGCCGGCACCGGTCCGTGGAGGGGCTCGAGCACCTGGACAAGGTGGTCCACGTGGACCAGAGCCCCATCGGGCGCACGCCGCGCTCCAACCCCGCCACCTACACCGGCGTGTTCGACGCGATCCGCAAGCTCTTCGCAGAGACCCCCGAGGCGAAGGTCCGGGGCTACCAGCAGGGCCGGTTCTCCTTCAACATCAAGGGCGGGCGCTGCGAGGCGTGCGCGGGGGACGGCACGCTGAAGATCGAGATGAACTTCCTGCCGGACGTCTACGTGCCGTGCGAGGTGTGCCACGGGGCCCGGTACAACCGGGAGACGCTCGAGGTCACCTACAAGGGCAAGAACATCGCCGAGGTCCTCGACATGCCGATCGAGGAGGCCGCGGACTTCTTCAGCGCGTACACCCGCATCTCGCGGTACCTGGACACGCTCGTCGACGTCGGTCTGGGCTACGTCCGCCTGGGCCAGCCCGCCACCACGCTCTCGGGCGGCGAGGCCCAGCGCGTGAAGCTGGCGGCCGAGCTCCAGAAGCGCTCCAACGGCCGCACCATCTACGTGCTGGACGAGCCGACCACGGGGCTGCACTTCGACGACATCCGCAAGCTCCTGCACGTGCTCCAGTCCCTCGTGGACAAGGGCAACACGGTGCTCACCATCGAGCACAACCTCGACGTGATCAAGAGTGCCGACCACGTGATCGACCTCGGCCCCGAGGGCGGCTCCGGGGGCGGCACGATCGTGGCCGCGGGCACGCCGGAGGAGGTCGCACACGTCGCGGAGAGCCACACGGGCCGGTTCCTCGCGGAACTGCTCGCGTAGCATGGACCCCGCCCACGCAGGACGCGGACGAAGGAGAGCCATGGCGACGTCGGAGCCCGTGCGCAGGAGCGCCGCCGCGCTCCTGCGGCTCACCTGCCGCCCCGAGGTCGTCGGCATGGAGCACGTCCCTGCGCGGGGCCCCTTCGTCATGGCCTCCAACCACCTGTCCTTCGTCGACTCGGTGATCCTCCAGGCCCTCGCCCCCCGCCCGGTCCACTTCTTCGCCAAGGAGGAGTACTTCACGGGCACGGGCCTGCGGGGCCGCGTCCGGCGGCGGTTCTTCGAGTCCGTGGGCTCCGTCCCCGTCCGCCGGGGCGAGCAGGCCGCCTCCGTGGCCGCGCTCGAGTCCCTCGTGGGCCTGCTCGAGTCCGGCCAGGGCGTCGGCATCTACCCGGAGGGCACCCGCAGCCGCGACGGCCGCCTCTACCGCGGCCGCACCGGTGCGGCCTGGCTGGCCCTGGCCACCGGCGCACCCGTGGTGCCCGTGGGCCTCGTCGGCACGCAGCACCTCCAGCCGCCGGACACGAACGGCTTCCGTCCCCACCGGTTCTCCGTGCGCGTGGGCGCGCCCCTGGACTTCGGCCACCCCGGGCGTCGACACACCCTGCCGCAGCGCCGCGACGCGACGGCGGCGATCATGGACGCCATCGGCGCGCTCTCGGGGCAGGAGCGGGTGGACGCCTACAACGCCGCCCCGGGTGCCCGTGGCTGATCCGGCCTCCTACCGCCCGGCTCCGGGCGAGATCTCCACGTCGCCCGGCGTCTACCGCTTCCGCGACGCGGACGGACGCGTCGTCTACGTCGGCAAGGCGAAGAACCTGCGCGCCCGCCTGAGCTCCTATTTCCAGGACCCCGCCCGGCTGGCCACCAAGACCCGGACCATGGTGTTCACGGCGGCCGCGGTCGAGTGGACCGTCGTCGGCTCCGAGCTGGAGGCGCTCCAGCTCGAGTACACGTGGATCAAGGAGTACCGCCCCCGGTTCAACATCATGTACCGGGACGACAAGTCGTACCCGTACCTGGCCGTGACCATGAACGAGCAGTTCCCGCGCGTCCAGGTGATGCGCGGCGACCGGAAGCCCGGCGTGAAGTACTTCGGCCCGTTCCACCCGGCCAAGGCGATCCGCGAGACCGTGGACCTGATGCTGCGCGTCTTCCCGGTCCGCACGTGCTCGGCCGGCGTGTTCAAGCGGGCCCGCGCCCAGGACCGGCCGTGCCTGCTCGGCTACATCGGCAAGTGCTCGGCGCCCTGCGTGGGCCGGATCAGCCCGGCGGACCATCGCGCGCTGGCCCAGGACTTCTGCGACTTCATGGCCGGGGACGCGAACCGGTTCATCCGCGAGCTGGAGAAGGCCATGGCCCGTGCCGTCGAGGAGCTGCGCTACGAGGACGCGGCCCGGCTGCGGGACGACATCGCCGCGCTGCGCCGCGTGTTCGAGCGCAACGCCGTGGTGCTGCCGGAGAACACGGAGGCGGACATCTTCGCCCTGCACGCGGACGAGCTGGAGGTCGCGGTGCAGGTGTTCCACGTCCGGCAGGGACGCATCCGCGGCCAGCGCGGCTGGGTCATGGAGCGCGTGGAGGACGTCGCCGAGCCGGAGATGGTCGCGCACCTGCTCCAGCAGGTCTACGGCGACCTCGAGGGGCCGGAGCGCATCCCGCACGAGATCCTCGTCCCGGTCGAGCCCGACGACGCCGCACAGCTCACCGAGTGGCTCTCGGGCCTGCGCGGGTCCCGGGTCGCCGTGCGCGTGCCCCGGCGGGGCTCGAAGGCGGACCTCATGGAGACCGTCCGGGAGAACGCGGAGATGGCCCTCAAGCTGCACAAGTCGCGGCGGTCCGGGGACCTCACCACCCGCTCCGCCGCCCTGCGGGAGCTGCAGGAGGCCCTGGAGATCACCGAGCCCCTGCTGCGCATCGAGTGCTACGACATCTCCCACTCCCAGGGCACCAACGTGGTCGGCTCGATGGTCGTCATGGAGGACGGGCTGCCGAAGAAGAAGGACTACCGCCGCTTCAACGTCACGGGGGAGGCCGCCCGGGACGACACGGCGTCCCTGCGCGACGTCCTGCGGCGTCGTTTCGCCCGCCTGGCCAAGGAGCGCGCGGAGGGCGCCCCGCTCTCCGGTCAGGTCGAGGGGGACGATCAGGAGGCGGGGCGCCGCTTCGCGTACCCGCCCTCGCTCGTGGTGGTCGACGGCGGCCCGCCCCAGGTGGCCGCGGCCGCGGCGGTCCTCGAGGAGCTGGGCCTGGACGACCTGCCCGTGGTCGGGCTGGCCAAGCGGCTCGAGGAGGTGTGGCTGCCGGGCGACGAGTTCCCGGTGGTCCTGCCGCGCACCTCGGAGGGCCTGTACCTGCTCCAGCGCATCCGTGACGAGTCGCACCGGTTCGCGATCGCGGGCCACCGCAGCCGGCGGTCCAAGGCGATGACCGTCTCCGCCCTGGACGGGATCCCGGGCCTGGGCCCGGCCAAGCGCACCGCGCTGCTGAACCACTTCGGCTCCGTCGCCGAGATCCGGGCCGCCGGCGTGGACCGGCTGACCGAGGTCGCCGGCATCGGGCCGCGGCTGGCCGAGGCCGTCCACACGGCGCTCACGGCCGACACGCCCGCGGATACAGTGGAGTCATGACCGAGGAGACCCTCCAGCCGGAGAAGCCGCCGACATCCGAGGTGCTCGTGATCGCCGGGATGTCCGGCGCCGGACGGACCACCGCCGCGCACGCGCTCGAGGACCACGGCTGGGACGTGGTGGAGAACATGCCGCCGGCCCTGTTCGGCACGCTGGCCGAGCTCATCGCCCGCTCGCCGGAGGCGTTCCCGCGCCTGGCGATCGTGGTGGACGTGCGCTCGCGCTCCTACTTCGAGGAGCTGTACGCCGCCCTGCAGCACCTGGCCAACAGCGGAGTGGAGTATCGCACCGTGTTCCTCGATGCGGAGGACCACGTCCTCCTGCAACGCTTCGAGGCCGGCCGCCGCCCCCACCCGATGCAGGGCAACGCCCGGCTGCTGGACGGCATCCGCGCGGAGCGGGACGTCGTCGAGCCGCTCAAGGCGCGTGCCGACGTCGTGGTGGACACCACCGAGCTGAACGTGCACGGCCTGGCCACGGAGATCACCGAGCTGTTCTCGGAGTCCGGCCCCGTCACGCTGCGCCTGACCATCATGAGCTTCGGGTTCAAGTACGGCGTCCCGGCGGACGCGAACTTCGTGGCGGACATGCGCTTCATCCCCAACCCCCACTGGGTGCCGGCGCTGCGTCCGCACACGGGCACGGAGGCCGCGGTCGCGGACTACGTGCTCTCCCGCCCCGGTGTCGAGGACTTCCTGCGCACGTACGTCGCCATGCTGGGGCCGGTGTTCGAGGGCTACCGGCGGGAGAACAAGCACTACGCTACGCTCGCCATCGGCTGCACGGGCGGCAAGCACCGCTCCGTGGCCGTCGCCGAGGAGCTGGCCCGGCGCCTGGCCCAGGTGCCCCACGTCACGGTGCACGTCCAGCACCGGGACATGGGGCGCGAATGACGTCCCCGCTCACCGGCCAACTGCCCCTGCCGCCCGGGATGGGTTCGGAAGGGCGCGGGGTGGGTGCGGGCATGTCCCGCCCCACGGCCCGCGTCACCGCCCTCGGCGGCGGCCACGGCCTCTCCGCGTCCCTCGCGGCCCTGCGGCACGTGGCCGGGCACCTCACGGCCATCGTCACGGTGGCGGACGACGGTGGCTCCTCCGGCACCATCCGCCGGGAGATGGCGGTGCTGCCGCCCGGCGACCTCCGCATGGCGCTGGCCGCCCTGTGCGACGACACCGACTGGGGTCGGACCTGGGCCCACGTCATGCAGCACCGCTTCCGCTCCACCGAGGTGCCCGCCGACCAGGCCACCCTGGACAACCACGCGCTCGGGAACCTCCTGATCGTCGCCCTCTGGGAGCTGCTGGGCGACCCGGTGGACGGGCTGCGCTGGGCCGGCGCCCTGCTGCGGGCGCACGGTGAGGTCCTGCCGGTCTCGCGGGTGCCGCTGACCATCGGCGGGGACGTGCTCAGCGCCGGCCCGGACGGCCGCCTGCGCACCCGATGCGTGGAGGGCCAGGTGGCCCTCGCGGTCGCCGCGTTCGAGGGGCGCGTCACCGACGTCCGCCTGAGCCCGTCCGACGCCCCCGCCACCCCGGAGGCGCTCTCGGCGATCGAGCTGGCCGACTGGGTGGTGCTCGGACCCGGCTCGCTGTACACGTCGGTGCTGCCGCACCTGCTGATGCCGGACGTGCGCGCGGCCCTCGCCGCCACCACCGCCCGGCGCCTCATGGTGCTGAACCTGCGCACGGGAGACCAGGAGACCACCGGCCTCACCCACGCCGACCACCTCAAGGTGCTGCGCTCCTATGCGCCGGACCTCCGGCTGGACGTGGTGATCGCCGACGTGGACGCGGTCACCGACCGGGCGGCGGTGGAGGCCGAGGCGGCCCGGATGGGCGCGCGCGTGGCGTTCAGTAGAGTGAGCAGTGCCCAGGATCCCCAGGTCCACGACCCGCTGCGCCTGGCCGTCGCGATCGACGAGGCGATGACCCACTGACGCGCGCACCTCGCCGAGAAGGAGCACGAGCATGGCGCTGACCATGACCCTCAAGGAGGAGCTGGCCCGTGTGCCGGTCGCCGCGACCCCGGAGCGGCGGGCGGAGACCGCGGCGATGCTGCGGTTCGCCGGGGGGTTGCACCTCGTGGCCGGCCGCGTCGTCGTGGAGGTTGAACTGGACCACGGCGCCAGTGCGCGCCGCCTGCGCGCCGCCATCACCGAGCTGTACGGCCTGGCCCCGGAGATCGTGGTGGTCTCCGGCGGCAACCTGCGCCGTGGTCAGCGGTACGTGCTCCGGGTCGTGCGCGGGGGAGAAGACCTCGCCCGGCAGACCGGGCTCATCGACCAGCGGGGACGGCCCGTGCGTGGCCTCGCGCCGGTCCTCGTCAGCGGGACGACGGCGGCCACCGCCGCCGTGTGGCGCGGGGCCCTGCTGGCCCACGGCTCCCTCACCGAGCCCGGCCGCTCGGCGGCCCTCGAGGTGACCACGCCGGGCCCGGAGGCCGCGCTCGCGCTGGTGGGGGCCGCGCGTCGGCTCCGCGTGGCGGCGAAGGCGCGCGAGGTGCGTCAGTCGGACCGCGTCGTGGTCCGCGACGGCGAGGCGATCGCCACGCTGCTCGCCGCCGTCGGCGCGGAGCAGACCGCGACCCTCTGGCGCGAGCGGCGCGAGCGCAAAGAGGTCCGGGCCACCGCCAACCGCCTGGCGAACTTCGACGACGCCAACCTGCGCCGTTCCGCCCAGGCCGCTGTCACGGCCGGGGCGAAGGTGGAGCGGGCCCTCGAGATCCTCGGGGACGAGGTGCCCGACCACCTTCGCTACGCGGGACGGCTGCGCCTCGAGCACAAGCAGGCCTCCCTCGACGAGCTCGGCCGCCTCGCGGACCCGCCGATGACCAAGGACGCCGTCGCCGGGCGCATCCGCCGGCTACTGGCCATGGCGGACAAGCGGGCCGCCGAGCGGGGCATCCCCGGGACGGACGCGGCCTCCGAAGGCTGAGCGCGGGATCACCGTCGACGGGATCTGGCCCCGGCGCTCCGCCCCCGATCACAATGGAGACGGACGGAATACGCCGCCGAGACGCGAGGTTGCCCGAGGTGGAGGCCGAGGGCGTCCTGCCCGCAGCCTCGCCTGACCAAGGAGGAAGCATGACCGAATACACCCTTCCGGAGCTGGACTACGACTACGCCGCGCTGGAGCCGCACATCTCGGCCCGCATCATGGAGCTGCACCACTCCAAGCACCACGCCACGTACGTCAAGGGCGCGAACACCGCCCTGGAGAAGCTGGCCGCCGCGCGTGAGGCCGGCGACTTCGGCTCCGTGAACCAGCTGTCGAAGGACCTCGCCTTCAACCTGGGCGGGCACACGAACCACTCGATCTTCTGGAAGAACCTCTCGCCGGAGGGCGGCGACAAGCCGACCGGCGAGCTGGCCGCCGCCATCGACGAGTACTTCGGCTCGTTCGACCAGTTCCAGGCCCACTTCACCGCCGCCGCCCTCGGCATCCAGGGCTCCGGCTGGGCCGTGCTGGCCTACGAGCCCATCGGCGGCAACCTGGTGATCGAGCAGTTCTACGACCAGCAGAACGGCGTGCCGGTCGCCACCATCCCGCTGTTCCAGCTGGACATGTGGGAGCACGCCTTCTACCTCGACTACCAGAACGTCAAGGCGGACTACGTCAAGGCGATCTGGAACATCGTGAACTGGGCCGACGTGCAGGCCCGCTTCGAGGCCGCCCGCGCCGGCGCCTCCGGCCTGATCCTCCCGGCCTGATCCACACCGCGCCCCGATGCGGGGAGGGGCTCGGCGCTCCGGCCCTGTCCCCACCGCGCGCCCGGACCGGGCGCGACCGCTCGACCGTACCGCCCCGGACCCACCGCCACGGGGACCACGCAACGCGAACTAACGAGAGAGACCACCATGACCAAGATCGCCATCAACGGCTACGGCCGCATCGGACGCAACATCGTGCGCGTGCTCAGGGACCGCGGCCACGAGAACCTCGAGCTGGTCGCGGTGAACGACCTCGCCGACCCCGAGGACCTGTTCTGGCTGACCCAGTACGACACCATCCTGGGCCGCTACCCGGGCGAGCTGGAGCGGACCGAGAAGGGGTTCCGCATCGACGGCCGCGACGTCGCGTTCTTCCAGGAGGCCGACCCGACGAAGCTGCCGTGGGGTGAGCTCGGCGTGGACCTGGTCATCGAGTGCACCGGCATCTTCACGACCGGCCCCAAGGCGCAGGCCCACCTCGACGCCGGGGCCAAGAAGGTCCTCATCTCCGCTCCCGCCAAGGAGGTCGACGGCACCTTCGTGATGGGTGTGAACGAGCACACCTACGACGCGGAGACGATGCACATCGTCTCGAACGCCTCGTGCACCACGAACTGCCTGGCCCCGATGGCGAAGGTCCTCAACGACGAGTTCGGCATCGTGGACGGCATCATGACCACGATCCACGCGTACACCGGCGACCAGAACCTGCACGACAACGTGCACAAGAAGGATCGCCGTCGGGCGCGCGCCGCCGCCCAGAACATGGTGCCCACCTCCACGGGCGCGGCCAAGGCCATCGGCGAGGTCATCCCGGAGCTGAAGGGCAAGCTCGACGGCTTCGCCATGCGGGTGCCCACCATCACCGGCTCGGCCACCGACCTGACCGTGGAGCTGACGCGCCACGTGGAGGTCGAGGAGATCAACGCGGCGTTCAAGAAGGCCGCGGAGTCCGGTCCGCTGCAGGGCCGCCTGGTCTACTCGGAGGACCCGATCGTGTCCTCGGACATCATCACCTCCCCGGCGGCGTGCACCTTCGACGCCCCGCTGACCAAGTCCATCGGCCAGACCGTGAAGATCATCGGCTGGTACGACAACGAGTACGGCTACACCTCCCAGCTCATGGACTTCGCAGACCTCATCGGCTCGAAGCTCTGAGCCCGCACGGCGCCCGACGGCCCGGGCCGACGGTTCCTCCGTCGGCCCGGGCCGTCCCCCTAGACTGCACCGTGAACCGACCCCGCTCCGGCACCCCAGGAGGCATCATGCCCGCATCGACCCTCAACGATCTGCTCGAGGCCGGCGTCGCCGGCCGCACCGTGCTCATCCGGTCCGACCTGAACGTCCCGCTGGACGGGGACACCGTCACCGACGACGGCCGCATCCGTGCCTCGCTGCCCGCGATCCGGGACCTGGCGGAGGCCGGGGCCCGCGTGATCGTCATGGCCCATCTGGGCCGCCCCAAGGGTGAGCCCGACCCCGCGTACTCCCTCCGTCCGGTCGCCGCGCGCATGGCCGAGCTGCTGGGCGCCGACGTCGCCCTGGCCGCAGACGTGACCGGGGACGACGCGCGCGCCCACGCCGCCGCCCTGCAGGACGGCCAGGTGCTGCTGCTGGAGAACGTGCGCTTCGACGCCCGCGAGACCTCCAAGGACGATGCCGAGCGCGCCGCACTCGCCGGGGAGATGGCTGCCCTGGCCGGCGCGGACGGTGCCTACGTGGGCGACGCGTTCGGCGCGGTCCACCGCAAGCACGCCTCCGTGTTCGACGTCGCGGCGCAGCTGCCGGCCTACCAGGGCCCGCTGGTCGCCGCCGAGCTCGAGGTGCTCACCCGCCTGACCGAGTCCCCGGAGCGGCCCTACGTCGTCGTGCTGGGCGGGTCGAAGGTCTCGGACAAGCTGGCCGTGATCGACAACCTGCTGGACAAGGCCGACATGCTGCTGATCGGCGGCGGCATGCTCTTCACCTTCCTCAAGGCGCAGGGCCACGAGGTGGGCGCCTCCCTGCTCGAGGAGGACCAGCTCGACACCGTTCGCGAATACCTGCGCCGCTCCGAGGCCGGGGCCGCCCGCATCGTGCTCCCCACGGACATCGTGATGGCCTCCGGCTTCGCGGCCGACGCCGAGCACGAGGTCCTGGCCGCGGACGCCCTCACCTCGGGCGCGCACGGCGCGTCCGCCATGGGCTTGGACATCGGCCCCGAGACGGCCCGGGCGTTCGCCGAGCAGATCCGCGGCGCCCAGACCGTGTTCTGGAACGGCCCCATGGGCGTGTTTGAGTTCCCGGCCTTCGCGGAGGGCACCCGGGCGGTGGCGCAGGCCCTCACCGAGGCCTCCGGGGCCGGCGGCCTGTCGGTGGTCGGCGGCGGCGACTCCGCGGCGGCCGTGCGCACGCTCGGCTTCGCCGACGACGCGTTCGGCCACATCTCCACCGGTGGCGGCGCCTCCCTCGAATACCTCGAGGGCAAGGAGCTGCCGGGCGTCACCGCCCTGGCCGGCGAGGGGCGGGCGTGAGCATGGCGGAGCAGACCACGCGCGTGCCGCTGATCGCGGGCAACTGGAAGATGAACCTGGACCACCTCGAGGCCGTCACCCTGGTGCAGCGCCTCACGTGGCTCCTCTCGGACGCGGACCATGACCAGGAGGCCGTGGAGGTCGCGGTGTTCCCGCCCTTCACGGGCCTGCGGTCCGTGCAGACGCTCGTCACCGGCGACCGCCTGGACCTCGTCTACGGCGCGCAGGACCTCTCGCCCGAGGACGCCGGCGCCTACACGGGCGACGTCTCCGGCGCGTTCCTGGCCGCGCTGGGGTGCCGCTACGCGATCGTGGGCCACTCCGAGCGTCGCACCCTCCACGGGGAGGACGACGCGCTCGTCGCGCGCAAGGCCGCCGCGGCCCTGCGCCACGGCCTCACCCCGGTGATCTGCGTGGGCGAGGGCCTGGAGGTGCGCCAGGCCGGCCGGCACGTCGAGCACACGCTCGCCCAGCTGGAGGGCTCGATCGCGGGCCTGTCGGCGCAGGACGTGGCCGGCGTCGTCGTCGCCTACGAGCCCGTGTGGGCGATCGGCACGGGCGAGGTCGCCGGCCCCGAGGACGCGCAGCAGATGTGCGCGGCCCTGCGCGCCCGCGTGGCCGCACTGCACGGCGACGACGTCGCCGCCGGACTGCGGATCCTCTACGGCGGCTCCGTGAAGTCCTCCAGCGCGCCGGCGCTGCTGGCGCAGCCAGACGTGGACGGCGCCCTCGTGGGCGGCGCCAGCCTCGACGCGGACGAGTTTGCTAAGATCGTCCGGTTCGACCAGGCCTGATCCGTCCGGCCCGACCGACCGCATTCTCCGTGACGGCCCCGGCGCGCGCCGGGGCCGCACCTCGACCCGAGGAGCCCTCCCGTGGACGTCCTGACCCTGGCCCTGCAGATCCTCGTGGTCGTGCTCAGCGTGGTCATCGTGCTGCTCATCCTGCTGCACAAGGGCCGCGGCGGCGGCGTCTCGGACATGTTCGGCGGCGGCGTGACCAGCTCGATGAGCTCCTCGGGCTCCGCCCAGCGTCTGCTCACCCGCCTGACCGTCGGCTCCGTGGTCGCCTGGGGTGTCGTGATCGCCCTGCTCGGCGTCCTGCCGCGTCTGACCATGGAGTCCTGAGGCCGCCCCGCCGGGCCCCGACGCGAACGCCCCGCACGGAAGATCCGTGCGGGGCGTTCGCGCGTCCCGGACCGGTGGGGCGCCGGGGGCCCCTCAGCGTTCGGAGGCCTGCACGGGGGAGAGGTCCGTGCGCGGCAGGCCCTGGTGGAGCACGGCGCCGAAGACCTCGTCCGGGTCCAGGCGGCGCAGCTCCTCGGCCAGGCAGTCCTGGATCGTCCGGCGTGGCAGGGAGATGCGCTGCACCGGCCGGCCCTGCTGATAGAGCCGGGCCACCTGCGACTGCGAGCGGGAGAGCACCACGTCCCCGTCCGTGCACCGCAGGCGCACCGCACGGATCCCGTGGCCGACCTTCGAGTGCGTGATCGTCACGGGCACCTTCAGGGTCAGGGTGAGCCACGCCGCGAGCAGCATGGTGCTGGGGGAGTCCGGCGCCCCGTCCACCGTCACCGAGCGCAGGGTGGCCACGTCGAGCGTGTCGAAGATCCCGGCCACCTGGATCCGCCACAGCGTCAGGCGCGTCCAGGCCAGGTCGGTGTCCCCCTCATGGTGGCCCGCGCGCAGAGCCCACAGGGCGGGCTCGGCCGCGGACGCCGAGGCCGTGTCCGTGATCCGGCGGTGGGCCAGGCGACCGAGCGCCGTCGCCGAGGGGACCCCGGGTGGCACCCCGGGCCACCACACGACGATGGGCGCATCGGGCAGGAGCAGCCCGGAGACGAGCGACTCGTCGGCGTGGGCGTTCTCCCCGGCGCACCACAGCACCACGACGTCGGAGGCGCCGGCGTCGCCCCCGACCCGGATCTCGGCGTCCAGGCGGGTGGGGGCCGCGGGGTCGCCCAGGGCCAGGACGACGATGCGGCACGGGTGTTCGAGCGAGGCCGCGTTGGCGGCCTGGACGGCGGACTCGATGCCGGCGTCGTCCGTGCTGATCACGAGCGTGAGGACGCGGCCGAGGGCCACGACCCCGCTCTTCTCGCGCAGCTGCGTGATGCGCTTGGCCACCTGGGAGGTGGTGGTGTCGTGCATGCGGATCTTCACGGGCGCCTCCAGCTTCGTCCGTCGCGGGCCATGAGGGCGTCGGCCGAGGGCGGTCCCCACGTGCCCGGGGCGTAGGGCTCGGGCTGGGTGCCCAGGCTCGCCCAGTGCTCCTCGAACGGGTCCACGATCCGCCAGGACAGCTCCACCTCGGCCTGGCGCGGGAACAGCGGCGGCTCCCCGAGGAGCACGTCGAGGATGAGACGCTCGTACGCCTCGGGGGAGTCCTCGGTGAAGGCGTGGCCGTAGCCGAAGTCCATCGTGACGTCGCGGATCTCGGTCTGCGTGCCGGGCACCTTGGACGCGAAGCGGATGGTGACGCCCTCGTCCGGCTGCACCCGGATGACGATGATGTTCTGCCCGAACTCGTCCCCGTCGTGGACGGGGAACAGCAGGTGCGGGGGCTTCTTGAAGACGACGGCGATCTCCGTCACCCGCCGGCCGAGGCGTTTGCCGGCCCGCAGGTAGAACGGCACGCCCTGCCAGCGCCGCGTGCGGATGCCCACCTTGAGCGCGGCGTACGTCTCCGTGACGGACGCCGGGTTGAAGCCCTCCTCGTCGAGGAATCCCGTGACCCGCTCGCCGCCCTGCCAGCCGGAGGTGTACTGGCCGCGGGCGGAGGCCGCCGCGAGTCCCTCGGGCGTGTCCGGGACGGTCACGGCCTCGAGGACCTTCTCCTTCTCCGCGCGCAGATGGTCCGCGTCGAACGAGATCGGCTCCTCCATCGCGGTGAACGCGAGCAGCTGCAGGAGGTGGTTCTGGATGACGTCGCGCGCCGCGCCCACGCCGTCGTAGTAGCTCGCCCGTCCACCGATGCCGATGTCCTCGGCCATCGTGATCTGGACGTGGTCCACGTGCTCCGCGTTCCAGAGCGGCTCGAACATCCGGTTGGCGAACCGGAACGCGAGGATGTTCTGCACCGTCTCCTTGCCGAGGTAGTGGTCGATGCGGAACACCGCGTCCGAGGGGAAGACGCGCTCGATCACAGCATTGAGCTCCTGCGCGCTGGCCAGGTCGTGGCCGAAGGGCTTCTCGATGACCACGCGGCGCCACGGGCCCTCGGCCGGCTGCGACCGGTCGGCCAGGCCCTGGTCGGCCAGGTGGCGGGAGACGGCCTCGAACCAGTCCGGCGGGATGGAGAGGTAGAACGCGGTGTTCCCCCGCGTGCCGCGTGAGGTCTCGAGCTCGGCGAGCACCTCGTCGAGACGGACGTAGGCAGCCTCGTCGTCGAACGCGCCGGAGACGAAGCGCAGACCGCCCTGGAACTGGTCCCACACGGTCTCGTCGAACGTGGTCCGGGAGGAGGCCTCGACGGCGGCGCGCACGTAGTCGGCGAACTCCTCGTCGGACCAGCTGCGGCGACCGAAGCCGACGAGGGAGAACGCCGGCGGCAGCAGGCCGCGTTGGGCCAGGTCGTACATGGCCGGCAGGAGCTTCTTCTTCGCCAGGTCGCCCGTCACGCCGAACAGCACGAGCGCCGACGGGCCCGCGATGCGGGTCAGGCGCCGGTCACGGGGGTCGCGCAGCGGGTTGCGGGGGGCGGTCCGGGACTCACCGGCCACGGACGGCGCTCCTCAGGGCCTCGATGCCCGCGTCGCGGCGGCGCAGGTGCAGGGTGACCACGGGGCGGCCGAGATCGCCCAGCACCCGGGCGTCGCCCGCTGCCTGCGCGGCGATGAGCCTGCCCAGGGAGAACGGGCGGCCGGGCACCTCGAGGTCCAGGCCGGCGTCGCCGGTGATCTGCAGGAACACGCCGACGGCCGGGCCGCCCTTGTGGAACTGTCCGGTGGAGTGCAGGAACCGCGGACCCCAGCCGAACGTGACCGGGCGGCCGACCAGGTCCGCCAGGTCCGCGCGCAGCTCCTCGAGCTCGGCGTCGTCATGACGGGAGAGGTAGGCGTGGACCGCCAGGTAGCCGCCCTCGGGCACCAGTGCCGCCGTGGCGCGCAGCACGCCGGCCAGGTCCGGGGCAGAGGTCACGGACGCCGGGCCGGAGACCTCGACACCCTCCACCTCGCCGTCGGCCGGCCGCTCGGCGGCGGGGCCGTCCAGCAGGGTGCGGGCGGCGGCCTTGGCGGCCTCCACGTCCGGCTGGTCGAAGGGGTTGATCCCGAGCAGGCGGCCGGCCACCGCGGTGGCCACCTCCCACAGCAGCAGCTGGGCGCCGAGCGAGCCGGCGACCTGCACGCCGTGGCCCGGGGCCGCGACGTCGTCCTCGCCGACGAGCTGCACCTGCAGCAGGTCGGGGGCGTCCCACACGGTCTCGGGGTCGCCGGGGGCGACGACGACGGGCAGCAGCCCGGTGCCGTCCTTGCCCGTGGACTCGGCGATCAGCTGCTCGATCCAGGCCGGCAGTCCGGCGATGCCGGACCCGTGGTCGGCGAAGACGAGCTTGTCGCGCAGCGGGCGGGTGCCGCCCAGGGCCGCGCCGAGCTGCAGGCCCGGGTTGTCCTCGTCGTCGGCGATCAGCAGGTCGAGCACGGCCTCCGCGTCGTCCAGCAGGGCCGCGACGTCCACGCCGGCCAGGCCGGTGGGGACCAGGCCGAACGCGGTGAGGGCCGAGAAACGCCCGCCCACGGTCGGGTCCGCGGTGAAGACGGCGCGCCAGCCGGCGGACTCGCACGCGGCGTGCAGCGGTGAGCCCGGGTCCGTGACGGCGACCAGGCGGGTGCGGGGGTCGATCCCGGCGTCGCGGAACGCGGCCTCGACGACGCGGCGCTGCGAGTCGGTCTCCACGGTGGAGCCGGACTTGGAGGAGACCACCAGCACGGTTCGCTCGAGGTCGCGCTCGAGGGCGCGGGAGACCTGGAGCGGGTCCGTGGAGTCCAGGACCTCGAGCTCGACGCCGGCCGTCGCCGCGATCACCTCGGGGGCCAGGGACGAGCCGCCCATGCCCGCCAGGACCACGCGGTCCACGCCCTCGGCGCGCAGCTCCCGGGTCAGCTGGGCGATGTCTGGGACGAGGGCGCGGGAGTCCTCGAACAGGTCGATCCAGCCGAGCCGCTTGGCGGCCTCGTCGCGGGCCGGCGCCCCCCACAGGTCGGCGTCCTGCGCCCCGAGGCGGGAGGCGACGCGGTCCTGGAGGAGGGCGGGCAGATGGCGGTCGATCGCCTCGAGGGCGGCTCCGGTGGCGGTGAGGCCGAGGGTGCTCATGGGGGGTCCTTCCGTGCGCGTGGCGAGCGGGCGGCGGGGTCGGGGGGCGGGTGCGGTCAGCGATGGGCGTCGAGCCCGGAGCGGACCGAGCCGAGCAGCTCGTCCCACGCGGCCTCGAACTTCTCCAGGCCCTCAGTCTCCAGCACGTCCACGACGTCCTGGTAGGACACGCCTGCCGCGCCGACCGCGTCGAGCAGGGCATCGGCCTCGGCGTAGGCGCCCGTGACGGTGTCCGCCGCAATCACCCCGTGGTCGGCGACCGCCTCGAGGGTCTTCTCCGGCAGGGTGGTCACGGTGTGCGGTGCCACGAGTTCGGTGACGTACAGCGTGTCCGGCAGGGCGGGGTCCTTGACGCCGGTGGAGGCCCACAGGGGCCGCTGCACGGGGGCGCCGGCCGCCTCGAGCAGGCGCCAGCGCTCCGAGTCCAGGGCCTGCTCGAAGGCTCGGTAGGCCAGGCGCGCGTTGGCGACGGCGGCCCGGCCGGTCAGCGCCTCGGCCTCGGGGGTGCCGATCGCGCGCAGCCGCGCGTCGACCTCCGTGTCCACACGGGAGACGAAGAAGGAGGCCACCGAGTGGAGGCGGCGGACGTCGTGCCCGTTCGCCCGGGCCTTCTCCAGGCCGGTGAGCCAGGCGTTGAGCACCCGGCGGTAGCGGGGCAGGGAGAAGATCAGGGTCACGTTCACGCTGATGCCCGCGCCGAGCACGTCCGCGATGGCGGACAGGCCCTCCACGGTCGCGGGGATCTTCACCATGAGGTTGGGACGGTCGACGGCCGCCGCCAGCTCGCGGGCCTGCGCCACGGTGCCGGCGGCGTCGCGGGCCAGGCGCGGATCGACCTCAAGGGAGACGAAGCCGTCCGCCCCGCCGGTGCGCTCGTGGACGGGCGCGAGCACGTCGGCGGCGCGGCGCACGTCCTCGGTCGTCAGGGCGACGACGGCCTCGTCCACCGAGGCGCCGGCCGCGGCGAGGTCGCGCAGCTGTCCCTGGTAGGCGCCCGCGTCCGCGAGGGCGACCGCGAAGATGGACGGGTTCGTGGTGACGCCGGTGACCGAGCGGGTGGCGATCAGCTCTTCGAGCGTGCCCTCGTCCAGCCGCGTGCGGGAGAGGTCGTCGAGCCAGATCGACACACCGGCCTGGGCCAGCGCGGCGGTGTTCGGGTTCTGCGGGGTGCTCATGGTCTGCGGGTGCCTTCCCTTCGGGGTGGACGTGCTCGGGGCGCCGTGGGCGCCGGGCCTCAGAGGAGGCCGCGGGTCACCTCGGCGACGTGCTCGCCAGTGAATCCGTACTTCTCCATCAGGCGGGCGCCGTCGGCCGACTCGCCGTAGTGCTCGAGGCTCACGCGGGCGCCCGGGGAGGAGGCCGTCACCGTGTGCTCGAACCACGGCATCGCGATGCCGGCCTCGACGGAGACGCGGACCGGGGCGTCGGGGCCGTCGGGCAGGACCTCGGCCCGGTAGGCCTCGTCCTGCTCGGCGAACCACTCGAGGCAGGGGGCGGAGACGACGCGGGTCGGGACGCCGTCGGCCTGCAGCAGCGCGCGGGCCCGCACGGCCACGGAGACCTCGGAGCCGGTCGCGATCAGCAGCGCGCGGGCCGGCGTCGGCGCGCCGTCGGCATCCGTGGCGTCGATGAGGACGTAGGCGCCGCGGGCCACGCCCGAGGCGGGGGCGAAGCCGTCCGTGTCCCGGGGGAGCACGGGCAGGCTCTGCCGGGACAGGACGAGCCCGGCCGGGCGGTCCCGGTGCTCGAGCACCGTCCGCCACGCCCACGCGGTCTCGTTGGCGTCGGCCGGGCGGACGACGTCGAGCCCGGGGATGGCCCGCAGGGCGGCCAGGTGCTCCACCGGCTGGTGCGTGGGGCCGTCCTCGCCGAGGCCGATGGAGTCGTGCGTCCACACGTACGTGCTCGGGGTGCCCATGAGGGCGGCCAGGCGGACGGCGGGGCGCATGTAGTCGGAGAACGTCAGGAACGTGCCCACGTACGCGCGGGTCAGGCCGCCGATCGTGATGCCGTTGACGATCGCCCCGGCCGCGAACTCGCGGACGCCGAAGTGCAGGGTGCGGCCGTACTCGTGGCCCTGCCACGTGGCGGTGGAGCGGCGGGCCGGGATGAAGGAGGGCTCGCCCTTCATGGTGGTGTTGTTCGACCCGGCGAGGTCGGCCGAGCCGCCCCAGAGCTCGGGCATGACCGGCGCGAGGGCCGTGAGCACCTCTCCGGAGGCCGCGCGCGTGGCCAGGCCCTTCTCGTCCGCGTCCCAGGACGGGAACGCGTCCGCGAAGCCAGCGGGCAGCTCTCGTCCGGCCAGTCGGTCGTACAGCCGCGCGTTCTCCGGGTTCGCCTCGCGCCAGGCCTGGAACGCCACCTCCCAGCCGCGGCGGTACTCTGCCGAGCGCTCGGCGATGGACCGGGCGCGGGCCAGGAGCTCGGGGTCGACGTCGAAGGTCTTGGTCGGGTCCAGCCCGAGGCTCTCCTTGAGGCCGGCGACCTCGTCCGTGCCGAGCTTGGAGCCGTGGATGCCGCCGGTGTTCTGCTTCGTGGGGGAGGGCCAGCCGATCACGGTGCGCAGCTTGATCAGCGAGGGCCGGCCGGTCTCGGCCTTGGCCGCGACGAGGGCGTCGTACAGGGCCTCCACGTCCTCCGTGTACTCGGTCACGGCGTGGCCCTGGGCGCCGTTGGTCCAGTCGACCTCCTGCACGTGCCAGCCGTAGGCCTCGTAGCGGCGGACCACGTCCTCGGTGAACGCGATGTCCGTGTCGTCCTCGATCGAGATGCGGTTCGCGTCGTAGACGACGACCAGGTTCCCGAGCTCCTGGTGCCCGGCCAGCGAGGAGGCCTCGGCGGCGACGCCCTCCTGGATGTCCCCGTCGGAGGCGAGCACGAACACGTGGTGGTCGAACGGGGAGGTGCCGGGGGCGGCGTCGGGGTCCATCAGCCCGCGCACGCGGCGCTGCTCGTACGCGAAGCCGACGCCCATCGCCAGGCCCTGGCCCAGCGGACCCGTGGTCACCTCGACGCCGTGGGTGTGGCCGTACTCCGGGTGGCCCGGGGTCCTGGATCCCTCGGTGCGCAGCCCCTGGATGTCCTCGATCTCGAGCCCGGCGCCCGCGGCGAACAACTGCAGGTACTGGATGAGCGAGGCGTGGCCCGCGGAGAGGATGAAGCGATCCCGGCCCTCCCAGCGGTCGTCCGTGGGGTCCAGGTGCATGACGTTCTGGTACAGCTGCCACGCCACGGGGGCCAGCGAGATCGCGGTGCCGGGGTGGCCGTGCCCGGCCTTCTCCACGGCGTCCGCCGAGAGCGCCTTGAGCGTGTCCACCATCCGGCGGTCCTGCTCCGAGTAGACGAACCCGCGGGCCGGGGCCACCCGGTCCAGGGTCGGGGGGGTGGACGGCTGCGCGGCGTCGGTCACGGGTTCTCTCCTGGCGGATCGGGAGCGTCGGGGTGCGGCCCCGGCCGACGCCGGGGCGTCGCGGCGCGGGGCCGTCGTCCCAGCCTAGCCGCGCGACGGCGGGGCGGGCCCGACCGGGCGCCTCATGACATGCTTCGCCCCCGGGCGAACAGCCGTTGACACGAGTAGACTGGGTCAAGGCCTGACCGCAGGCGGACCGCCCGAGTGGCCGATCCGAACCCCGGGACGGGCACGCCCACCGTCCCCTCACCGTGAGAAGCAGATGTCATCCTCCCTGGAGTCGCCGTCCGCCGCCCGCGTCGCCGCCGCCGAGCCCGGCGTCGTCGACCGGTCCCCGCTGCCCCTGCGCCGCAAGGTCCGGGCGTACGTCGAGCTGACGAAGCCCCGGGTGATCGAGCTGCTGCTGGTGACCACGCTGCCGACCATGATCTTCGCGCAGCGCGGCTTCCCGGACGTGCTCACCATGATCGCCACGCTCGTCGGCGGTGCGCTCGCCGCCGGCGCCTCCGGCACCTTCAACTGCTACATCGACCGCGACATCGACCGGGTCATGAAGCGCACCGAGAACCGGCCGCTCGTCACCGGCGAGGTCACCCCCCGCGAGGCCCTCGTGTTCGCGTGGGTGCAGACGGTCGTGTCCATCCTGATCCTCGGGTTCGGCGCCAACTGGCTGGCGGCCGGCCTGGGTGTGGCCGCCATCTTCTTCTACGTGGTCGTGTACTCGCTCGTGCTCAAGCGCCGCACGGAGCAGAACATCGTGTGGGGCGGCATCGCCGGCTGCTTCCCCGTGCTGATCGGCTGGGCGGCCGTGCGCGGGACCGTCGAGTGGCCGGCCATCGTGCTGTTCCTCGTGGTCTTCCTGTGGACGCCCCCGCACTACTGGCCGCTGTCCATGAAGTACAAGCGCGACTACCAGCAGGCCGACGTGCCGATGCTCGGCGCCATCGCCTCCGCGCGCCACGTCTCCAACCAGGTCGTGCTCTACGCGTGGGCCACCGTGGCCTGCTCCCTCCTGCTCGTGCCGATGGGCTGGGCCGGCATCGTCTACACCGCGGTCGCGCTCGTCGTCGGCGGCTGGTTCATCTGGGAGTCCCACGTGCTGCAGGTGCAGGCCCAGCGCGAGGACTTCGAGGACCGCAAGGCCATGAAGGTCTTCCACCTCTCCATCACCTACCTGACGCTGCTGTTCATCGCCCTGGCCGTGGACCCGTTCGTGGGTGCGCCGCTGATGCACTTCGGCGCCTGAGCGCCGGTCCGCCCCCAGCGCTCCCCGGGACGCCGACGACGACGGCCCCGCACCAGCCGGTGCGGGGCCGTTCGCGTGCGCGGGGCGTCAGCCCGCGGCGACGGTGCGCGCGGGCGTGGCGGTCTCGACCGCGGCACCGGGTCCGGCCGTGACGTAGCGGGCGACCTGCCGGTCCCAGGCCTCCGTCGCCGACGCCACGAGCAGTGCCGAGCCGAGCATGTGCAGCAGGACCACACCGATCGGCAGGCCCGTGAAGTGCTGGGTGTAGCCCACGGCGGCCTGGAACACGAGGGCGAGCAGGAGCCGCAGCACGGCGGCGCGCTGCAGGCGGGAGGCGCCGGCCGCGCGGCGCACCGTGAAGAACAGGACCAGGGCGGCCGCCAGGAGCAGGTACACCGGGATCACGTGGATCCGGGTGACCAGCAGCGGGTCGAACTCGTGGCGCGGCGAGCCGGGGTCGCCGGAGTGCGGGCCCGTGCCGGTCACCACGGTGCCCAGGTACACGGCGGCCCACGTCAGCGCGAACGCCGCCCAGGCGGCGGCACGGGACCGGACGGTGGTGGCGCCGTCCACGAGGGGCACGCCCGCCCGGCCGGCGCGGCGCTCGGCGGCGATGCGCACCACGAGCAGGGTCGCCACGGCGACCATGATCGAGGACACGATGAAGTGACCGGCCACCCACCACGGGTTCAGATTCGTCAGGACCACGACGCCGCCCACGAGGGCCTGCGCGGGGATGCCGGCCAGCAGGCCCACGGAGAGCCAGAAGGGGCTCCGGTGGGTGCCGCGCAGGTTCCACAGGGACAGGAACATGGCGGCGGCGATGACCACCAGGACGAACGTCAGCGTCCGGTTGCCGAATTCGATGTAGCCGTGGATGCCCATCTCTGGGGTGTTGGTGAGGGACTCGGGTGAGCACTTGGGCCACGTGGGGCAGCCCAGGCCGGAGCCGGTGAGGCGCACGGCGCCGCCGGTGACGATGATGCCGATCTCGGACGCCAGGGACGCCACGGCGAGGGCCATGGTGGCCTTCGTGAGGCGCTGCGGCAGGCGGGCGGCGAGCCCGGCCGGGGCGGTCCCGGCCGCGGGGGTGGTGGTGGACACGGTGTCCTTCCGATCGTTCGATGCAGGGGGACGGGGAACGGCTCAGGGCCGCCAGCGGAACCAGCGGAGCGCGGCCGCGACGGCCACGGCGCCCCACAGGGTGAGCACGAGCAGGGGGACGGGCGACCAGGCCCCGTCCAGGAGGGCGGCCCGCAGGGCCGTGCCCAGCGCGCCGGAGGGGAGCAGGTCCACGCCGGGCACCCGCGCGGGGAACACCGTGCCGCCGACGGCGCCGAACAGCACCCACAGCAGGTTGGCGACGGCGAGGGTCGCCTCCGGCCGGGCCGTGCCGGCGAGCAGCAGCCCGAGGGCCGTGAAGGCGGCGGCCCCCAGCGCGAGGGCGACGAGGGCCGGCAGGATCCCCTCGGGGTCCGGACGCCAGCCGAGCGCCAGGCCGACGCCGCCGATCACGCTCACCTGCACCAGCAGGAGGGCCACCACCGCCAGGGCCTTGCCGGCGACGAGGCCGAGCGTGCCCAGCGGGGTGGTGGCCAGGGCGGCGAGCACGTCGTAGCGACGCTCGAAGCCCGTGGCGATCGCGGTGGCCGTGAACGCGGAGCTGATCACGGCCAGGGCGAGCACGCCGGGCACGGCCACGTCCAGGCCCGAGCGGCCGGGGGCGTCCAGCAGGCCGGTGACGTGCACGCCCACGAGCGCGAGCAGGGGCAGCACCACGGTGACGAGCAGCTGCTCGCCGTTGCGCAGCGCGGTGCCGGTCTCGTAGCCGGCCTGACGCAGGACGCGGGCGGCCAGCGGGGCGGCGCCGGCGTGGGCTCCGGTGCCGGCCGGGGCGCGGTGGTCGACGACGGGCGTGCTCATGCGGCGGTCTCCCGGAGGATCTGCTCGAGGCGCAGTCCGGCGCGCTCGAATCGGGTGGGCATCAGGGCGTGCTCCCGCCAGCTCGCGGCGAGGACGGCCAGGTCGTCCGGGCCGCGGACGCCGGCCACGCGCAGGCGGGCGGACTCGTCGAGGCCGGCCGCGCGCAGCGGCGCGGGCAGGGTGTCGGCCCAGGCGCGGACGGCGTCGGGGGAGGCGTCGCCGAAGTCCACGTCGACGACGTCGCCCTCGGCCACGCGCGTGAGCTCGGCCAGCGAGCCGGAGCGCACCACGCGGCCGGCGCGCAGGATGGCGACGTCGTCCGCGAGCCGCTCGGCGTCGTCGAGCAGGTGCGTGGTCAGCAGCACGGCGGCGCCGCGGTCGGTCTGTTCACGCACGACGTCGTGCACGACGGGCCGGGTCTCCGGGTCGAGGCCCGCGGTGGGCTCGTCGAGGAACAGCATGTCCGGCCGGCCGACGAGGGCGGCCGCGAGCGCGACGCGCTGGCGCTGGCCACCGGAGAGGCGGCGCAGGGGGCGGCCGGCGACCTCGGCGATCAGCAGGCGCTCCAGCAGCGGCTCGACGGGCAGCGGGTCGCGGTACAGGGACGCCACGTGGCCGACGAAGCGGCGGGCGGGGATCGCGGGCGGCAGGCCGCCCTCCTGCCACATCACGCCGATGCGGGCGCGCAGGTCGGCGGAGGCCCGCCACGGGTCTGCGCCGAACACGCGCACGGTGCCGGCGTCGGGCCGGTCCATGCCGTGGCAGAGGCCGAGGGTGGTGGACTTGCCGGCCCCGTTGGGGCCGAGCAGCACCGTGACGGCGCCGGCACGGGCAGTGAGGTCGACGCCCCGCAGGACGGGGGTGCGGGACCGGCCGCGGCCGAGGCTCCGGTGGACGTCGCTCAGGCGCAGGACGGGCTCGTCGCGCGGCACGGGATCCGGGGTCAGGGGAGGTCGGGGCACTGTGCCAGTCTAGTCCTCGGGCCCTGCGACCCCGGCTCGTGGGGCCGGGGGTGCCCGGGCCTGCGGCGGGTTCCGCCGTGGGCGTCATCAAGCCAGGTGAGCCTCACTTGAACCGTTCCAGATCAATAGGTCATGATGGCGTGGTGTATTCGGATCAGTCTGCGTCGCCCCCCGCTCCGGCCCCGGCCGAGGGCACGCGCGAGCGTGTGCTGCAGCTGGTCCTGACGCGTGGACCCGTGAGCGCGGCCGAGATCGGCCGCGAGCTGGAGCTGACCGCGGCCGCCGTGCGCCGCCATCTGGACGCGCTCGAGGAGGACTCGCTCGTCGAGGTCAAGCGGGTCACCGCGGCCCGCGGCGCGGGACGGCCCTCCCGCCGCTACGTGGTCACCTCGCACGCGCAGGAGCACCTGCCCAAGGACCACCTCGCCGTCGCCCTGGACACCCTGGCCCGCCTCGAGGAGCTCGGCGGGGAGGAGGAGGTGCGCCGCACCGCGCGCCACGCCTTCCGCGAGATCGAGGAGCGCTTCACGGCCGCCGTCGACGGCCGGGAGACCGCGCTGCAGGACCGCACCCGGATCCTCGCGCGGGTCCTCGACGAGGCCGGCTACGCCGGCACGCTGCGCCACTTCGGCGCGGGCCTGGCGCCCACCCTCCGCGCGGACCAGGTCTGCCAGGGGCACTGCCCGTTCCAGGGAATTCCCGCGCGCCATCCGGAGTTCTGTGAAGAGGAGACCGCGCTGTTCGCCCGCCTGCTCGAGGTGGACGTGCGCCGGCTCTCGACCCTCGCCGCCGGCGCCCACGTGTGCACCACACATGTGCCGCTGGGCCGCGACTGAGCCGCGCGGGCCTCGCCCCGGCTCCCGCCGACCACCCGACCGACCCCGACCGCAGTGACTAGTGAGAGAGGCTGAGATGACCGACCAGATCGTCCAGCGGGACTCCGCGGAGACCGCCGACCCCGGCGTGATCCAGGAGATCCTCGACAAGAACCCCGAGCTCAACGCCATCGGCGCCTACCAGTACGGCTGGGCCGACTCCGACGCGGCCGGCGAGAAGGCCGTCCGCGGTCTGAACGAGGACGTCGTGCGCGACATCTCCGGCAAGAAGGACGAGCCGGAGTGGATGCGTGACCTGCGCCTCAAGGCCCTCAAGTACTTCGAGCGCAAGCCGATGCCGGCGTGGGGCCCGGACCTGTCCGGCATCGACTTCGACAACATCAAGTACTTCGTGCGCTCCACCGAGGGCCAGGCCAAGACCTGGGAGGACCTGCCCGAGGACATCCGCAACACCTACGAGCGCCTGGGCATCCCCGAGGCCGAGCGCGAGCGTCTCGTGGCCGGCGTCGCCGCCCAGTACGAGTCCGAGGTCGTCTACCACCAGATCCGCGAGGACCTGGAGGAGCAGGGCGTCGTGTTCCTCGACACCGACACCGCGCTCAAGGAGCACCCGGAGATCTTCGAGGAGTACTTCGGCAGCGTGATCCCGGTCGGCGACAACAAGTTCGCCTCCCTGAACACGGCCGTGTGGTCCGGCGGCTCCTTCGTGTACGTGCCCAAGGGCGTGCACGTGGAGATCCCGCTGCAGGCCTACTTCCGCATCAACACGGAGAACATGGGCCAGTTCGAGCGGACGCTGATCATCGCGGACGAGGACTCGTACGTGCACTACATCGAGGGCTGCACCGCCCCGATCTACCAGTCCGACTCGCTGCACTCTGCCGTCGTCGAGATCGTGGTGAAGAAGAACGCCCGCGTGCGCTACACCACCATCCAGAACTGGTCCACGAACGTGTACAACCTCGTGACCAAGCGCGCCGTGGTCGAGGCCGGCGGCACCATGGAGTGGATCGACGGCAACATCGGCTCCAAGGTGACCATGAAGTACCCGGCCGTGTACCTGACCGGCGAGCACGCCACCGGCGAGACCCTCTCCGTCGCGTTCGCGGGCAAGGACCAGCACCAGGACACCGGCTCCAAGATGGTGCACATGGCCCCGCACACGAACTCCTCGATCGTGTCCAAGTCCGTGGCCCGCAGCGGCGGCCGCGCCGCCTACCGCGGCCTGGTGCAGATCGCCGAGGGCGCGAACGGATCCGCCAACTCGGTGGTGTGCGACGCCCTGCTCGTGGACACGGTCTCCCGCTCCGACACGTACCCGTACATCGACATCCGCGAGGACGACGTGACCCTCGGCCACGAGGCGACCGTCTCGAAGGTGTCCGAGGAGCAGCTCTTCTACCTCATGAGCCGCGGCATGTCCGAGGATGAGGCCATGGCCATGATCGTGCGCGGCTTCATCGAGCCGATCGCCCGCGAGCTGCCCATGGAGTACGCGCTCGAGCTCAACAAGCTGATCGAACTGCAGATGGAAGGATCGGTGGGCTGACATGACCGACACCGTGGAGAACACCCAGCGGACCATGATCCCGGGCATGGGCGAGGAGGGCGAGAAGCTCACCGCCGCGCAGAACCCGGCCGCCCGGGCCGGGGGCCGGGAGCGCAACGCCGCGGGCTCGCGCGCCGATCGCCTCAGCTCCTTCGAGCTGTCCGACTTCCCCGTGCTCACGGGGCGCGAGGAGGACTGGCGCTTCACCCCGCTCAAGCGCCTGGGCGGGCTGCACCTGCCCGAGGGCGACGACGCGCGCCTGACCGGTGCCGCGCCCGCCGTGACCGTGGCCGAGCAGGCCGGCGTCACGGTGGAGACCGTGGCCCGCGACGACGCCCGCGTCGGCTCCGTCCTGACCCCGGACGACCGCGTGTCCGCCGCGGCCTGGAACTCGGTCTCCGAGGCCACCGTCGTGACGATCTCCGGCGAGGTCGCCGAGCCGGTGCGCATCGACGTCGTCGGCTCCTCCGCCGACCCGGCCGCGATGCACCTGACCGTGCTCGTGGAGGAGAACGCGCAGGCCGACGTCGTGATCGCCCACCGCGGCACCGCCGTGCTGGCCCAGAACGTCGAGTTCGACGTGCGCCGCGACGCCCGCCTGAACGTGGTCGCACTGCAGGCCTGGGAGGGCGATGCCGTGCACGTCTCGGCCCAGCAGGCCTCGGTCGCGACGAACGCGCACTTCAAGCACGTGGCCGTGTCCTACGGCGGCGGCGTGGTGCGTCTGACCCCGACCGCGCGGTTCGCCGCGGAGCGCGGCGAGGCCGAGATGTACGGCCTGTACTTCGCCGACGCCGGTCAGCACCTCGAGAACCGCCTGTTCGTGGACCACAACCAGCCGGACTGCGTCTCGAACGTGCTCTACAAGGGCGCCCTGCAGGGCACGGACGCGCGCACCGTGTGGGTGGGCGACGTGCTGATCCGCAAGGAGGCCGAGGGCACGGACACGTACGAGAAGAACCAGAACCTGCTGCTCTCCGACGGGGCGCGCGCGGACTCGGTGCCGAACCTGGAGATCGAGACCGGCGTGATCGAGGGTGCAGGCCACGCGTCCGCGACCGGCCGCTTCGACGAGACCCAGCTGTTCTACCTGATGGCCCGCGGCATCTCCGAGACCGAGGCCCGCCGCCTGATCGTGCGCGGCTTCCTCAACGAGATCATCCAGAAGATCGGCATCGGCGACGTCGAGGACGAGCTGACCGCCGTCATGGAGGACGAGCTCCGCATCGCGCAGCTCTGACCGACGCCCCGCAGACCCCACCGCCTTCCACCCGAGGAGAACCACCATGGCAACCCTGCAGATCACCGACCTGCACGTGCAGATCGCGACCGAGAACGGCCCCAAGGAGATCCTGAAGGGCCTCTCCCTGACCATCGAGACGGGCGAGACCCACGCGATCATGGGCCCGAACGGCTCCGGCAAGTCCACCCTGGCCTCGACCATCGCCGGCCACCCGCGCTACGAGGTCACCTCCGGCTCCATCACCCTCGACGGCGAGGACGTGCTGGAGATGAGCGTCGACGAGCGCGCCCAGGCCGGCCTCTTCCTGGCCATGCAGTACCCCGTGGAGATCCCGGGCGTCACCATGACCAACTTCCTGCGCACCGCCAAGACCGCGCTCGACGGCCAGGCCCCCTCGCTGCGCACCTGGACCAAGGACGTCAAGGGCGCCTTCGAGGCCCTGCAGATCGACCCGGCGTTCATGAACCGCAACGTCAACGAGGGCTTCTCCGGCGGCGAGAAGAAGCGCGCCGAGATCCTCCAGCTCGAGCTGTTCAAGCCCACGTTCGCGATCCTCGACGAGACCGACTCCGGCCTCGACGTCGACGCGCTGCGCATCGTCTCCGAGGGCGTCAACCGCGCCCAGGCGCAGAACGAGATGGGCACCCTGCTGATCACCCACTACACGCGGATCCTCAACTACATCAAGCCGGACCACGTGCACGTGCTGGTGGACGGCCGCGTCGCCGAGTCCGGCGGCCCGGAGCTCGCCGAGCAGCTCGAGGCCGAGGGCTACGCCCGCTTCGAGAAGGCCGCGGCGGGGGCCTGAGATGACGGAGACCACGAACCAGGCGCCCACGGAGGACATCCGTGAGGCCCTCAAGGACGTGATCGACCCGGAGCTGGGCGTCAACGTCGTGGACCTGGGCCTGCTCTACGGGCTGCACTACGCCGACGACGGCGCGCTGCTCGTGGACATGACCCTGACCACCGCGGCCTGCCCGCTCACGGACGAAATCGAGGACCAGGTCTCCCGCGCGATCGGCACCATGGTGGACGAGTGGCGGCTGAACTGGGTCTGGATGCCCCCGTGGGGCCCCGAGCGGATCACCGAGGACGGCCGCGACCAGATGCGCGCCCTCGGCTTCAACATCTGATCCGGTCCGGACGACGACGGCGGCCCGTCACCTTCGCGCAGAAGGTGACGGGCCGCCGTCGTGGTGGGGGAGTGCGGACGGGCCGGCAGGCGCCCCGGCGCTCCCGGCTCAGATGTCCAGGGAGGAGGCCCGGAACGTGTCGCACTGGCGGATGTCGGGCTCCTGCTGGGAGCTCTGGTAGCCGCGCATGAACCAGGCCATGCGCTGCTCCGAGGTGCCGTGCGTGAACGCCTCGGGGTCCACCCGGCCGGTGTGGGTGGACTGGATGCGGTCATCGCCCACGGCGGAGGCCGCGTCGATGGCCTGGCGCAGCTGGTCCTGCGAGATCGGCTTCAGGAACGGCGCGCCGGACTCGGGGTCCACGGTGGAGGCGGCGTGCCCGGCCCACATGCCGGCGAAGCAGTCGGCCTGCAGCTCTGCGCGCACGGCGCCGGAGGTGGGGCCGGTGGTCCCGTCCTTGGAGTGCTGCAGGTAGCCGGTCACCTGCTGAACGTGGTGGCCGTACTCGTGCGCCACGATGTACTCCTCCGCCAGCGGTCCGCCCTCGGCGCCGAAATCGGTCTGCAGCGTCTCGAAGAACGCGGTGTCGAAGTACATGGACTCGTCCGCCGGGCAGTAGAACGGGCCCGTGGCCGAGGAGGCGCTGCCGCAGCCGGTGCTCACGCCGCCCTGGAACAGGGTCAGCTGCGGCTGGCGCCACTGGATGTCCGAGAACTGCGCGAGGTACTCGCCCCAGAACTCGTCCGCGGCCTCGGTGGTCGCGATGACGCGGCAGTCCGTGTTCTGGTTGGCGTCCGCACCGCTGGCGCACTCCTCGTCCGAGAGGGGCTGGCTCTGGCCGCCCGAGCCCGTCTGCTGCTGGTACTGGCTCTGGCCGACGGACCCGCCGCCCGTGTCGATCCCGAGCTGCTCGGCCAGCCCGGGGGCGAAGATCGCGAGCAGCAACGCGAGCAGGCCGCCGCCACCGCCGATGGCGATGCCCCGGCCCCCCAGCCCGCCGCCACCGCCCGATCGGGCCCGGCCGGCGTCGATCTGCACGTTCTCGTTGAAGCTCATGGGGCCAGAGTGTAGACGGACTAGACTGGCCCGGCACCGCACTGGCCCCCGCCCGTCGAGATCGGCCGGCCCCGCCGGTGCACCCCTGTCCTTCCCTCGACCCCTGGAGTCTGACACCCCCATGCTGACCGTCACCGATGTCGAACTGCGCGTGGGCGCCCGTCTCCTCATGGACGAGGTGAACTTCCGCGTGGACAAGGGGGACAAGGTCGGCCTCGTGGGGCGCAACGGCGCCGGCAAGACGACGCTGACCAAGGTCCTGGCCGGCGGCGGGCAGCCCACGGCGGGCACGGTGACCCGGACCGGGCGCATCGGCTACCTGCCCCAGGACCCCAAGGTCGAGGACATGGACCAGTCCGGCCGCGACCGCATCCTCTCCGCCCGCGACCTGGACCAGACGATCCGCCGCATGCGTGAGGCCGAGGCCGGGATGGCCGCCGTCGACGACGCCGAGCGGGAGCGGGCGATGAACCGCTACTCCCGTCTGGAGGCGGAGTTCGAGGCCCGCGGCGGCTACGCGGCCGAGTCCGAGGCCGCCCGGATCACGTCCAACCTCGGCCTGCCGGACCGCGTCCTGGACCAGCCGCTGCACACCCTCTCCGGCGGCCAGCGCCGCCGCGTGGAGCTCGTCCGCATCCTCTTCTCCGACGCGGACATCATGCTGCTGGACGAGCCCACCAACCACCTCGACCACGACTCGATCGTGTGGCTGCGCGACTACCTGAAGACCTACTCCGGCGGCCTCCTGATGATCTCGCACGACGTGGAGCTCATGGAGATGACCGTGAACAAGGTCCTCTACCTGGACGCGAACCGGCAGACCATGGACGTCTACAACATGACGTGGAAGAACTACCTCGCCCAGCGCCAGCAGGACGAGGCGCGCCGCCGCCGGGAGTTCGCCAACGCGGAGAAGAAGGCCTCGGCCCTCATGGCCCAGGCCGAGAAGATGCGTGCCAAGGCGACCAAGGCCACCGCCGCGCAGAACATGATCAAGCGCGCCGAGCGGCTCATGCGCGGCGTCGAGGGCGAGCGCGCGGTCGACCGCGTGGCCGCGATCCGCTTCCCCACCCCGCAGGCCTCCGGCAAGACGCCGCTGCGCGCCGAGAACCTCTCCAAGTCCTACGGCTCGCTCGAGATCTTCACGGGAGTGGACCTGGCGATCGACCGCGGCTCGCGCGTGGTGATCCTGGGCTACAACGGCGCCGGCAAGACGACGCTGCTGCGCATGCTCGCCGGGGAGGAGACCCCGGACACCGGCGAGGTCCAGGCGGGCCACGGGCTCAAGCTGGGCTACTTCGCCCAGGAGCACGACACCCTGGACCAGGACGCGTCGGTCCTGGACAACATGCGCCACGCCGCCCCGCAGCTCGGCGACACCCAGGCGCGCACGCTGCTCGGATCGTTCCTCTTCCAGGGCGACGACGTCGACAAGCCCGCCCGCGTCCTCTCCGGTGGCGAGAAGACCCGCCTGGCGCTGGCCACGCTCGTGGCCTCGAGCGCGAACGTGCTGCTGCTGGACGAGCCCACGAACAACCTCGACCCCGCCAGCCGCGAGGAGATCCTGAACGCGCTGCAGCAGTACGAGGGCGCCGTGGTGCTCGTGACCCACGACGAGGGCGCCGTCGAGGCGCTCGACCCCGAGCGCGTGGTGCTGCTGCCGGACGGGGTCGAGGACCTCTGGAACGACGACTACAGGGACCTCATCACCCTCGCCTGAGTGCGCGGGCCGCCGAGGCGGAGGGCGGGCTCAGTCGAAGAGCGCGTCCTCGGCCTCCTCGTCCGTAAGCCGCCCGTCGCGCCGCCGCCGGGCCGGCTTGGCGCGGGGGACCCGGTGCGCGGAGAGCAGCCCGTCGTCCGCGGCGTCGTCGAGGGCGTCGGCCCGGTCGTTGCGGGCGCGCATCCACGCGGAGTACCCCCACACCCCGAAGCCCATGGCCGCGAACAGGTACCACTGGATCGCGTAGGACAGGTGCGGGCCCTCGTCCAGGGTGGGCTCGACGAGCTTCTGCGGCATCGACTCCACCGCCGGGTCCTCCGTGACCATGATCCCGTAGGCCGTCCCGGCCACGGGCCCGCCCACGGTGTCGGCGATCTCGGCGAGGTCGATCGAGGGCACCTGGCCGTCCGGGGCGTCGCGGTCCAGGGCCGGCTCCCCGGGCTTGACCCGCACCACGACCTCGGCGTGGCCGGCGGGCGGGGCCGGCACGGCGTCCGGCTGACCCGGGCTGTTGCCCACCGGGAGCCAGCCGCGGTCCACCACGACGACGGGGCCCTCGTCCGTCCGGAACGGCACGAGCACCTCGTAGCCGGGCTGGCCGGCGCGGGGACGGTTGCGGACGATGAGCGTCTCGTCGACGAGGTACTCGCCGGTCAGTGTCACAGGCGTCCACTCGTCCTCGGTCTGGAACGCGGTGAACAGCCGGGAGGCCTCGGCGAACGGGACCGGGTCGTCGTCGTAGTTCTCCAGGACGCGGTTGACGCGGTGCTGGACCTCCACGCGGCGGTCCCACTGCCACTGGGCGAGCGCATGGCACAGGAACGCGAAGAGGATGCACAGCACGAAGCCGAGGATCCACGGGCCGGTGGCGAGGAAGCCGAAGCGCAGGGGAGGCAGGCGTTCGGCGTCGCGGGCGGTCGGGGCCGACATGGGTGCGGGGGTGCTCATGGGCGCGGGGGCTCCTGCGGGGTCTCGGGCGTCTCGACCTCGGGCGCCTCCGTGGCGGGCGGGTCGAGTGGGCGGGAGCGCCGCAGGAAGCCGCGGGCGCTCAGGAAGTCGTCCAGGAAGGGTCGATGGTCCGCGCAGGCCAGCCAGGTCTTCACGCGGTCCGGGGCGTGGACGCGCGGGTTGTTCCACTCCAGGGCCCAGGTCGCCTCCGCGGTGCACCCGCGGCGCGAGCAGACCGGCCGCTCGGGCCCGTCCGCTGCGGCGTGCGGGGATCGGGCGGCGGAGGCACCGGCGGCGGGGTCGAGGCGGCCGGACGCGAGGGCGCCCAGCAGGTCCATGCCCGGCTCACCCGGGCCCGCCCCGATCACGCGGCGCCCCGTCCGGGCAGGCCGGGACCGCCGGCGGACGAGGACCCTCGGCCCAGCGCCCGGGGCGCACGGTCGCGCGGGTCGTCCACGAGGTCGCCGGTGAGCACGACCGGCTTGGGCGCCGCCGTGTCGTCGGGGCGGGGGGCCAGGGCGGGTCCCTGGGCGGGCACGGCGTGCAGGGTGCCGGCCTGCTGCGGGCCGGTGTTGTTCACGCGCACGACGGCGACGTAGGGCAGCACGACCGCGCCGAGGATGAACCCGAGCTGCCACCAGCCGTGGGTGAAGAGCGCGGCGACGAAGCAGGCGGTGCGGAGCAGCATCTGGACCAGGTAGACCTTCATGCGCGCCTCCCGGTCCGCGCTGCGGCCGGCGGCGGCGGTGGTGACCCCCTGGACCTCCGGTGTCGTCCCGCGCCCGGCGCGGGCGGGACGGCCGGCTCGGGAGCCGGCGGCGGAGCTGGTCATGGCGCATCCTCCTGGCACGTCGCGCCCTGCGGAGGGCCCCCGCGTGGCCGCGGACGTAGAGTGGTGGTTCACATGCCGGCGCGCCCGCCCTCGGCGGCGTCCCGCAGGACGGCGTCGACGGCGCCGCGCCGGTGCTTCAGTCTAGTCCCGTCCCGTCCGGAAGGTGTTCCCATGGCCGATCAGACCACCACGCCCGCAGCGGACGCGCAGGCCGCCGGCCGCAGCGTCCTCGTCACGGGGGGCAATCGCGGCATCGGCCTGGCCATCGCCCGGGCGTTCGCCGCGCACGGCGACCGGGTGGCCATCACCTCCCGCTCGGGGGAGGGGCCGGAGGGGGTCCTCGCGGTCCGGGCCGACGTGACGGACGCGGCCTCCGTGGACGCGGCCTTCCGCGAGGTCGAGGAGGTCCACGGCCCGGTCGAGGTGCTCGTGGCCAACGCCGGCATTACCCACGACCAGCTGCTGCTGCGCATGTCCGAGGACGACTTCACCTCGGTGATCGACACGAACCTCACCGGCGCCTTCCGCGTGGTGCAGCGCGCCACCAAGGGCATGATGCGCCTGAAGCGCGGACGCATCGTCCTGGTCTCCTCCGTGGTGGGCCTGCTCGGCTCGCCCGGCCAGGTCAACTACGCCGCCTCCAAGTCCGGCCTCGTCGGGATGGCCCGCTCGATCACGCGCGAGCTCGGCGCGCGCGGCGTGACCGCGAACGTCGTGGCCCCCGGCTACATCGACACCGAGATGACGCAGTCCCTCGACGACGAGCTCAAGGCCCAGTACAAGACGTCCATCCCGGCCGGCCGCTTCGCCGCCCCGGAGGAGGTGGCCGGCGTCGTGCGCTGGCTGGCCTCGGACGAGGCCGCGTACATCTCCGGGGCCGTGATCCCCGTGGACGGCGGCCTGGGCATGGGCCACTGACGACCACCGACCGCTGAGCAGACAGGAAGCACAGAACATGACCGAGCAGGACCTGGCCGGACGCGGCGTCGTCGTCACCGGCTCCTCCCGCGGCATCGGAGCCGCCACCGCCGAGCTGCTGGCCGCCCGCGGCGCGGGCGTCGTGGTGAACTACCGCCAGAAGGCGCCGCGCGCGAACAAGGTGGTGCAGAGGATCGAGGACGCCGGCGGCCGCGCCGTGGCCGTGGGCGGCGACGTGACCGTCGCCGAGGATCGGGCCGCGCTGCTGGACGCCGCCGTGGAGCACTTCGGCTCGCTCGACGTGCTCGTGCTCAACGCCTCGGGCGGCATGGAGTCCCAGTTCGGCGAGGACTACGCCCTGAAGCTCAACCGTGACGCCCAGGCCGCGCTGGCCGACGCCGCGCTCGAGCGCATGGGTGCCGGCGGGCAGATCGTGTTCGTGACCTCCCACCAGGCGCACTTCATCGACGAGGTCGCCACGATGGACTCCTACGAGCCCGTGGCCCGCTCCAAGCGCGCCGGCGAGGACGCCCTGCGCGAGCGCATCCCCGCGTTCGCAGAGAAGGGCGTGGGCTTCGTGGTGGTCTCCGGCGACATGATCGAGGGCACCATCACCGCCACCCTGCTCGACCGCGCCGAGCCCGGTGCCATCGAGGCCCGCCGCGAGGCCGCCGGCAAGCTCTACTCCGTGGAGGAGTTCGCCGCCGAGATCGCCTCCCTCGTGGGCCGCGAGGACCTCGAGGTCGGCCACACCGAGCTCGTGGGCGGCGCCGAGGACTTCCTCCAGCAGAACTGAACCGCACCACACCCCTGACGACGAGGGCCGGATCCGTGGGATCCGGCCCTCGTGACCTCCGGGAGCGGACGCCTCAGAGACCGAGGAGCCACCGCAGGGGGGTGAAGGAGGGCACGTCGACGACGACGTCCGCGTGCTCCCGGAGGATCGGCTTCGCGCACAGCGCCACGCCGCAGCCGGCCGCCTCGAGCAGATCGATGTCGTTGGCGCCGTCGCCCACGCCGACGGCCTGCTCGGGGGTGAGCCCCGCGTCCTCGGCCCAGGCGCGCAGCATGGCGGCCTTCGCCGCGCGGTCCACGACGTCGCCGAGCACCTTCCCCGTCAGGTGCCCGTCCCGCACCTCGAGCTCGTTGGCGCAGTAGGCGTGCACGCCCCACGCCTCGGCCAGCGGGGCGAGCACCTGGGTGAAGCCGCCGGAGACCGCGCACACCCGGCCGCCGGCCGCGGTGACGGCCTCGATCAGCGCGAGGGCTCCGTCGGTGGGCCGGATGGCCCGCACCACGTCCGCCACGACGCCCACGGGCAGCCCCGCGAGCGCCTCGACGCGCGCGTGCAGCGAGGCGGCGAAGTCGAGCTCACCGCGCATCGCCCGCTCCGTCACCTCGGCGACCTCGGCCTCGCGGCCGGCGTGGGCGGCGAGCAGCTCGACGACCTCCTGCCGGATCAGCGTGGAGTCCACGTCCGTCACCACGAGGGGCGCCGGCGCGGCGGCGACCGTCGCCGGCACCGTGAGCACGTCCCACCCGGAGCCCGGCTCCGGGGCCGCCGCCCACTCGTCCGCGGCGAAGCGCCAGCCCAGCAGGCCGTCGTCGGTGAGCCGTTCGGCGTCGTCGGGCACGCCGGCCGGGGGCGCGTCCGTGACGAGGAGGGCGGGGTCGGCGGTGACGACGAGGCGGCGCAGGGTGCTCATGCGCGGCATCCTAGGCGGGGGTGCGGGCGCGGCCGGGCGTGCGTCGCATCGGCGACGCGCCGGCCGGCCGGACTAGGCTGGCCCCCATGACCACCCCCGCGCCTCCCGACGACTGGTTCCTCCCGGACGAGGACGCCGTGCTGCAGATGCGCCGCGTGCGCGTGCGCCGCGGCACCACCGACATCCTCGGCCCCCTGGACTGGACGGTCCGCGCGGGGCAGCGGTGGATCGTGATGGGCCCGAACGGCGCCGGCAAGTCGACGCTGCTCCAGCTGGCCGCGGCCCGCCTGCACCCGACCGCCGGCGACGTCGGCGTGCTGGACGAGGTGCTCGGCGCCGTCGACGTGTTCGAGCTGCGCCCGCGCATCGGCCTGTCCTCCGCCCAGCTCGCCGCCCAGGTGCCCGCGAACGAGACCGTGCAGGACGCCGTCGTCACCGCCGCCTACGGGATCACCGGCACGTGGCGCGAGCGGTACGAGACGGAGGATCGCGCCCGCGCGCTCGGCCTCGTGGCGACCTGGGGGCTCTCCCGCCTCGCGCACCGCGCGTTCGGCACCCTCTCCGACGGTGAGCGCAAGCGCGTGCTCATCGCCCGTGCCCTGATGACCGACCCCGAGCTGCTCCTGCTGGACGAGCCCGCCGCGGGCCTGGACCTCGCCGGGCGGGAGGACCTCGTGCGCCAGCTGACGGCGCTCGCCACGGACGAGGACGCGCCCGCGCTGGTCCTCGTCACGCACCACCTCGAGGACGTGCCCCCGGGCTTCACGCATGCACTGCTGCTGCGGGCCGGCGGCGTCGTGGCGGCCGGGCCCATCGAGTCGACGCTCACCGAGGAGCACCTCTCCTCGGCGTTCGGCACGGACCTGAAGGTGACCCGCACCGGCGGTCGGTACACCGCCGTCGCCCGGTGACGGGGCTGCTGACCGCGCAGCTGCTGGGCATGGACCTGTGGCAGGTCCTGCTCGTGCTGCTCGCGGGGTTCTGGGCCGGCACGATCAACTCGGTGATCGGCTCGGGCACGCTCGTCACCTTCCCGACGCTCGTGGCGGTCGGGTTCCCGCCCGTGACGGCCCAGGTCTCCAACGCGATGGGCCTGGTGGCCTCGGGCTTCTCCGGCACGTACGGGTACCGCCGAGAGCTGGCCCAGTCCCGGGCGCTCCTGCCGAAGCTGACCGTCGCGTCCCTGCTCGGCGGGGTCATCGGCGCCGCCCTGCTCACCACGCTGCCCCCGGCCGTGTTCGGCTACGTCGCGCCGGTGCTGCTCGTGGTGGCCCTGACGGTCGTCGTGCTGCAGCCGCGCATCCAGCGGTGGGTCCGGCGTCGGGCGGAGGACCAGGGACCGACCCCCGGCGCGGACTCTCCCGTGCCGGTGGGCCCCGTGACCCCGACACTGTGGACGCTCGTGTTCCTGACCGGCATCTACGGCGGCTACTTCGTGGCCGCCCAGGGCGTCATGCTCATGGCGATCTTCGGCGTGCTGCTGGTGGGCGGCACCCTCGTGCACGCCAACGCGGTGAAGACGTGGCTGTCGCTGGTGGTCAACCTCACCGCCGCGGCGTTCTACCTGGTGTTCGCCTTCGACCGCATCGACTGGCGGGCCGTCCTGTTGATCGCGCTCTCCTCGCTCGTGGGCGGGCTCGTGGGCGCGCGGATCGGGCGGCGCATCTCGCCGACGGCGCTGCGCGTCACCATCGTGATCGTGGGCCTGGCCGGGCTGGTGGTCATGGTGATGCGGCAGGTCTCGGGTGGGTGAGGGCGGGGCCCGCGAGGTGCGCCTGGAGCGGATCGAGGACCTCGCCGACCCCCGCCTGGCCCCCTACACGACCATGACAGACGCGGCCCTGCGCCGTCGCGTCGACGCGGAGCACGGCGTCTTCCTCGCCGAGTCCTCCCAGGTGGTCCGCCGCGCACTGGACGCCGGACACACCCCGCGCTCCTTCCTGCTGGGGGACCGCTACCGCGGTTCCTTCGCGGACGTGCTCGCCGCCCACCCGGACGTCCCGGTCTTCACCGGACCCGACGACGTGCTCGAGGCACTCACCGGCTTCCACCTGCACCGCGGCGCCCTGGCCGCGATGGACCGCCCCGCGCCCCGGCCGCTCGCCGACGTCCTCGCGGGCGCGCGGCGCGTGCTCATCGCCGAGGACCTCGTGGACCACACGAACCTGGGCGCCGTGGTGCGCTCCGCCGTCGCCCTCGGCTGGGACGCCCTGCTGCTCACCCCGCAGGCCGCCGACCCGCTCTACCGGCGCGCCATCCGCGTCTCGATGGGCACGGTGTTCCGCCTGCCGTGGGCGCGCCTGCCCGGCCCGGTCGCCGAGTCGCTGCCCGCGCTGCGGGCGGCCGGGTTCGCGGTGGCCGCCCTCGAGGTGACGGAGCGGGCCGTGGGCCTGGACTCCGCTCGGATCGAGCCGCTGCGGACCGCCGAGCGTCTGGCCCTCGTCCTCGGCCAGGAGGGGCCGGGGGTCCGGCCCGAGACCCTCGCCCAGACCGACGCCGACGTCGTCATCCCCATGCCCGCCGGCGTCGACTCGCTGAACGTGGCCGCGGCCGCGGCGGTCGCGCTGTGGGAGCTGCGCGCGCGCTGACCGGCCCGGGTGCGGTAGAGTGGGCGGCTGGCCCGCCCTCCGGCGGACCCCCTGACCACACCTCTCGCGCCCCTGGTCCCAATCAGGCGGCTGAAACGAAGGATGCACCATGAAGTCTGAGATCCACCCGGATTACCGCTACGTCATCTTCAACGACCTCGCCTCCGGTGAGAAGATCCTCACCCGCACCACCGCGAACTCCGACAAGACCGCGGAGTGGACCGATGGCAACACCTACCCGGTGATCGACGTCGAGATCTCGGCCGCCTCGCACCCGTTCTACACGGGCAAGCAGCGCATCATGGACACCGCCGGCCGCGTCGAGCGCTTCAACGCCCGCTTCAAGGGCTTCGGCGGCAAGAAGTGACCGCGGCGGCCTGAGCCGCACGCACAGCACGACGACGGGCCCCGCGCCCCCGGAGCGATCCGGGCGGTGCGGGGCCCGTCGCGTCGCCCGTAGGCTGACGGGCATGACGACTCTCCACGGTGAATACAAGGTGATCGGCGGCAAGCTGGTCGCGGCGGACCTGAGCCTCGCGGACGGCCGGATCGCGACCGCGAGCATCAACGGCGACTTCTTCCTCGAGCCGGACGAGGCGCTCGAAGACCTCAACGCGGCGGTGGCCGGGCTGTCCGCGGACGCCGAGCACCGCGTCATCCGGGAGGCCGTCGAGCAGGGCCTGCGACCCGAGGCCGAGCTGTTCGGCGTGGACGCCTTCGCGATCGCCTCGGCCGTGCGTCGGGCCCTCGGCAAGGCGACCACGTGGGAGGACCACGAGTGGGAGGTCATCGGGCCGGAGCCGATGCCGATCGCGCTGACCGTGGCCCTGGACGAGGTGCTCACCCGGCAGGTGGCCGAAGGTCGACGCAAGCCGACCATGCGCCTGTGGCAGTGGAACGAGCCGGCCGTGGTGATCGGCGCCTTCCAGTCGCTCGCCAACGAGGTGGACCCCGAGGGGGCTCGGCGGCACGGCATCAACGTGGTGCGGCGGATCTCCGGCGGCGGCGCGATGTTCATGGAGGCGGACAACTGCGTCACGTACTCGATGCACGTGCCGTCGTCGCTGGTCGACGGGCTGGAGACGGCGGAGACCTACCCGTTCCTGGACGAGTGGACCATGGACGCGCTCTCCCGACTCGGCGTGCACGCGTTCTACCAGCCGCTCAACGACATCGCCACGGACCAGGGGAAGATCGGCGGCGCCGCGCAGAAGCGGGTGGGCGCGGCCGGGCTGCTGCACCACGTGACGATGAGCTACGACATCGACGCGGACAAGATGCTCGAGGTGCTGCGCATCGGCCGCGAGAAGCTGCGCGGCAAGGGCGTGGCCTCGGCGAAGAAGCGCGTGGACCCGCTCCGCCGCCAGACCGGCGTCTCCCGCGCCGAGATCTGGGAGACCATGATGACCACCTTCGAGGAGCGCTACGGCGCCCGCCGCGTCGAGCTGGACGAGGCCACCCGTGAGGAGGCCGAGCAGCTGGCCCGCACCAAGTTCACGACCCCCGAGTGGACCGCGCGGGTGCCCTGAGCCGCCTGACGGCGTCCCGGCACCGTCCGGCACGCTTCCGTCCGGGGGCGGTTTGCGGTGGTATTCGACGTGAATACCGCCCGAAACCGCCCCCGACGCGTCGAGGTGTGGCGGGGCGGCTCTGTCAGGATCGGACCATGACCCCCGACGACGACGCCCCCGTCCGCCTGATCGCCCGCTCCGACGCCCCGGGGCGCCCACGGTCGACCGTGGACGTCCACTGCGCCCTCGAGCTGGAGCTGGCCTCCGGCCGCCGCGTGCCTCTGCTCACGGACCGCGGCTGGACGAGCCGGGCGGCGGCCGCACGCCTGCCCAGGAGGAGACGCGACACTGGGACGCGCTGGCAGCGGTCGCGGCCGAGGCCGGGGTGCCGGTGGGTGCCGCAACGTTGCGCGAGCTGCCGCTGGTGGGGGAGACCTCGCCCGAGCTGGCCGCCCTCGTGGACCGGGCGCACCGCGAGGCCCGCGCCCTGAACCGGCTGCTCGGCGTCCACCCGCTGGCCCTCGGCACGGTCGCGCCGGCCGACGTGCTGGGCGCCGACGCGACCGCCGCGCTGCGGACCGGGCTGGCCGCGGGACTCGGCGTCGCGCCGACGGCGTGGGAGGACCCGGGCGTCGTGCTCGCGCCCGCCGCGGACGCCGACCCGGAGCTGCTGCACGTGGTCCTGCTCCACACGACCGCGGTGGTCGCCGGGCCACCCGCACTCGTGGCCCGCCTCGCGGACGCCGACGTCTCCGACCTGCTCGACGACGCCTCCCTCGGCGCGCACCTGCGCGGCCCGGTGGAGGACGTGTCGGCGGCCTGGCTCCACGCGGCCGACCGGCAGGCGCTGTCTCTCGACCCGGACGGCGGGGCCGCGCACGTGGCGCGCCACGCCGAACTGACGGCCGTGCTGGAGACGCGGCCCGTCGTCGTCGAGCGGGTGGGGATGCGCGACCGGGACGCCCAGCGCGCCGCCGACGCCGTGGGCCTGCGCCGGGTGGGCCGGGAACGCGTGCTCCGCGTCGCCGCGCCCTGAGCTGGAATGGTCACGACACGCCGTCTCGCCCGAGGGGAGGCGGCGTGTCGTGACCACTCTGCGCGGGAGGACTTACCGCTCAGCCCGCCGGCTGCACCGCCTGCACGCGCAGGGACCGCCGCAGGGCGTCCGTGTGCTCCACGACCAGGCGCCGCAGGGCCCCCGGGGCGTCGGGGTGCTCGTCCAGCCAGCGCTGGGCCGCGGCCAGCGTCGGGTGCGACTCCTGCGCGTCCGCGTCGCCGGCCACCGCGTCCCGGCGGCCCGGGAACAGCCCGCCGATCGCGCGCGAGGCCAGCCCGTTGGATCGTGAGGCCCACACCGAGGTCAGGCGCGGCCAGAAGCCGGACTCGTAGGGGGCGAGGAGCTCGACCTCGCCCGCGGCGAAGCCGGCCGCCGTGGCCGAGAGCAGGTCGTTGGACAGCTCCGTGCCAGTGGCCGTGCGACCGGACATGACCGCCTCCCACGCCGCGGCCTTGACCTCGGCATCGGGGCGGGCGGCCGTGGCGAGGCGATGCCACGTGACCGTCTGGGCGGTGCGGCCGGCCTCGAGCTCCGCGTCCAGGCGGTCCTGGTCGGCCCGGCCGGTCGCGGCGAGGGCCTGGAGCACGAGCCAGCGCAGCTCCGCGTCGATCGCCAGGCCCGGCGCCGACGTCGCCGCGTCCTCGCCGAGCAGGGCGGCCTCGAGGGCCGCGGCCATCCCGACGTCGGCCCGCGCCAGCGTCGCCCACGTGCGGGCCGCGGTGCGCTGGCGGTCGGAGCCGGCCTCGAGCGTCCGGGTCTGTTCGGCCAGCACCTCGCCCACCAGGGCGCGCAGCGCGTCCCGGTCCTCGGCGCGGGCGTACTGGCCCACGGCCGCGGCGGCCTGCGCCAGCACCTGCGCGTGCACGCCCACGGTCGCGATCCGCGCGGACAGCGTCGCCACCGCGTCGAGGAACCGGGCGACCGGCAGCTCGCCGTCGCGGGTCATCGACCACAGGGCGGCCCACACGGTGGCCTCCGCGAGCGGGTCCGCGATGGGGTGGGTCAGGGCCGCGCGCAGCGACCCCGCATCGAGCGCGACGGCGGCGTAGGTGAGGTCCTCGTCGTTGGGCAGCACGAGGCGGACGCCCCCGGGGACCGCGAGGTCCGGCAGGGGCACGGCCGCGCCCTCCGCCCCGCCCGGCACGTCGGCGGTGACCTGGGCGGTGCGGCGCAGGACGCCGTCCTGCCCGGGCGTGAAGACGCCGACCTTCAGCACGTGTGGGCGGAGGATCGACTCGCCCGTGACCGGGTCCGTGCCCTCCTGGCGCAGCGCCGGGGCGTCGCCGTCGACGTCGACCCGTAGCCGGGGCACGCCGGAGGTGTGCAGCCACGCGTCCGCCCACGCGCGCATGTCCCGCCCCGAGGCGGCCTCGAGCGCGGCCATGAAGTCGGCGAGGGAGGCGTTGCCCCACGCATGGGCGGCGAAGTAGCGGTGCGCGGCGTCGAAGAACGCGTCCCGGCCCACGTAGGCGGCCAGCTGCTTGAGCACGGAGGCGCCCTTGGCATAGGTGATGCCGTCGAAGTTCTGACGGGCGGCCTCGAGGTCGACGATGTCCGCGACGATGGGGTGCGTCGTCGGCATCTGGTCCTGCACGTACGCCCAGGCCTTGCGGCGGGACGCGAAGGTCACCCACGCGGTCCGGAAGTCGGTGGCCTCGTCCACGCCGAGGGCGCCCATGTAGTCCGCGAACGACTCCTTGAGCCACAGGTCGTCCCACCAGTGCATCGTCACGAGGTCGCCGAACCACATGTGCGCCATCTCGTGCAGGATCACGTTGGCCCGGCCCTCGTACTGGACCGCGGTGGCCCGCGAGGTGAACACGAAGTCCTCGGTGAAGGTCACGAGGCCCGGGTTCTCCATGGCGCCGAGGTTGTACTCGGGCACGAACGCCTGGTCGTACTTGCCCCACGGGTACGCGACGCCGAAGAGGTCGTGGAAGAACGTCAGCCCCCGCTTCGTCACGTCGAACACGGCCTCGGGGTCGAACGCGTCGGCCATCGTGCGCCGGGTGAACAGCCGCAGCGGCACGGCCTGCGCACCGCTGGCCGGGTGACCGTCCCAGGCGTCCTCCCACTGCGCATAGGGGCCGGCGAGCAGCGTCGTGATGTAGGTGGACTGGGGGAGCGTCGGGGCGAACTCCGCCCGGACGACGCCGTCCCCGGCCCGCGTCCGGGACACCTCGGGCCGGTTCGAGGCCAGCACCCAGTCCTCGGGTCCGGTGAGGGAGAAGGTGAAGGCGGCCTTGAGGTCCGGCTGCTCGAAGTCCGGGAACACGCGGCGCGCGTCGGCGGGCTCGTACTGGGTGTAGAGGTAGACCTCGCCGTCGGCGGGGTCCGTGAAGCGGTGCAGGCCCTCGCCCGACCGGGAGTACACGGACCGGCCGACCAGCTCGACCACGTTCTGCGCCGCCAGATCGGGCAGCAGCACCCGGGCCCCGCCCACGACCTCGGCCACGTCCAGCGCCGTGCCGTTGAGGGTCACCGACTCCACGCCCCCGTGGATCCAGTCCAGGTGGGTCTGCGCGCCCGGCTCGGCGCACGCGAAGCGGATCACGGTGCGGACCGGATAGGTGTCGGTCGCGGCGTCCCGGGCGTCGGAGAGGTCCACGTCCACGGCGTAGTCCTGCACCGTGAGCAGGCGGGAGCGTTCCGCGGCCTCAGCGCGGGTGACGTTGGTGGCGTCGAGGTCGGGGGTGGTGTCGGTCAAGGCGAGCCTCCGGTCGGGGATCCAGCGGGGACGGCGACGCGCGGACACACCGGGGCGTGCCCGCGCGTCGACGGTGGTCCGGGACCGGCGGCCCGTGGCCGCGTCAGTGCGGCGTCGGGACGGGCTGGCCCTTGGAGAGCACCGTCAGGCCGGATTCTGTCACGGTGTAGCCGTTCGCCTCGTCCTCCGCCCGGTCGAAGCCGATGCGCGCGCCCGGGGGCACGACCACGTTCTTGTCCAGGATCGCGTTGCGCACGTGGGCCCCCTCGCCGATCACCACGGAGTCCAGCAGCACCGACTGCTCCACCCACGCCTCGTTCTGCACGCGCACGTCCGTGGAGAGCACGGACTGGGCCACGGTGCCGCCGGAGATGACCACGCCCTGGGAGAGGATCGAGTCGTTCGCCGAGCCGGGGCGGCGGGTGGACGAGCGCACGAGCTTGGCGGGCGGGGAGACGGACTGGCGGGTGTAGAGCGGCCACTCGCGGTTGTAGAGGTTGAACTCCGGCCACGGCTGCACCAGGTCCATGTGCGCGTCGTAGTAGGAGTCCAGGGTGCCGACGTCCCGCCAGTAGTGCTTGCCGGCCGTGCCGCCGGGCACCTCGTTGGAGGTGAAGTCGTACACCCCGGCCTCGCCGCGCTCCACGAACAGCGGGATGATGTCCCCGCCCATGTCGTTGTTCGACTCGGGGTTCTCCTCGTCCTGGTTCAGCGCCGCCACGAGGGCGTCCGTGTCGAACACGTAGTTGCCCATCGAGGCCAGGAACTGCGTGGGGTCGTCCGGCAGGCCGGGGGTCGTCTCCGGCTTCTCCACGAACGCCGAGATCCGCGTCCTGTCCTGCGGGTCCGTCTCGATCACCCCGAACGAGGAGGCCAGCTCGAGCGGCTGGCGCACCGCGGCCACGGTCGCCTTGGCGCCCGAGGCGATGTGCTGGTCCACCATCTGCTGGAAGTCCATGTGGTAGACGTGGTCCGCGCCGATGACGACGACGATGTCCGGCCGTGCGTCGTGGATCAGGTTCATGGACTGGTAGATGGCGTTCGCGCTGCCCGTGAACCAGTCCTTGCCCCGGCGCTGCTGCGCCGGCACGGAGGCCACGTAGTTGTTCAGGAGCGTGGACATCCGCCACGTCTCGGAGATGTGGCGGTCCAGCGAGTGCGACTTGTACTGCGTCAGCACGACGATCTCGCGGTACCGGCTGTTGACCAGGTTGGACAGCGCGAAGTCGATGAGGCGGTACGTGCCGCCGAACGGGACGGCCGGCTTGGCACGGTCGGCCGTCAGCGGCATCAGACGCTTGCCCTCACCGCCCGCCAGCACGACCGAGAGGACCTTCTTCTGCACCATCTGCGTCACTCCTCATGAGCCGGGTCGTCGCGACCCGCACGCGTGCTCGGGGCGTGCGGGGCATCCGTGCCGCCAGACTATCGACCCCCGCCGGGCTGAACTAGGTTGGGGGCGTGCGCATCGACATCGTGAGCAAAGAGTTCCCCCCGTCCATCTACGGCGGTGCCGGCGTCCACGTCGCCGAGCTGACCCGCGTCCTCGCCTCCCGCGTCGACGTCCGCGTCCATGCCTTCGGCGAGCCGCGCGACCCGGACTACCACGGGGCCCGCGTCCTGACGTACCCGAACCCGCCCGGGTTCGACGCCGCCAACGGGGCCGTGCAGACCCTGGCCACCGACCTCACGATCCTCGGGGACCTCGAGGGCGCCGACGTCATCCACTCCCACACCTGGTACGCCAACATGGCCGGCCATCTCGGCAAGCTCCTGCACCAGGTTCCCCACGTCCTCTCCGCGCACTCCCTCGAGCCGCTGCGCCCCTGGAAGGCGGAGCAGCTCGGCGGCGGCTACGCCCTGTCCAGCTGGGCCGAGCGCACGGCCTACCTCGGGGCGGACGCGGTCATCGCGGTCTCGGACGGCATGCGTCGGGACATCCTGGCCTGCTACCCGGACGTGGACCCGGCGAAGGTGCACACGGTCCACAACGGCATCGACACGCAGGTCTGGACCCCGCAGACCGGCACCGCCGCACTGGAGAAGTACGGAATCGACCCGGACAAGCCCTCCGTCGCGTTCGTCGGCCGCATCACGCGCCAGAAGGGCGTGCCCCACCTGCTCCGTGCAGCGCTGCGGTTGCCGGAGGACGTCCAGCTCGTGCTGTGCGTCGGCGCCCCGGACACCGCGGAGCTGGCGCACGAAGTGAACGAGTTGATCGCCGAGCTGCGACGCACCCGCCAGGGCGTCGTCGTGATCGAGGGGATGATCCCGCGCCACGAGGTGATGGAGATCCTCACGGCCGCCACCGTGTTCGCCTGCCCCTCGGTCTACGAGCCGCTGGGCATCGTCAACCTCGAGGCGATGGCGTGCGGCACCGCCGTCGTCGCCTCCGCCGTGGGCGGCATCCCGGAGGTCGTGCAGGACGGCGAGACCGGCCTGCTCGTCCCCTTCGAGCAGGTCGACGACGGCACGGGGGCGCCCGTGGACGAGGAGAGGTTCGCCGCCGACTTCGCGGCCGCGCTCACCCGCGTCGTGGAGGACCCGGAGCGCGCCCGCGCGATGGGTGAGGCCGGCCGGGCCCGCGCGATCGAGCACTTCTCGTGGGAGACCATCGCGGAGCGCACGATCGAGGTCTACGAGGCCGTGCTGCGCTGAGCCCGCCCGACCACGCACACGGGCCCCCGCCACCGCGAGGTGACGGGGGCCCGTGTGCGTCCGGGGACGGCCACGGTCAGCCGCGGCGACCCCGCGCCGCCTTCTCGCGGGCGCGCACGGCCTTCTCATCCTCCGGCTCCTCACCGGCGGCCCGGCGGGCCGTGAACCAGGCGTGGGCCTCCTCCTGGCGCTGGGTCTCGGCGTCCGTGGCCACCGCCATGCGCAGGTGCTCGGGCTCGAGGCCGAACGACTCGACGAGCTCGAGGGCGAAGGGGCGCAGCCGCTCGGCCAGCCGGTTGACGTAGCCGCGCAGGGCCCGGGCGCGCTGGCTCGAGACGCGGCCGTGGGCCACGAACCAGCCGAGGTCGTCCTCGATGAGGCGCAGCGCGAACAGGTCGCGCAGCCACGTCAGGACGGTCTTCGTGGTCTCATCCGTGATGCCCTCCAGGGCGCGGGTGAAGGCCTCCCACTGCAGAAGCTCGCCGTGGTTGCGGGCGGCCTCGATGAGCTCGTGCTGGCGCGTGTTGAACGCCTCCGCCTGCGCCGCCTGGCCCTTGCCCCGGGCCCCCGAGAGGGTGCCGGCGATGTCGGCGGTCTTGGCACGGACGCGCTCGGTGAGCAGCTCATGCTGGACGGCGGGGTCCTTGAACCAGTTCGCCGAGCGGCGCTCGGACCCGCCGTCGGCCACGGACTGGACGGCCTTGTGCAGGCCCGCACGGTGGAGGGCGTCCGAGGCCTGATGGACCACGTAGCGGGAGACGGCGCCCACATTGAGACGTCCGAACTCCTTCGAGTAGTCGGTCAGCAGACGCTTGCCCACGAGCTGCAGGAGCACCGTGTTGTCGCCCTCGAACGTGACGTACACGTCCAGGTCGGCGCGCATCTGGGCCACCCGGTTCTCGGCGAGGAACCCGGCGCCGCCGCACGCCTCGCGGGCCTCCTGCAGGGTGTCCAGGGCGTGCCACGTGGTCAGCGGCTTCACGGCCGCGGCGAGCGTCTCGAGCTCCTGCCGGTCCACGTCCGTGTCGGAGCGGCCGGAGAAGACGTCGTCGAACTTCTCCACGAGCTCGTTGGAGGAGAAGGCGTCCGCGTAGGCGCGGGCCAGGCGGTCGATGAGGCGGCGCTGGTGGTTCTGGTAGTCCAGCAGCACCTCCTCCCGCTGCGGGTCGGAGGCCTTGAACTGGCGGCGCTGCTCCGCGTAGGCCAGCGCACCGTGCAGGCCGAGGAAGGAGGCCGTGGTGGCGGCGAGGGACAGGGAGACGCGGCCCTGGACGAGCGTGCCGAGCATCGTGAAGAAGCGACGCCCGGGGGAGGCGATGGGCGAGGAGTAGGTGCCGTCCTCGGCCACGTCGCCGTAGCGGTTGAGGAGGTTGGTGCGCGGGATGCGGACCTGAGTGAAGTGCAGACGGCCGTTGTCGATGCCGTTCAGTCCGCCCTTGAGGCCGTCGTCCTCGCCGCCCACGCCGGGCAGGAAGGCGCCCTTCTCGTCCCGGATGGGGACGTAGAAGCAGTGCACGCCGTGGTTGACGCCCCGGGTGATCAGCTGCGCGAAGACCGTGGCCGCCCTGCCGTGCAGCGCGGCGTTGCCGAGGTAGTCCTTCCAGGCGCCCTTGAACGGGGTGTGGATGACGAACTCCTGGGTCGCCTCGTCGTACGTGGCGGTCGTCGCGATCGAGGCGACGTCCGAGCCGTGCCCGATCTCGGTCATGGCGAAGGCGCCCGGGACGCTCAGGTCCATCGCGCCCGGCAGCCACCGGCGGTGGTGCTCCGCGGTGCCCAGGTGCAGGATCGCCGAGCTGAACAGGCCCCACTGCACACCGGCCTTGATCTGCAGGGAGGGGTCGGCGAGCACGAGGTCACCGAAGGCGGCGAGGTTGCCGCCGTGGTTGTCCTCGCCGCCGAACTCGCGCGGGAAGGCGCGGTGGACCGCGTTGCGCTCCACGAGGACGCCCAGCTGCCGCAGGACGCGGGCGCGGTGCTCGTCCATGCCGAGCAGCGGGTCGCGCCACAGGGCGGGATCCTTGACCAGTTCGCGGGATTCGCGGCGCTCCGCGGCCCAGCGGCCGAGGAGGGCCTCCTCGAGGGCCGCGGCGTCGAGGGAGCCGGGCGTCGGCCGCTCGGGCGCGATCTCGGCGACGTCGGAGGGAACCTCGGTGCTGGGCGTCGAGGACTGGGGGGCGAGCTTCTCGTGGACGGTCATGACGATGCTCCTGTTCGTGAGTGGGGGCGGGCGCGGTCGGCGTCCGCCGCCGCGGGTTCGAGGGCGGCGCCGGGCGCGGCGCCGATGAGGCCGGTGAGCAGCCAGTCGGCGATGGCGCGGGCCATCGCCTCGACCGGGATGCGACCGGCGGCCGGGGTCCGCAGCCAGGTCTCGGCGGCGGCCCGGACGAGGCCGACGGCGGCGCGCGGCCACAGGGCGAGCGGGTCCGCCGGCGCCGGGGCGTGGCCCCGCGCGGCCATCCCGCGCGCCAGGCCCGACTCGAGCATGGCGTAGACGCGCTCGAGGAACGGGCCCAGCACAGGGGCCTCGGCCGCGGCGGGGGACGGGGCGACGGCGAACGCGTACACCTCGGGCGACGTCGCCGCGACCGTGAGGTACACCTCGACCATGCGACGCAGCGCCTCGGGTTCGGAGACCGGTTCGTCCGCGACCTCGAGCAGGCGGCGCTCCATGTGGGCGGTGACCCGCTCGGACACCGCCAGGCGCAGGCCCTCGCGGTCGCCGAAATAGCGGTAGTAGACGGTCTTGGAGGTGCCCGCGTGGGACGCGATCTCCTCCATCGAGGCGTGTGCGCCCAGGGCGTGCACGGCCGACCGGGCGGCCCGGACCAGTTCCAGACGGCGCTCGGCGCGGTGCCGGTCCCAGCGGACGCTGCGACCGTCCCGGGCGGTGGACGTGACGGGATTCACGAAACCGAGCGTATCAGGTACTGTGGATCACAGTCACCCACCCCGCCGACGTCCGTATCGTCCGTATCGTCCGGGGTGACAACGCCCCCGCCGCGTCGGCGGTGGGCCCGCCGTCGAGAGGACCGTCATGACCCACCACGAGACCCCCGCGTCCGAGACCGCCTCCCGCCCCGCCGTCGCCGGTGGAGCGCTGCGCCCCGCCGTCATCCTGGGCGGCAACCGCATCCCCTTCGCCCGCGCCAACACCGCCTACGCCGAGGTCGGGAACCAGGAGATGCTCACGGCCACGCTCGACGGACTCGTCGCGCGGTTCGGGCTCCAGGGCGAGCGCCTCGGCCAGGTCACCGCCGGCGCCGTCCTCAAGCACCCGCGCAACTTCAACCTCACCCGCGAGGCCGTCCTGGGCTCCGCGCTCTCCGCCGCGACCCCGGCCGCCGACGTCCAGGTGGCCTGCGCCACCGGCATGGAGGCCGTGGGCACCCTCGCCAACAAGATCCGGCTCGGCCAGCTCGACTCCGCCATCGGCGGCGGCGTGGACTCGATCTCGGACGCACCCGTCTCGCTCTCGGACGGCGCGCGCCGCGTGCTGCTGCAGCTCACCACCGCCAAGACCATGAAGGACCGCCTGCGCGCCCTCGCCCAGCTGCGCCCCGGTCAGCTCGTGCCCGAGCCGGCCGGCGCGGGCGAGCCGCGCACCGGCATGTCCATGGGCGAGCACCAGGCCCTGACCACCCACAAGTGGGGCATCACCCGTCAGGCGCAGGACGAGCTCGCCGCGGCCTCCCACCGGAACCTCGGCGCTGCCTACGCCGCCGGGTACATGGACGATCTGGTGACCCCGTTCCACGGCCTGGCCCGCGACAACAACCTCCGCCCCGACTCCACGCCGGAGAAGCTGGCCGGCCTGAAGCCCGTGTTCGGCCGCCAGCTGGGGGACGAGGCGACCATGACGGCCGGCAACTCCACCCCGCTCACCGACGGCGCCTCCGCGGTGCTGCTCTCCTCCGAGGAGTGGGCCGCCGAGCGCGGACTGCCCGTTCTCGCCGAGTTCGTGGACATGGAGAACGCCGCCGTGGACTTCGTCGACGGACACGAGGGCCTGCTCATGGCCCCCGCCTACGCCGTCCCGCGCCTGCTCGCCCGGCACGGGCTCACGCTCGACGACCTCGACTTCGTGGAGATCCACGAGGCGTTCGCCGGCACCGTCCTGTCCACCCTCGCCGCCTGGGAGGACGAGGAGTACTGCCGCGAGCGGCTCGGGCTGCCGGGTGCGCTGGGCTCGGTGGACCGCGCCCGGCTCAACGTGCACGGCTCGTCGCTGGCGGCCGGTCACCCCTTCGCCGCCACCGGCGGCCGCATCGTCGCCCTGCTGGCCAAGATGCTGCATGAGAAGGGGGAGGGCTCCCTCGGCCTCATCTCCGTCTGTGCCGCCGGCGGCCAGGGCATCGTCGCCCTGCTCCGCGGCCGCTGAGCCCCGACCGACCCGACCCGAGAGGACCGACCATGACCGACCGTTACGGCACCTTCGTCGCCTCGCCCCTGGGCCGCCGCCTCACCGGCGCCCTGGGCCTGCCTCAGCCCGTCGAGCTGCGCCGGCACACCCCCGGCGACCCCGTGCTGCCCGGCTCCGTGCTCGTCCTGGGCGCGACCCCCGCAGCCGCGGACGCCCGCACCCTCTTGGCCTCGTGGGGCCTCGAGGTCGCCGACGCCCCCCGGGAGGGCGCCCGCCACGCGGCGATCGTCGCGTGCTTCGACGGGGTCGCCACGCCCGCGGACCTCGGCGCGGTGGCGCTGGAGATCGGCGGCGCGCTGCGCTCGCTGGGCTCCTCCTCGCGCGTGGTGACCGTGTTCGAGGACCCCGAGGCCGCCACGGACCCGGCCCTGCGCGCCGCCCGCCAGGGCGTGACGGGCCTGACCCGCTCGATCGCGCACGAGATGCGCCGTGGCGGCACCGCCAACGGCCTCGTCCTGGGCGAGGGCGTGCCGCTCACTGCCCCCGGTGCGGCCGGCGCGCTCGCGTTCCTGCTCTCCGGTCGCGCGGCGTACGTCTCCGGCCAGTTCGTGCCCGTCTCCACCGCCGACGGCGCGGTCCCCGCCGACGCGGCGCGCCCCCTGGCCGGCAAGGTCGCCGTGGTCACGGGCGCCGCCCGCGGCATCGGCGCCGCCATCGTCCGGACGCTGGCCCGCGACGGGGCCGTCGTCGTCGGCGTGGACGTCCCGGCGGCGGGCGAGACGCTGGCCAAGGTCGTGAACGAGGTGGGCGGCACCGCGCTCGCCCTGGACATCACGGCGCCGGACGCCGGCGCGCGCATCCTCGAGCACTGCCGCACCCGGCACGGCCGGATGGACGTGGTGGTGCACAACGCCGGGATCACCCGGGACCGGATGCTGGCCAACATGGACGCCGCGCGCTGGGACTCCGTCCTCGCTGTGAACACCACGGCCCAGCTGGCCATGAACGAGGCGTTCCTCGCCGAGGACGCCCGGGACGTGGCGGGCCACGGGCTGCGCATCGTGGGCCTGGCCTCCATCTCCGGCATCGCGGGCAACCGCGGCCAGACGAACTACGCGGCATCCAAGGCCGGGGTGATCGGCCTGACCGCGGCCTCCGCACCGGTCCTCGCGGCCCGTGGGGGCACGATCAACGCGGTGGCCCCGGGCTTCATCGAGACCGAGATGACCGCGAAGATCCCGCTCGCCACGCGCGAGGTGGGCCGGAGGCTCAACTCGCTCCAGCAGGGCGGCCTGCCGCAGGACGTGGCCGAGACGGTGGCCTGGCTCGCCTCGGACGCCGCAGGCGGCACCAACGGGGCCACGCTGCGGGTCTGCGGCCAGTCGAAGCTGGGGGCGTGAGGATGCAGACCACGCAGCTGTCCGCCCCGCCCTCCCTCGCCCGGCTCTACGCCCGGGCCGCCAGGCAGGCCGCCACGGACGCCGTCGTCCGTCGGCGCCGTCCCCGCGAGCTCCCGGACCGTCAGGTGGTCGTGACCGGCCACCGCATCCCGGCCGAGGCCGTGTCCGCGTGGCGCGGGGCCGTCGGGTCCGCGGATCCGGCGGACCTGCCCTCGGTCCTGGTGCACACCCAGGTGTTCGGTGCGGCGATGGAGCTGATGGCCGACCCCGAGTTCCCACTGCCCCTGCCCGGACTGGTGCACCTGAGCAACACCGTCCTGCACCACCGGCCCGTCGCGGCGGAGACCCCGCTGCGCGTCACCGCGCGTGCCGTGGGCCTCGTCCCGCACCACGCAGGCACCGCCGTGGACGTCGTCGTGACCGTCGAGGGGCCCGGCGACGACGGCGAGGAGGCACTGCTGTGGGAGGGCGTCTCCCGGTACCTCGCCAAGGGCGTCCACCTCTCCGGCCTGCGTCCCGAGCGGCCCGCCCGCGAGGACTTCGTGCCCCCGACGCCGACCGCCCAGTGGCGCTTCGGGACGGGGGCCGGACGCCGGTACGCGGGCGTCTCCGGAGACTGGAACCCGATCCACCTGACGGGCGTCTCGGCCCGACTGTTCGGCATGAAGGGCGCGATCGCCCACGGGATGTTCCTGGCCGCCCGGATGCTCGAGGGCCGTGAGCCGGCCGGCGCCGGGTTCCGCTGGCACATCGACTTCGAGGCGCCCGTCGTGCTGCCGACCACCGTGGCCGTCCGCTACGAGCCCGGGCCCGACGGCGGCACGCGCGTGTGCGGCTGGGATGCGCGGCGCCGGCGCCCGCACTTCTCCGGGGAGATCACTCCGCTCGGGTCCTGACGGCCACCGGGCCCGCGCACCGGCCCGCCGAGACTCGCTGTCTCGGCGGGCCGGTGCGTTCGGGCGGTCAGGCGTCCAGCCCGGGCGACCGCCGCGGCACGGCGGTGACGGCCTCGAGCAGCCCGTCCGCGTAGGCCTCCCACGAGTGACCGGCGGCGTGGCGCACGGCGCCGGTCCCCAGTGCCGCCCAGGCGTCACGATCCGCCAGGATCTCGGCCAGGGCATCGGCCCACGCCTCGGGGGTGCCCGCCGTCACGTGGCGGCCGGACACGCCGTCGAGGACCGCGTAGACCAGTCCGCCGACCCGGTGCGCCAGCACGGGCGTGCCGCAGGCCTGTGCCTCGAGGGCGACCAGGCCGTAGGTCTCGGACGCGCTCGGCATCGCCACGACGTCCGCCGCCCGGAACTGGGCGGCCAGGGCGGGCGCGGGCACCGGCCCGGAGAACGTCACCAGGTCGGCGACCCCCTCCCGCGCGGCCAGGCCCGCCAGGTCCAGCTCGTCGTCCCCCGAAGCGGCCCCGTTCACGTGCAGGCGCACCCCCGGGTCGGCGCCCGCGCCACCGGCCCGCTCGCGCAGCACCCCGAGGGCGGCCACGAGCAGGTGCGGGCCCTTGTGCCGCTGCACGCGGCCGGCGAACAGGACGCGCAGGGCCCCGTCGTCCTCCGGGGCGCCCGGCCACTGCGCGGCGCCCTCCGGCGTGAACGTCTCGAGGTCGGCCCCGGGGGGCAGCACCCGGGTGCGGGCGCGGGGCACGTCCAGCAGCTCGCGCAGGTCGGCGACCTCGGCGGCGGAGTTGACCACGAGCAGGTCGGCCCGCTCGGCGACCTCGCGCTCGGCCTCGATCCGCGCGGCCGGCTCGCGCAGCTCGGGGTCCTCGAGCATCTTCGCCGCCGCCGTGGTGTGCATGGTCTGCAGGTACGGGGCGTGCGCCGCCCGCGCCAGCGCCGCGGCGGTGGACCCGGAGAGCCAGTAGTGGCCGTGCACGAACGCGACGGGCGGGGCGTCCGCGCCACCGAGGACGGGACCGCCCGGCACGGCGTCCGAGGCGAGCCAGTCCAGGGCCGCGCGGGTGAACTCGGCGCCGAGTCCCGCCAGCTCCTCCTTGGGCACGGGAGCGGACGGCCCGGCGGCGAGGTCCACGACCGTGACCGGCGGGGCCTGCCCGCCGGCGTCCAGCATCCGGACCCGTGCGCCATCCGCTCCCACCGGCTCCTCCGCCCGGGTCAGCAGGATCATCCGCACGCCCCGGCGGGCCAGGGCCACGGCGGCCTGCCGCACGTAGACGTTCATGCCGCCGGCGTCGCCGCGGCCGGGCTGGGCCAGGGGGGAGGTGTGCAGGCTGACCCCGATCCCCACCGGCACGGACGCCCGCAGTTCGGCGTCCACGGCGTCGAACAGCCGGGCCGCCGACGCCGAGTCCGCCAGGTCCTCGACGGAGACCATCCGTCCGGCGCCGTCGCCGAGCGGCACAGTCCAGTTCGGGTACTGGTCCTGGAGGGTGCCGGGCTGGTTCTGGATGCGCCGCTCGCCCACGGCGTCCACGAGCGCCACGCTGTGCAGGGCCGAGGGCGCCTGCGCGAGCAGGCGGTGCAGGGCCACGATCTGGCGTTCGCGCACCTCGGGGCCGGCGTCGGGGACGTCCACGTCCGCCTCGGCGAGCAGCCCGCGCCGGGCCGCGGCGGCGAGGAACGCGCGCACCTCCTCCGCCGACCGGCGGCGTTCCTGGGCGACGTCCACGGTGTAGAGGCCCAGCCGTTCGCGCAGGTCCACCTGGACGCCCTCGAGGTAACCGGCCGTGGGCGGCAGGTCGTGCGTGTTCACCGCCGCCATGGCCAGCCGCCGGTAGCGCTCCGGCGGGGTGGGCTCGCCGTCCTCCTGTTCGAACCACAGGATCGACGTGCCGAGCACGCCGGCCTCGGCCAGGCGGCGCTGCACCCACGGCTCGAACGTGCCGAGGTCCTCGCCCACCACGACGACGCCGGCCCGCTCGGCCTCGAGCGTGAGCACGGCGAGCATCGCCTCGTGGTCGTATTCGACGTACGCGCCCTGGGTGGCACCGGCGCCCTCCGGGATCCACCACAGGCGGAACAGCCCCAGGACGTGGTCCATCCGGATGCCGCCCGCGCCGCGCAGCACGGTGCGCAGCATGTCCCGGAACGCGGCGTAGCCGGTCTCGGCCAGGCGGCGCGGATGCCAGGGGTGCTGCGACCAGTCCTGGCCCAGCTGGTTGAACAGCTCGGGCGGCGCGCCGACGGACATGGTCGGCACCAGCACGTCCCCGAGCATCCACGCGTCCGCGGTCTCGCGGGTCGCCCCGACCGCCAGGTCCACCATGACGCCCATGCGCATGCCGGCCGCCCGGGCCCGCTCCTGCACGCCGGCGAGCTGCTCGGCGGCGATCCACTGCACCCAGCGGTGCAGGTCGACGTCGGTCGCGCGTTCGACGCGGACCCGCTCCGCCTCGACCCCGCCCGGCGCCCAGGCCGGGTCGGCGAGATCGGGTCCGGTGCCGTCGCCGTCCAGCCGCAGGACGGACCAGAGGGCGAAGTCGTCCAGGCCCGGGCCGGCCTCGGCGCGGAACCGTGCGTAGGCGGCCTCGCGCTCGGGGGAGCGGGGCACCTCGTGCACGCGGCGCAGCGCGGGCCACAGGACGGCGGCGACGGCGGCCCGATCGATCCGGCCGGTGCGCTCCAGCTCCGCCTGGACGCGGGCGCCGGCCGACCGCAGCTCCGCCTGCTCCGCGGCGGGCAGGTCGGCGAACTCGGGGATCGAGGGCACGTGCACGACCAGCGCCGAGAGGAACCGACGGGAGACGGGGGAGTAGGGGGAGTCCGCCGGATGGGGGCCGGGCTCGATCGCGTGCAGGGGGTGCAGCAGCAGGAAGTCGGCACCGTGCCGGGCGACGATCTCGGCCAGGGACGCCATGTCCGCCGCGTCGCCGATGCCCCACGAGTCCGCCGAGGTCACCGAGTAGCCCTGCGCGGCCGCGCCCCAGCCGCGGCGCTCGAGGAAGGGACGCGCCGTGCTCAGCCGGGTCGGGGCGCAGACCAGGACCGCGGAGGCGGTGGAGCCGGAGCCGCTGGTCACCTCCAGCCGGTGCCAGCCCGGGGCGAGGTCGGCGGGGATCTGAACGTGGACGCGCTCGCGTTCGACGCCGTCCACGAGGCGGACCTCGGACACCGGCTCGCTCACGCTCACCTCGAGGGTCCGCCCGTCCTCCGTGCGCACGCGGGCCACGACCGGCTCGCCCGCGGCCACGTGGCACGGCACGGACAGGCGGTGGCCGGACCGGGCGGCCACGGTGGGCGGGAGCACGTCCCGCCAGGGGGCCGTCTCCGCCTCCTCCAGCGCCTCGGCCAGAGCGGCGACCCCGTCCGGACGGACCGACACCCCGAGGGCGGCGAGCACCTTCACGAGGGCCTCGTCCGGCACGGTCTGGGCCGAGCCGTCCTGCCCGACGTACTCGGGCTGCACCCCGTGGGCTCGCGCGAGCCGGTGCAGCAGTGCGGGGGCTTCCAGGGCCATCAGGTCCTCCATGCCGTCGTGCGGTTCCACCGACGGCGCCTGCCGTCGCACAGACACCACTCTAGAGGGGACGCCGGTCCGGGGAACACGCAGGGCCCCGGTCGTGACGACCGGGGCCCTGCTGCTCGACGAGCGGTGCGCGAGGGGGGACTTGAACCCCCACGTCCTTGCGGACACAGCGACCTCAACGCTGCGCGTCTACCAATTCCGCCACTCGCGCTCATCGGTGGAGCCCTGGGAGAGGCTCCGTCGCCCGCCGCGTTCCGGTCCTGTCCGGTCCGTCCCGCTCCGGGCAACTCGAGAAAGATAGCACGGGTTCGGGCTAGGCTCAAAACCATGGTCGAGAACATCGTGAACCCCGCCCGCTCGCGCCCCGAGGACCGCGTCGTGGAGATCTGCCGCGACCTCATCCGGATCGACACGACCAACCGCGGGGGCAACGTCTCCGTCGGTGAGCCTGAGGCCGCGGAGTACTGCGCCCGGCTCATGACCGAGGCGGGGATGACCCCCCGCTTCTTCGAGTCGGCGCCGGGCCGGGTCTCCGTCGTCGGACACCTGCCGGGCTGGGATCCGGAGGCGCCGGGGCTCGTCATCCACGGGCACACGGACGTGGTCCCCGCCGAGGCGGACGAGTGGAGCGTGGACCCGTTCGGCGCCGAGCTCAAGGACGGCATGATCTGGGGGCGCGGCGCCGTGGACATGAAGGGCATGGACGCCATGGTGCTCGCGGTGCTGCTGCACCTGGCCCGCACGGGCCGCCGGCCGCGGCGCCCCCTGACGGTCGCGTTCTTCGCCGACGAGGAGGCCGGCGGCGTCTACGGCGCACGCTGGGTCGTGGACCACCACCCCGAGGTGTTCGACGGGTGCACCGAGGCGATCTCCGAGGTGGGCGGCTTCTCCACCGAGGTGCACGGCTCGCGCGCCTACCTCGTGCAGACCGCGGAGAAGGGGCTCGCCTGGCTGAACCTCACCGCGGAGGGCGCCCCCGGGCACGGCTCGGCCCCGCACCCGGACAACGCGGTCACCCGGCTGGCCGGCGCCATGACCCGCATCGGCGGGCACGAGTGGCCGCTCGTGTACACCAAGACCACGCGCGCGCTGCTCGAACAGGTGGCCGAGATCATGGGCGTGGACTTCGATGAGACGGACCCGACGCCGCAGCTCGACGCGCTCGGGCAGGCCCGTTCCTGGGTGGCCGGCACCCTGCGCACCTCGTCCAACCCGACGGGGCTGACCGCCGGCTACAAGCACAACGTCATCCCGTCCTCGGCCACCGGCACCGTGGACGTCCGCCTGATCCCCGGGGAGGAGGAGTCCGCCCTCGCCACGATCGCCGAGCTCGCCGGCCCCGAGGTGACCATCGCGCCCGAGCACCGGGACGTCGCCCTGGAGACCCCCTTCTCCGGGGACCTGGTGGAGCTGATGATCGCCGCGCTGCAGGCGGAGGACCCCGAGGCCCAGGTGCTGCCGTTCATGCTCGGCGGGGGCACGGACAACAAGTCCCTCTCCCGGCTGGGCATCACCGGCTACGGCTTTGCGCCCATGCGCCTGCCCGCCGACCTGGCCTTCACGTCCCTGTTCCACGGCATCGACGAGCGGGTGCCCGTGGACGCGCTCGAGTTCGGCTGCCGGGTGCTCGAGCGGATGCTGGAGCCGCGCTGATCCGGGCCGCGGGCGGCGACGACGGCCGGGGCGGCGTCGTCGCGCCCGCGCCTCAGAGGGTCTGCAGGGTCGAGGCCACGCGCATCACGCGGCGGCGCATCCAGTAGCGGCGCGCCCCGTCACGGTAGTGCACGGAGCGCTGCAGCTCCCATTGGCCGTACTCCGCGTGCTCCACGAGGCGCCGCCGGGCGTCGGCGAGGGACTCGTGGGGGGCGACCGTCATCACCAGGTACTCCCACTTCTGTCCGCGAGAGATCGCGTCGAGGGTCGAGGACATCAGCTGTTCACGCACCCGCCCATCCTGGCAGACGGCGTCGGGTCCGGCGGCCGGTCCCGTACGGCCCACCCCTGGCCGCGTCACCGGCCACCGGGTTACCGTTCACCCATGAGCTCTGACGCCCGCATGGCCCTCGAGGCCCTCACCACCGCCCTGAACGAACACCTCGTGGCCGCGCAGAACAAGCGGGGCGAGGACGACCCCGCCGTCGAAGCCGCCTTCTTCGCCGTGGCCGACGCCTTCGAGGCCTACGAGGACGCCCTGTACGCGGACACCGAGGAGGTCACCCCGCTCGACCTCTTCGACGACGAGGACGACGACGACTGACCGTCCTGCTCGTGACGGATCGCACGGCCCCGGGTTCCCACCCGGGGCCGTGGCGTACAGTGACCCTCCGTGACGTGGATCGAAGCCATCATCCTGGGCCTGGTGCAGGGCCTCACGGAGTTCCTGCCCATTTCCTCCTCCGCCCACATCCGCATCGTGGGCGAGTTCCTGCCCTCCGCGACCGACCCGGGGGCGGCCTTCACGGCCATCACGCAGCTCGGCACGGAGCTGGCGGTCCTCATCTACTTCTGGCGCGACATCACCCGCATCATCGGCCGGTGGTGCGCCGCGGTCACGGGGCGGATCCCGCACTCGGACCCCGATGCGCGCATGGGCTGGCTGATCATCGTGGGCTCGATCCCGATCGCGGTCCTGGGCCTGCTGCTGGAGGACTGGATCGACACGGAGTTCCGGTCGCTGTGGATCACGGCGACCATGCTCATCGTGTTCGGCGTCCTGCTCGCCCTGGCGGACCGGCTCGGCCGTCAGACCACGCCGCTCGAGAAGCTCACCGTGCGGGACGGCGTCCTCTACGGCCTGGCCCAGGCCCTCGCGCTGATCCCGGGCGTCTCGCGCTCCGGCGGCACCATCGCGGCCGGCCTGGCCATGGGCTACACCCGGCCCGCCGCCACCCGCTACGCGTTCCTGCTGGCGGTGCCCGCCGTGTTCGCCTCCGGCCTGTACAAGCTGTACACCTCGCTCACCGATCCCGGCACGCAGGGCCCGTACGGCATGGGGGAGACGCTAGTCGCGACCGCGATCGCCTTCGTGGTGGCCTACGCGGTCATCGCCTGGCTCATGCGCTTCATCAGCACCAACTCGTACCTGCCGTTCGTCTGGTACCGCATCCTCCTGGGCGGCGTCCTGTTCGCCCTGCTGGGCGCGGGCGTCATCAGCGCCTGAGCCCGCTCCCGCCGCCGGGCATGGCGGCCCGGCACCGCCGAACCACCCCGATCTGAGGAGTCCCGTGAAGTCCTGGAGCACCCCCGCCCCGCCCGCCGTGCCGAGCCGCCCCGACCGGCTGCGGCTGCACGACACCGCCACGGGACGGACTCGGCATCCGGGCAACGACGCGCAGCGCGCCTCGCTGTACGTCTGCGGGATCACCCCGTACGACGCGACGCATCTCGGCCACGCGAGCACCTATGTGGCCTTCGACCTGCTGCACCGCTACTGGCGCGCGGCCGGTCTCGAGGTCGCCTACGTCCAGAACGTGACCGACGTGGACGACCCCCTGCTCGAGCGGGCCGAGGCGACCGGCGTCGACTGGCGCGCGCTCGCCGAGGAGCAGACCGACCTGTTCCGTGCGGACATGGCCGCCCTCGAGGTGCTCGCCCCGGACCACTACGTCGGCGCGACCGAGGCGGTGGGCCTGGTGGTGGACGCCGTCGAGACGATGCTGGCGGCGGGCCGGGCCTACCGCGTGCCGGGCGGCGACGGCGAGCCCGACGGGGACGTCTACTTCGACGTCCGCGCGGCCCAGTCCGCGACCGACTGGCGCCTCGGGCAGGTCTCCGCGATGGGCCTGGACGAGATGGCCGCGGTGTTCCCGGAGCGGGGAGGCGATCCCGACCGCCCCGGCAAGCGCGACCCGCTGGACCCGCTGCTGTGGCGCGTGCACCGCGAGGGCGAGCCGGCCTGGGACGGTCGGTCGCTCGGCTCCGGCCGGCCCGGCTGGCACATCGAGTGCTCCGTGATCTCCCGGGCCCACCTGCCGGCGCCGTTCACGGTGCAAGGCGGCGGCTCCGACCTGCGGTTCCCGCACCACGAGTTCTCCGCCGCGCACGCCACCGCCGTCGACGGCCTGCCGCTCGCGCACACCTACGCGCACACCGGCATGGTGGCCCTGGACGGCGAGAAGATGTCCAAGTCCCTCGGCAACCTCGAACTCGTCTCCCGCCTGCGGGCGCGGGGCGTCGAGCCGGTGGCCGTCCGCGCGGCGATCCTCGCGCACCACTACCGGTCGGACTGGGAGTGGTCCGAGCAGGTGCTGGCCGACGCCCAGGCGCGGGTGGCCCGTTGGCGCGCCGCCCTGGACGGACCGCATGCCGCCGCCGGCGTCGCCGTGCTGGACGCGGTGCACGCGGCGCTCTCGGACGACCTCGACGCCCCCCGCGCGCTGGAGGCCCTCGACGCATGGGCGGCCGGCACCCTGCCGGGCCTGGCCGAGGCCGCCGCCGACCCGCTGCCGGTGGTCGACGTCGTGGCGGCGCTGCTGGGTCTGCGCCTGCGCTGACCCCGCCGGGCGCGGCCGGGCGTCAGCGTCCGCCGCGCCCGCGCAGATAGCGCTCGAACTCCCGCGCGATCGACTCGCCCGAGGCCTCCGGCAGCTGCTGGGTGTCCTGGGCCTCCTCGAGCTGCCGGACGTAGGCGGCGACGTCGGGGTCCTCGGCGGCCAGCTCGTCCACGCCGCGCTGCCAGGCCCTCGCGTCGTCCTCGAGCCCGCGCGTGGACACGCTCACGTGCAGCAGGTCCTCGACCGCCTCGACCAGCCCGAGCAGCGTCTTGGGGGAGGGCGCCTGGGCCACGTAGTGGGGCACCGTCCCCCACAGCGAGAGGCTCGGCAGGCCGCGGCGCGCGGCCTCGTCCGCGATGACGCCGATGATCCCGGTGGGCCCCTCGTAGACCGGACGGTCCGCGCCGACGGCCACCCGCACGTCCACGAGCGGCGAGGTCGGGCGGGCGCGCAGGGGCCGGGTGTGGGGCACGTCCGCCAGCAGCGCGCCCAGCGTCACGACGGCGTCCACGTCACGCGCGTCGGCCGCCGTGAACAGCTCCTCGAGGAACGCGCGCCACCGCACGTTCGGCTCCACGCCGACGGCGAGGAGCACACGCACCCCGTCCGGCGGGGCAGCCTCGCCCGCGACGGGCCGACCCTCACGGTCCAGGAGCGCCTCGTGCAGGGTGACCGCCGGCCAGTCCAGCGTCCCCAGCCCGTCGGCGTCGCGCCGGACCAGGGGTCGAGTGACCTGGTAGTCGTAGAACTCGCCGTCGCACACCCGTCCCGCGTCCGCCGCGTCCCACTGCTCCCGCAGCGCGCCCAGGGCCCCGGTCGCGGCCTCCCCGGCGTCGTTCCACCCCTCGAAGGCCAGCAACAGGACCGTGGGGGCCCGCCGCCCGGCCTCGAGCTCGTCCACGGTCGCCGTCAGGTGGGTCCGCAGCGGGCCCAGGACGTCGTCCGGCTGGTCCTCGGAGGTAGCGTCGGTCATGGCGGCCAGCCTAGACACGGCCCGACGACGGGGCCACGGCCCGCGACCCGCCCCGCACACCCCGGCGGCGGCGCTCGATAGGATGCACTCCATGCCCCGCCACCCCGCGCCCGCCCCGGACGACCGTGCCCGCCGCCTGCCACGCGCCGTCCTGTGGGACATGGACGGCACCCTCGTGGACACGGAGCCCCTGTGGAACGCCGTCCAGCGCCGCCTGGTGGTCGAGCACGGCGGCACCTGGTCGGATGACCTGGCCGCCTCCCTCGTGGGACGCCCCCTCGACGAGGGAGCGCGCCGCCTGCAGGAGGCCGGGCTGGACCTGCCCGTGCAGCGGATCATCGACCTGACGATGGACGAGGTCGTCCAGGGGGTCGTCCGTGGGGTGCCATGGCGGCCGGGTGCCCGGGAGCTGCTCGTCGCGCTCGCCGAGGCCGGCGTGCCGGGCGCCCTCGTGACGATGTCCCATGCCCCACTGGCCCGCGCACTGGCCGAGCGGGCGCCGGCGGGCACGCTGGACGTCGTCGTCTCGGGGGACATGGTCTCCCGGGGCAAGCCCGACCCGGAGGCGTACCAGCTGGGCCTGCAGCTGCTGGCCGAGCGGACACCGGGGCCGACGGCCGCCGACTGTGTGGCGGTCGAGGACTCCCCGGTGGGCGTCGGCGCGGCCGTGGCCGCGGGCCTGCCGACGGTCGGCGTGCCCAGCGTGCTGCCGCTGCCGGCGGGGCTCGCGACCGTCGAGTGGACGACGCTCGCCGGCCGCACGCCGGCCGACCTCGCCGCGGTCCGCCGGATCGCCGCCGCGCGCGGGCCCGGGGCGGACGGGGCCGGATGAGCGGGCCCGCCTCCGTCCGGCTGGGCACGATCGCCGGCGCGCCGGTGCGCCTGTCCTGGTCCTGGCTCCTGATCGCCGCGGTCATCACCCTCGCGTTCGGCCCGCAGATCCAGCGCGCGCTGCCCGCGATCGGCGGCGGCGCCTACGCGGTCGCCCTGGGGTACGCCGTGCTCCTGGCCCTCTCCGTCCTGGTCCACGAGGCCGCCCACGCCCTCACCGGCCGCGCCTTCGGCCAGCGCACCGAGGAGATCGCGCTCACCCTGTGGGGCGGGCACACCCAGTTCCGCAGCCCGTCCGCCCGACCGCTGGACACGGTCCTCACCGCGATGGCCGGCCCCGCCGCGAACCTCGTGCTCGCGGGCCTCGCCCACCTGGCGGCCCGCGCCGTGCCCGGCCCGTCCGTCCCCGCCCTGCTGCTCGAGGTCACGGTGTGGGCCAACCTCCTCCTGGCCGCGTTCAACGCGCTGCCGGGCACCCCGCTCGACGGCGGCCGCATGGTCGAGTCCGCCGTCTGGGCCGCCACCGGCTCCCGGGCCCGTGGCGTCGAGGCGGCCGGCTGGGCCGGGCGCGTCGTCGCGGTGGGCGTCCTCGCGGCGGTGTTCGGCCCCCCGACCCTCGCAGGCCGCGCGCCGGACCTGTTCGTCGTCGTCCTGGCGGCCTGGGTCGCCCTCACGCTGTGGCGGGGCGCGGACGACGCCGTGCGCCACGGGCGCTGGAGCCGCCGGCTGGAGACCCTGCGGCTCGAGCAGGTCGAGGTGCCCGCCATCGCCCTGCCCGAGCACCTCTGCGTCGCCGAGGCCCTGGCCCAGGCGGACGGCGGCCGCCGCGCCGTCGTGGCCGTGGACGGGGCCGGTCGGCCCCGCGGCGTGCTGGACCACACGGCCGCGGCGGGCCTCACCCCGGCGCGCCGCACGACCACCGCCCTGGCCGCGGTCGCCGTCGCGCTGGCCCCGGAGGCCGTCCTCGTCCGCGACGACGTCCCCGCCGCCGGTCCCGACCTGGCCGCCCGCCTGGCCGACCCCCAGACCCCCGTGTGGGTGCTGACCGACGCGCACGGCCTCGTGCGCTCCGTGGTGCCCCGCGAGACGATCCTCGCCGCCGTCGACGCGACGCGGCGTCCCTGAACCGAAGGAGCCCCCCATGACCGAACCCACCGGCGTGAGCGCGCGCCGCGGCCCCCTGCGGGCCGGCCAGCGCGTGCAGATCAAGGACGCGAAGGGCCGCCTCAACACGATCACCCTGCTGCCCGGCGGGGAGTTCCACAGCTACCAGGGCGTGCTGCGGCACGACGACCTGATCGGCGGCTTCGAGGGCGTCGTGGTCGAGAACTCGGCCGGCCAGCCGTACCAGGTGCTGCGCCCCCTGCTGAACGACTTCGTCCTGTCCATGCCCCGCGGCGCCACGGTGGTCTACCCGAAGGACGCGGCGCAGATCGTGCAGCAGGCGGACATCTTCCCGGGCGCCGTCGTGGTCGAGGCCGGCGTGGGCTCCGGCGCCCTGTCCATGTCCCTGCTGCGCGCCGTGGGCGACCACGGTCGCCTGCACTCCTACGAGCGCCGCCCGGAGTTCGCGGACGTCGCCCGGGCCAATGTGGAGGCCTTCTTCGGCGCCGAGCACCCCGCCTGGTCGGTGCACCTCGGCGACGCGCAGGAGGAGATGCCCAAGGTCCACGAGCCGGGCTCCGTGGACCGGGTGGTCCTGGACATGCTGGCCCCCTGGGAATGCCTCGACGCCGTCGCCGAGGTCCTGGCCCCCGGCGGTGTGTGGCTGAACTACGTGGCCACCGCCACCCAGCTCTCCCGCGTGGCCGAGGCCATCCGGGACTCGGGCCGCTTCACGCAGGTCGAGGCCAACGAGACCCTCGTGCGCGGCTGGCACCTGGACGGGCTCGCCGTGCGCCCCGACCACCGCATGGTCGCGCACACCGGCTTCCTCCTCACGGCCCGCCGCCTGGCCTCGGGCGAGGAGGCGCTGCGCCTGAAGAAGCGCTCCAAGGTCTCCGAGTTCAAGGCCGAGGACGTCGAGGCCTGGCAGCCGGCCGACGCGGCCCGGTGGACGCCCGAGGCCCTCGGCGAACGGCCGATCACGGACAAGAAGGCGCGCAAGGCGGCGAAGGAGGCCCGCCTCATGGCCGCGCGGTCACGCGCCGCCGAGCAGGGCGTGGACGCGTACGGTGGGAGGACCCAGACCGGGGAGCAGGACTGAGTGGACGGAGCACCGGTGGACCACCACGCGCAATCAGGCACGGAGCACGCCGAGCAGCGCCTCGCCGAGGCGCGGGAGCTGCTGCGGCAATCCCAGGCCGAGGCCGAACGGCTGCGGCACCAGCTGCAGTCCGCCCAGCGGCACGCCGCCGGCCTGAGCGAACGCCGTCGGGCCGCCGAGGCCCAGACGCAGACGGCCGCCCGCAACAACCGGCGCATGGTCGAGCTGCTCGAGGCCACGCGCGCCGAGATCACGACGCTCAAGGAGAACCTGGACGCCGTCACGCATCCGCCGTTCACCTTCGCCACCCTCGAGGCCGTCCACGCCCCGCGCGAGCCCGAGGAGGGCGTGGAGACCGGCGCCGTGGTGCGCGGGGGAGCGGACGTCGTGCAGAACGGCCGGCGGCTGCGCGTGACGGTCTCCCCACTGCTCGACGCCGCCCGCCTCACCCCCGGCGCCCAGGTGCTGCTGGACGAGTCCAGCTCGATCGTCGGCGTCGCCCCGGGCACGGGGTCGGGTCAGCTGCTGCGCGTCAAGGAGGCGCTGCCCGACGGCGGCCTCGTCCTGGCCGGCACGGCGGACGAGGAGCGCGTGGTGCGGCGCGCGCCCGCGCTGGAGGGCGTCGACCTGCGCCACGGGGACGCCGTCACCGTGGACGCCCGCGTCGAATGGGCGCTGCGGCGGGTCGAGCTGTCCGAGGTGGACGAGGTGCTGCTGGAAGAGGTCCCGGACGTCACGTTCGAGGACATCGGCGGCCTCGGCCCGCAGATCGACCGGATCCGCGAGGCCGTCGAGATCCCGTTCCTGCACCCGGAGGTCTACCGCGAGCACGGTCTGCGCGCCCCCAAGGGGATCATGCTGTACGGCCCGCCCGGCACCGGCAAGACCATGCTCGCCAAGGCCGTGGCCAACGCCCTCTCGGCCCGCAGCGCGGACGGCGAGCGCTCGTTCTTCCTCAACGTCAAGGGACCCGAGCTGCTGAACAAGTACGTGGGCGAGACCGAGCGGCAGATCCGCGTCATCTTCGACCGGGCCCGCGAGAAGGCCCACGCCGGCTTCCCCGTGGTCATCTTCTTCGACGAGATGGAGTCGCTGTTCCGCACGCGCGGCTCCGGCGTCTCCTCGGACGTGGAGACCACGATCGTCCCGCAGCTGCTCACCGAGATCGACGGCGTCGAGGCCCTCGAGAACGTGATCGTCATCGGCGCCTCCAACCGAGAGGACATGATCGACCCGGCCGTGCTCCGCCCCGGCCGACTGGACGTGAAGATCCGCGTGGACCGTCCCGACGCCGCCGGCGCCGCGGAGATCATGGCCAAGCACCTCACCGCGGACGTGCCCCTGCACGCCGACGACGTCGCGGCGGCCGGCTCCGCGGACGCGGCCCGCGCGACGCTCATCGCCCGGACGGTCGCCGCCCTCTACGACCGCGGCGGAGACACCGCGCTGGCGGAGCTGACGGACGTGTCCGGCACGACCCATGCCCTGCACCTGGCCGACCTCGTCTCGGGCGCTGTGGTGGCCGACGTCGTGGACCGCGCCAAGCGGCACGCGGTGCGTGACTACCTCGCCGCCGGCCAGGCCCCGGCCGCGCTCGGCGTCCGCGAGGGCCACCTGCGCGAGGCCGTGGCCGCGGTGCTGGAGGACCAGACGGACCTGCTGGCCACGGTCGCGCCCGCCGAGTGGGCGCGCACCTCCGGCTGGCGCGGTCCTCGGCTGCGCTCGCTGCGCATGGTCCGGGGGGTCGAGGCATGAGCGCGTTCGGCCGCGGGGCCGCGGACGGCTTCGCTCGGGCCGTCGACGTCGGCCCGACCCCCGCCTTCGAGGGCCAGCGCCGGCTGTTCCACGGCGCGGCGGTGCCCCCGAACGGGCGGGACGCCGCCGGCTGGGGCGTGCACCGGGTGATGGGCACGGAGACCGAGTTCGGCATCCACGCGCCGGCCAACCCGGGGGCGCACCACAGCGTGCTCTCGGTCGAGCTCGTGAACGCGTACGCGGACCTGGTCACCCGCTCCGGCTCGGCGGTGGCCGGCACGGAGTGGGACTACACGGGGGAGTCGCCGCTCGTGGACGCCCGCGGCTGGCGGCTGCCGCGTTCGGCGGCGCACCCCTCGCAGCTGACCGACGAGGCGCTCGTGGGCCCGGACGGGGAGCCCGTGCACCTGCTGCTGTCCACCGTGCTGGCCAACGGCGCGCGCTGGTACGTGGACCACGCCCACCCGGAGTACTCGTCGCCGGAGACGACCACCCCGCGGGACGCCATGGTCTGGGACGCCGCCGGGGACCTGGTCGCCCAGGCGGCGGCCGAGCACATCGGCCAGGCCGAGGGCGCCCCGGAGGTGCTGGTCTACAAGAACAACGTGGACGGCAAGGGCCAGTCCTACGGCGCGCACGAGAACTACCTCGTGGCCCGGTCCCTCGACTTCGAGGAGCTCACCGCCGTCCTGCTGCCGTTCTTCGCGGCGCGGCAGGTGCTCGTGGGCGCGGGCCGCGTGGGACTCGGCCCGGCGGGGGAGCGGCCGGGCTTCCAGCTGTCCCAGCGGGCCGACTACTTCGAGGAGCCCGTGGGCCTGGAGACCACGATCCACCGGCCGATCGTCAACACGCGGGACGAGCCGCACGCCCGCCCCGAGGCCTACCGCCGACTCCACGTGATCATCGGCGACGCGACGCTGAGCCAGCACGCCACGTGGCTGCGGATGGGCATGACCGCGCTCGTCCTCGCGATGGCCGAGGCCGGGACGGCGCACCGGCTCACCCTGGACGACCCGGTGGCCGCGTTGCAGACGATCAGCCACGACCCGGGTCTGCGGGCCACGGTGCCCCTGCTCGAACGCACCGCGGACGGCCCCGTGCGCCGGCACTGGACCGGGCTGCAGATCCTGCGGTCCTACCTGGACGCGGCCCGCGCCCACTGCGCTGCCTTCGGGGTGACGGATCCGCAGACGCGCGAGGTGCTGGAGGCCTGGGCCATCGACCTCGACGACGCCACCGCGGATCCGCTGTCCCTGAGCGACCGAGCCGACTGGGCGGCCAAGCTGCGCGTCCTCGAGGGCCTGCGGGCCCGCACGGGCGCGGACTGGACCGACCCCCGCCTCGCAATGGTGGACCTGCAGTACGCCGACCTGCGCCCGGCCCGCTCCCTGCACCGCCGCCTCGTGGCCGCCGGCGCCCTCCGGACGCTCGCCGACGAGGCGGAGATCCGTGCCGCCGTCGGCATGCCGCCGCGGGCCACCCGCGCGTGGACCCGCGGCAACCTCGTGGGCCGCCACGGTGACCGCGTGGCCGGCGCCGCGTGGGAGACGCTGCTGCTGCGCGGGGCGGGGGAGCGGGTGCACCGGCTGCACCTGGCCGAGCCGCTGGTCGGCGCCGCCGTCGACCTGCCCGGCTGGTGGGAGGACGCCGCCGCGCCCCGGCCCGACGACGAGGCGCTCGTGGCCACGCTGCCGCCGCTGTTCGGCGCGCGGGCCTGAGGCGAGGGCGGGCGCTCAGCCCGCGACGGCCGCGCGCACGCGGCCCAGCAGGGCGTCCGCCCGCGCGACGAGACGGTCCGCCCGGTCGACGTCGGTGCGCAGGACGCCCTCCAGGCCCTCGTCGCGGAGGGGGCCCAGGTTGGTCTCGAGGGTGACCGCGGCGGCGGTGAGGCCGCCCCGGACGCAGCCGAGCGCCGCACCGACGTCGGAGAGCACGTTCGGGTTCGCCGCGTCCAGCACACGCTCGGCCAGGCCCAGTGCACGCTCGGCGACGTCGACGATCCCGCGGGGCGGCTGGACAGCCTCGGCCAGGGCGGCCTGGATCGCGGCCGAGCGCCGGGCCCGGTCCTCCGGGGTGTCGCGGGGCAGCCCGAACGCCTCGGCCACGGCGCCGAAGCCCCGCTCGTCGCCGTCGGCGAGGCCGAGGCACGCCGCGATCAGGCCCTCCGATGCCCGGGCGTCCTCCTCGGCCGCGCTGAACCGGGCCGCCATGGCCAGCAGTCCGGCGCCCTCGGCGACCGCGAGCGCGCCCGTCGCGCCGCCGCCGGGGGTGGGCTCGCCGGAGGCGAGGCGCCCCAGATAGCTCTCGATGCTCTCGTCGCGGATCATGCCCCCACGGTGCCAGACCGGGCCCGACCGCGGCCCGCCCTCAGGCGCGCTCCCAGGAGGCGACCGGCCCCGGGACGATCGTGAACAGCGGGTGCACGTCGGGGACGGGCGTGTCCGACCACCGTTCGAGCCAGGCGGGGCTGCGCGCGGCCAGCTTGGCGCACAGGTGACGCCACTCCAGGTCGCGCTGGCCCGTGGTGGCCGGGATCGGTGCGAGACCGGCGGGCGGGATGCGCACCGCGCCGTCGGGGGCGGGGCACGGCCGGTCGATCCGGGAGTGGTCGAAGCGATAGCCGCGCGCCGTGGCCTCGGCCTCGAGGCCGGAGAGGAACGCGCCGATCGCGCCGGACGGGTCCGGGTGCTCCCGGAACCTCAGCAGCTGCGGGTGGTCCCGATACCCGCGCGTGCGGCCGGCCAGGACGGCCTGCGCGAGCAGGGCCTCGCGCCAGGCGCCCGTCAGGCCCTGACGGTCGAGGTGGCGGGGGTGAAGGGTCCACAGACGCATGCCCCCATCCTGCCAGCGCGGGGCAACCCGGGGACGTGGGGCTGAAACGTGGCCCGCGCGTGGGGCAGGATGGGTGGACGCGGACGGAGCACACCGACCCGCGTCGACGCACGAGGAGGCCACCATGTCCCAGGAGCAGATCCGCCCACGCCCGTCCGGCGGCGACGACGAGACCGGCGCCGCGGCGGGCCAGGCGCACGTGAAGCCCGCGGCCCAGGACCAGGGCCTGGACAGCCTGCTGGACGAGATCGACTCGGTGCTGGAGTCCAACGCCGAGGAGTTCGTCAAGGGCTTCGTCCAGAAGGGCGGCCAGTGACCGACGCGGACCGCGCCCGCCGGATCTTCGGGCTGGAGACGGAGTACGGCGTCCAGCATTGGAACCCGCAGGGGCGCCCGCTCAGCCCCGAAGAGGTCGTCCGCTACCTCTTCCGGCCCGTGGTCGAGTGGGGGCGGTCCTCGAACGTGTTCGTGTCCAACGGCTCCCGGCTCTATCTCGACGTCGGGTCCCACCCCGAGTACGCGACCGCCGAGTGCTCGACGCTCGACGAGCTCATCGCCTCGGACGGGGCGGGGGACCTGCTGCTGCACGACCTCGTGGTCCAGGCCGAGGAGCGCATGGCCGCGGACGGGGTCGGCGGCCGGATCCACCTCTACCGCAACAACGCCGACTCCTCGGGAAGTTCCTACGGCTCCCACGAGAACTACCTGCTGCGCCGGCGCACCGAGTACCGGCGGCTCACCGAGGCGCTCGTCCCGTTCCTCGTCTCCCGGCAGATCCTCGTGGGCGCGGGCCGCGTCGTGCCCGCCGGCACGTGGCCCGAGGGCGAGGGCCCGGCCCACTTCGCGTTCTCCCAGCGCGCCGACTTCGTGCAGGACGGCGTGTCCTCCTCCACCACGCGGTCCCGGCCGATCATCAACACGCGGGACGAGCCGCACGCGGACGCCTCCGAGTACCGGCGCCTCCACGTGATCGTGGGGGACACGAACCTCTCCGAGCACACCCACCTGCTGCGCTTCGGCGCCACCGACCTGCTGCTGCGGATGATCGAGGCGGGCTTCCCGCTCGGGGACCGCGTCGTCGCCCACCCCACCCGCGCGGTGCGGCAGATCTCCCACGACCTCACCGGCACGGCCCGCATCGCGCTCCGGGAGGGGGAGGCCTCCGCGCTCGAGCTGCAGGAGCACTACCTCGAGCGGGCCCGCGCCTTCGTCGCCGCGGAGGGTGCCCACCACGACCGGGTGGGGGAGGTCCTCACCCTGTGGGGCGAGGTGCTCGACGCCGTCCGCACCGGTGACCGGTCCCGCATCGAGGACCGCATCGACTGGGCGATCAAGCTGCGCCTGCTGGAGGACTACCGGGCCCGCCACGACCTGGGCTGGGACGCGCCCCGCCTCGCCCAGCTGGACCTGGCCTTCCACGACATCGACCCCGACCGGGGGCTGTTCCGCATGCTGCGGCGGCGCGGCGCCGTCGCGCGCCTGCTGCCCGAGGACGCCGCCCGGTCCGCCGTGGAGGCCGCCCCGCCCACCACCCGGGCCCGCGTGCGCGCGGACTTCGTGGCCCGCGCCCGGGAGCGCGGCCTGGACTACGCCGTCGACTGGACGACCCTGAAGCTCACCGACCATCCGCTGCACGCGATCGTGACGAAGGACCCGTTCGACACGTCGTCGGCCGCCGTCGACCGGCTGTTCGAGCGGATCGCCTGACAGCGCGCGTCCAGGACGCGCCGTTAGGGTGACCCGCATGAGTTCGTTCCAGACCCCCCAGCCCCCGACGGCCCGCCGCCGTCGCCGCCTGCTGCCGCTGCTGTCCCTCGGCGCCGCGGGCCTGATGCTGGCCACCGCCTGCGCTACCGGCGACGACGGCGCGGACCAGCCCCACAGCGACGCCGCGTCGGCCTCCACGTCGGCCGCCCCCGAGCGGGCGGCCGTCGGCGAGGGCCAGGGGGAGCCGGACGCCCTGACGGGTGTCACCTTCACGGAGGGCGACGGCGGGGCGCCGACGGTCGAGATCGACGGGGAGATCGACACCGGCCAGCCCACCACGCGCGTGCTGACCGCCGGCGAGGGGGAGCAGGTGCAGGAGGGCGACGTCCTGAAGATGTCGATCGCCGTCGTCGATCCGGCCAGCGGCGAGGTGGTCGCCGAGAACTTCAGCGGCGAACCGGAAGCCGTGCCCGTGGACGACCAGCTCAAGTCCATGAACCCGGAGATCCACGAGATGCTGGTGGGCAACGGCGCCGGCACGATCGTCGCCGCGTACAGCCCCGAGTACGACGTCTCCGTCCCGCAGACCGAGAGCGCGTCGCCGAGCGCCTCCCCCTCCACCCAGACGCAGCCCGCCCAGCTGTTCGTCTACAAGATCGACGCCATCCTGCCGAAGCAGGCCGAGGGCGAGGAGGTGACCGAGCGGGACGAGCGCCTGCCCGACGTCACCGTGGACGAGGAGAGCGGCCGGCCGAGCATCGCGAAGCCCGACGGCGAGGCGCCCCAGGAGCTGGTGGTCCAGCCCCTGATCGAGGGCGAGGGCCGCGAGGTCGGCGCGGACGACACCGTGACCGTGCAGTACGAGGGCGTGACGTGGTCCGACGGCGAGGTCTTCGACTCGTCCTGGGAGACGGGCCAGGCCATCACGTTCTCCCTCAACCGGGTCATCGAGGGCTGGAAGGAGGGTCTGGCCGGCCAGAAGGTGGGCTCGCGCGTCCTCCTGTCGATCCCGGCCGAGAAGGCCTACGGTGAGCAGGGCAGCCCGCCGGACATCGGCGAGAACGAGCCCCTGCTGTTCGTCGTGGACATCCTGGACGCCCAGGCGTCCGCCACCCCGTCGGCGAACTGACCCCGTCCACGAGAACCCAAGAGGAGAGCACCGTGTCCTTCGGACAGCGCGACTACGACCGCACCAAGCCCGAGATCGACTTCCCGGGCGAGACCCCGCCCACCGAGCTCGTGGTGGAGGACCTGATCGAGGGCTCCGGCCCGGCCGTCGAGGCCGGCTCCCGCGTGCAGGTCCACTACGTGGGCGTGGCCTGGTCCACCGGCGAGGAGTTCGACGCCTCGTGGAACCGCGGCACCCCGCTGCCCCTGACCGTCGGCGTCGGCCAGGTCATCGCCGGCTGGGACCAGGGCCTGCTCGGCATGAAGGTCGGCGGCCGCCGCCGCCTCGAGATCCCGCCGCACCTGGGCTACGGCGCCCGCGGCGCCGGCTCCGCGATCGGGCCGAACGAGACGCTCATCTTCGTCTGCGACCTCGTCTCGGTCGACTGACCCCGGGCCCCGTGACCCCACCCGCCCCGCGGCGCGCCGGCGACGAGGCCGCCGAGCGCATCATCTCGCTGCTGTGGCTGCTGCTCTCGGCACCGCACGGTCTCGAGCGTGACCGGATCCGACGGCAGGTCGTCGGCTACGAGGGGCTCACGGACGCCGCCTTCGAGAAGCTCTTCCAGCGGGACCGCCGCGTGCTGCGCGCCGTGGGGGTCCCGCTGGAGACCCTCGAACCCGCGGGCTTCGACAAGGGCGAGGCGGGGGTGCGGCACCGCGTCGTCCGCGATGCGCTGCTACTGCGCGACCTCGACCTCACCGTGGACGAGCGCCGCGCCCTCGTGCGGGCGCGTCGCCTGTGGGGTGACTCGCCGCTGCGCGCCGACGTCGTCCGCGCCGTGGGCCTGCTGTTCCAGCCGGCCACCGACCTCACGGGCGACGACGAGCTGGCCGGGTACCACACCCTCATGCCCCGGGCCGACCCCCGGCTCGAGGCCCTCACCCAGGCCGTGGCCGACGAGGCCGTGCTGCGCTTCCCCTACCGCGACGCGCGGGGGCGGGCCACCCGGCGCACCGTGCGGGCCTGGTTCCTCACCCTCGTGCGCGGCCGCTGGTACCTCACCGGCTGGGACCTCGACCGCGGCGCCGAGCGCAGCTTCCGGCTCACCCGGATGGAGGGGGAGCCGCGCCGCGTCGAGCGGGCGACGGACGCCCCCGGCCGTCCCGAGGACCACGACCACGCCGGCCTCGTGGCGCGCCTGGCCGGGCAGGCCGACGCCGAGCGGGTCCGGGTGTGGCTCGCGCCCGGCCGGGGTCAGGGCGTCCGCGCGGTCGGTGAGCCGGCCGAGCCCCGGGTCGAGGACGGCGCCGCACCGGGACCCGACTGGGAGCTCTGGGAGGCCCCCGCCGGGCCGCGCGAGGACGGCCTCGCCGCAGAGATCGGCGGCCTGTTGGGCCGGGCCGTGCCCTCGGCCGCGCACCCGGACCTGACCGACCGCGTCCGCGCGGGCCTGGCCGCCGCGGCGGAGACCCACGCCGGTCCCGCCGACCCGGCCCTGCTCGAGGTGGCGCTCGCCGCGCCCGTCCGGCGCCGCGCCCGCGACTCGAGCGAGGACCTCGTGGGCCGCCTGCTGGACATCGTGGGGCTGGCCAACCGGGCCGGTGGGGTGGACCGGGCGGAGCTGCGCGCCCGCCTCGGCATCACCGACGAGCGCCTCGACGCCGACCTCGAGACGCTGCGCTACTGCGGCATGCCCGAGCGCGACTTCCCCGGCTTCCAGTTCGAGGTGGCGGAGGTCGGTGGCCGCGTCCACGTGGAGCGCGCCGCCGACCTGGCCGGTCCCGTGCGGCTGACGCGCCCCGAGGCGCACAGCCTCGTCGCCGCCCTGCAGACGGTCGCGGACCTGCCGGTGCTGGACGAGGCCGACCGCGAGGCCGCCCGCTCCGCCCAGCGCCTGATCCGCGCCGCGGTCCTGGACGCGGGGGCCCCGGATGCGGACGACGCGGACGACGCCGCCCTCCGGGAGGCCGAGGCGCACACCGCCGGCGAGCCCCCGGTCGCCGTCGCCGCCCACTGGGACGTGGCCGTGGACCCCGCGACGGTGCGCACCCTGCTGGCCGCCGTGGCGGAGCGGGCCGTCGTGCACCTGACCTACCGCTCCGTGCATGCCGATGCCCTCACCGAGCGGGACGTGGAGCCGCTGGCCCTGGTGCAGGACGGGGCGCGCCTCTACCTGCAGGCGTGGTGCCGTCGCGCCGAGGACCACCGGGTGTTCCGGGTGGACCGGATCAGCGCGCCCGCACCCACGGGGGAGACGTTCGCGCCCCGGGCTCAGCCCGCGCGCTGGCGGGTCCATCCCGACGACACTGCGGGGGTGCCGGTGCTGCTGCGCTGGGCCCATCCCGTCCGCGACGCGGCCGCCGGCTACCGCCCGGACGCCCAGGCCGACCTGCCCGACGGCGACCGGCTCACCCGGGTGCATCTGACCGACGCCGGCGTGGCGGCCGCGCTGGTCGGACGCCACGGCGGCGCCGTCGAGGTGCTGGCCCCCGCCGACCTCCGGACGTCCGTGGCGGACGCGCTGGGCGATGCCCTCGCGGCCCTGCCGGCGCGGTAGCCTGGACCCCGGAACCCCATCGAAAGGACCCTTCATCATGGCTGGACTCCAGGGCTGGCAGCTCGTCATCATCATCCTGCTCGCGATCCTGCTCTTCGCGGCGCCGAAGCTGCCCGCGATGGCCCGCAACCTCGGCCAGTCGATGCGCATCTTCTCCTCCGAGGTGAAGCAGATGCGCACGGAGGGCAAGGGCACCACGGACGAGCGCTCCGGCGCCGGCTCCACCGCCGCGGACGAGCCGGTCGAGGGCCGCGTCGTCGAGCGTGACGAGACCGACCCGCGCGACCCGCGCTGAGCCGGAAGGACCCCCACCCGATGACCGAGGTCGACGAGGTCGCCCGCCGCACCCGGCGCCGCCGGAAGCGGCGGGACAACCCCACCGGCGAGATGCCGCTGCGCGAGCACCTCACGGAGCTGCGCAACCGACTGCTGAAGTCGGCGCTCGCCGTCGCGGTCGGCATGGTGATCGGCTTCCTCGTCTACCAGCCGGTCATGGCGGAGCTGTTCCGCCCGGTCAAGGAGATCGCCAGCCAGGGACACACGGCGGCCGTCGCCTATGACACGGTGGCCTCGCCGTTCGACCTCATGCTCAAGGTCAGCATGTTCATCGGGCTCATCCTGTCCAGCCCGGTCTGGCTCTACCAGATCTGGGCATTCATCGTGCCGGGTCTGAAGAAGGCCGAGAAGAAGTACGCCCTGGGCTTCATCGCCGCGGCCGTGCCCCTGTTCATCTTCGGCATCGCGCTGGGGTGGCTCGTGATGCCGCAGGCCGTCCAGTTCTTCGTGGGCTTCACTCCCGAGGGCGGCGCGAACCTCCCGACGGCGTCGGTGTACATCAGCTTCGTCACGCGTCTCTACCTCGCGTTCGGCGTGGCCATGGTCCTGCCGGTGCTGCTGGTGGGACTGAACATGCTCGGCATCCTGCCGGGCCGCACGATCGTCCACCACTGGCGCATCACCGTCTTCGTGATCATGCTGATCGCCGCGATCGCCGCCCCCGGTGCGGACGCCATCTCCATGTTCTACATGGCGATCCCGCTCGTCGTCCTCTTCGGCGTGGCCATCGTCCTGTGTCTGTGGGGCGACCGGCGTCGCGACCGTCGGAAGGGCCAGCGTGAGATGGACGTCGAGGCGGAGCTCGCCGCAGGCCCGAAGCCGCTCGATCAGATCTGAGCGGCGCCCGCCGCAGCCCTCCCGCCCGGACGCACGAGCACGACGGTGTCCGGACCCGCCAGTAGGGTGGGGCCATGGCCCACCATCCCGCGTCCGCGACCCCGCACGACGAGCCCGAGCTGAGCCCGGCGGAGCGCTACGCCCGTGCCCGGGCGGCCCGGCACCACGCCGGCTCCGAGCTCGGCCGGTTCGCCGCACGCGTGGGCTTCCCCCTCGACGACTTCCAGCGCCGCGCGTGCGCCGAGGTCGAGGACGGCCACGGCGTCCTCGTCGCGGCGCCCACCGGCGCCGGCAAGACGGTGGTCGGCGAGTTCGCCGTCCACCTGGCCCTGGCCCGCGGCACGAAGGCGTTCTACACCACCCCCATCAAGGCTCTCAGCAACCAGAAGCACGCGGACCTCGCCCGCGTGCACGGTGCGGAGAACGTCGGCCTGCTCACGGGGGACACCTCCGTCAACCCGGATGCGCCCGTCGTCGTGATGACCACCGAGGTGCTGCGCAACATGCTGTACGCGCAGTCCGACACCCTCATCGACCTCGGCTTCGTCGTCATGGACGAGGTCCACTACCTCGCCGACCGGTTCCGGGGCCCGGTGTGGGAGGAGGTCATCATCCACCTGCCCGAGCACGTGCAGCTGATCTCCCTGTCCGCCACGGTGTCCAACGCCGAGGAGTTCGGCGCCTGGCTCGACACGGTCCGGGGCGCCACCACCGTGATCGTCTCCGAACACCGGCCGGTGCCGCTGTGGCAGCACGTCATGGCCGGGGGCCGGCTCTACGACCTGTTCGCCGAGGACATCGCCTTCGAGGACACCGCGGACCGGGACGGGGAGGCCCTGCTCAACCCCGAGCTCAAGCGCCTGGGGGAGGAGACCGAGCGCCGGTTCCAGCGCGCGGACTGGGGACGGCCCGGGCGGCAGCAGCACCGCGACGGGCGCGGGGGCGGCCCGAAGGGCCGGGTCAGGGGCGGCCGACGCACGACTCGCGACGGCGGCCGGGGCCGGAACGGCTCCTCCGCGCTGGACCGGGAGCGGCCGGTCTCCGGTCGGCCGGGCGGTCACGACGGCGGCCAGCGGCGCGGACCGCGGCTGTCCACGTCGCGCCCAGAGATGATCCGGGCCCTCGACCGCGACGGGCTGCTGCCGTGCATCACCTTCATCTTCTCCCGGACCGGCTGCGACGCCGCCGTGGAGCAGTGCCTCCGGGCCGGGCTCGACCTCACCACGGCGCGGGAGAAGGCGCTCGTGGCCGAGCGGGTCGAGGAGGCGGCGCGTCTGCTGCCCGTCGAGGACCTGGAGATCCTCGGGTTCTGGGCGTGGCGCGACGGCCTGTCCCGGGGCTTCGCGGCCCACCACGCCGGCATGCTGCCCCCGTTCAAGGAGGCCGTCGAGGACCTGTTCGCCGCCGGCGCGCTCAAGGCCGTGTTCGCCACGGAGACCCTCGCCCTCGGCATCAACATGCCGGCCCGCTCCGTGGTGATCGAGAAGCTGGTCAAGTTCAACGGCGAGAACCACGTCGACATCACGCCGGGGGAGTACACCCAGCTGACGGGCCGGGCGGGCCGCCGCGGCATCGACGTCGAGGGCCACGCCGTGGTGATGTGGCGTCCCGGGCTGGACCCGGCCGCCGTCGCGGGCCTGGCCTCGCGCCGCACCTACCCGCTGCGCTCCTCGTTCCGGCCTACCTACAACATGTCCGCGAACCTGCTGGCACAGGTCGGGGCGGAGCGGGCACGGGGCATCCTCGAGTCCTCGTTCGCCCAGTTCCAGGCGGACCGCTCCGTGGTGGGGCTGGCCCGCGAGGTCCGCTCGAAGCAGGCCAGCCTCGAGAAGTACGAGGAGGCCATGCAGTGTCACCTCGGCGACTTCGCCGAGTACCTCACCCTGCGCAAGGAGCTCGCGGCCGCGGAGAAGTCCGGCTCGCAGGGGCGCCGTCGGGCCCACCTGGCCGCCGTGAAGGACTCGCTCGCGAACCTCGCGGTCGGGGACGTCGTCGAGCTCGACGCCGGCCGCGCGCTCGGCCGGGCCGTCGTCGTGTTCCCCGCCGGCAACCTCCAGAACCCGCGCGTCGGCGTCGTGACGGACAAGGCGCAGCTGCGCCGCATCACGGTGGACGACGTCGCCGGGCCGGTCGAGCCGGTGGCCGGCGCCGCCCTGCCCCAGGTGGTGCAGGTGAAGACGCCCGCGCAGCGCAAGGACGTCGCCGCGCTCATGCGCGAGGCCGTGCGCACGGGCCGCCCGCCCGCCGGAGGCCGCCGCACGGCGGGCTTCCGCCTCCGGGAGGACCCGGCCGCGCCCCGGGTCGAGGAGCTGCGCCGGGCACTGCGCCGCCACCCGTGCCACGGCTGCCAGGACCGCGAGGAGCACGCCCGCTGGGGCGACCGCTGGTGGGCCATGCGGCGGGAGGTCTCCGTCCTGCGGGAGCGCATCGCGGGCCGCACCAACACCATCGCCCGCACGTTCGACCGCGTCGTCGGTCTGCTGCGCGCCTACGGCTACGTCCAGGAGGACGCGTCCTCGCCCCGCGCGGCGCTCACGGAGCGCGGCGAGGCCCTGCGCCGGATCTACGGCGAGCGGGACCTGTTCACCTCGCTGGTGCTGCAGGATCCGGCCACGGACGGCTTGACGCCGGAGGAGTGGGCCGCCGTCGCCGCGCTGCTCGTGTACCAGGGCAGGGGGGAGGCCGAGCCCGGACTGGTCCCGATGCCGACCCCGCGGCTCGCGCGCGTCGCGGAGGCCGCCGAGCGCATCGAGGAGCGCCTGCGCACGGACGAGGCCCAGGCCCGGCTCGAGCCGACGCCCCGGACGGACCCCGGGCTGGTGGCACCCATGCACCGCTGGGTGCGGGGCGCCACCCTGCGCCGCACCCTTGACGGCGCGGACCTCGCCGCGGGCGACTTCGTCCGCTGGGCGCGGCAGGTCATCGACGTGCTGGGCCAGCTGGCCAACGTCCCCGGGGACACCCGTCGCAGCCGTGCCTGCCGCCGGGCCGCGGACCTCGTCTCCCGCGGCGTCGTGGCCACCTCGCTGCCGGCGGCCTCGGCGCCGCGCGCGGACGAGGACTGACACGGGCTAGGGTGGGCGGGTGAGCGCACACCTGTTGACCCGCGGCATCATCCACTCGACGACGGACCCGTACGCACAGGCGCTGCTGGTCCGGGACGGGATGATCGCCTGGCTCGGCGCGGACGACTCCGCGGACCGCGTGGCCGACCCGGGTGACGAACGGCGGGACCTCGACGGCGCCGTCGTCGTGCCCGTGTTCGTCGAGCCGCTGGCCCGGCCCGCGGACGCGCGGGACGCGCTGAGCCGCGGCACCGCCGTCGTGACGGTCCTGGCCGGGCCCGAGGACACGGGCGCCGCGCCCGCCGACGAGGACGTCCAGACCGTCGTCTACCGGCACGCCGACCGCGTGGACGCCGAGGCGGCCGGGGTGTGGCTGCCCGTCGGGACCGACACCGACCCCGCCACGCTCACCGGCCTCCTGACGGCCTCGACCCAGGCGGGGGAGCAGGCCTACCTCGTCCCCGACGGCGGTGCGGACGCCGGGCCCGCCGCCCAGGACGTGGCCCTGACCGCCCTGCGCTCGGTCGCGGAGGAACTCGGCACCGCCGCCCTGGGCCGCGTGCGCCATCGGCTCGTGGTCACCCACCCGGTCACCGCCGAGGACCGCGCCTTCCTGGCCGCCGCCGGGGTCAGCGCCACCGTCGTCCCCGACGCGGACGGCGTGCTGCACGCCCCCGTGGCGAGCCTGCTGGCCGACGCCGTCACCGTGTGCCTGGGCGCCGGCCCGGCCGGGGACCCGTGGGCCGCCGTCCGGTCGGCGCTGTCCCACCCCGACCCGGACGAGCGCATCTCCGCCCGCTCCGCCTTCGCCGCCGCGACCCGCACCCCGCTGCGCGCGCTGCCCGACGCTCCGGCGGCACGCCTGTCCGTCGCCCCGCGCCTGAGCGTGTCGGCCCCGGCCGTGTTCGGCGTCTGGGACGCCGACGCGGTCGCTGTGCAGTCGCCGGACGGCCGGGTGGCGGCGTGGAGCACGGACACCCGGGCCGGCACGCCGCTGCTGCCGGCCCTCGACGCCGAGACCGCCCTGCCCCGCTGGCGGGCCACCTGGGTGGACGGCCGGATCGCCGCGGAGGACGTGGCCCGCGACGCTCACGACGCCGCGACGCCGGCCTGAGACCTCCGCTTCCTATACTCGAACGGATGCGATGGCCCGTCCGACCGGCGGGCCGCCCCCACGACCCCGGCCGGAAGGCGAGAACCGCACATGCGCGTGCTGACCATCATCCCCACGTACAACGAGATCGAGTCGCTGCCGCTGACCCTCGGCCGACTCCGTGACGCCGTCCCGGAGTCCGACGTTCTCGTGGTGGACGACGCCTCCCCGGACGGCACCGGCGACTGGGCCGACGCCCGCGCCGCCGAGGACCCCTCCGTGCACGTGCTGCACCGCACCACCAAGGACGGCCTGGGCGGCGCCTACATCGCCGGGTTCCGCTGGGGCCTGGAGCGCGGCTACGACGTCCTGGTCGAGATGGACGCGGACGGCTCGCACCAGCCCGAGCAGCTGCCGCGCCTGCTGGAGGCCGTCCGCACTGCGGACCTGGTGATCGGCTCGCGCCGCGTGCCGGGCGGCAAGATGGTGAACTGGCCGACCTCCCGCAAGATGATCTCGTGGGCCGGCTCCCTGTACCCGCGGATCATGCTCGGCCTCAACCTGACGGACATCACGGCGGGCTACCGCGCCTACCGGGCCGACACGCTCCGTGCGATCGACCTGGACGCGATCGAGTCCAAGGGCTACGGGTTCCAGGTGGACATGACCTTCCGCACGGCCCGCCTCGGCAAGCGGATCGTCGAGGTCCCGATCACGTTCGTGGAGCGTGAGCTCGGCGAGTCCAAGATGAGCGGCGGCATCATCGGCGAGGCCGTGGTCAACGTGACCCGGTGGGGCCTGGCCGCGCGCTGGGAGGGCCTGCGCGCCCGCCTCGGCCTGTGAGGCGCACAGTCCCCGAACGACGACGGGGCCGGATCCATGGCGGATCCGGCCCCGTCGTGCATGGGGGAGCGGCGGGTCAGGCGTCGACCTCCTCGCCGCGGCTGGCGCGCAGCTTGTTGAGCTGGATCTTGTAGGTCTCCTCCAGCTCCTCGAGGCTGCGGCGCTCACGCAGCATGTCCCAGTGGGTGCGCACGGGCTTGCCCTCGGTCTCAGCCGGCTTCTCGCCGCTGACGAGGAACGCCTCCTTGCCGGTCTTCGAAGTCCAGGTGGCCGGCACGTCCGCCTCCACGGAGAAGGTCACGAACACCTGCTCGCCGTCCTCCGTGCGGTACTCCACCCGCTGCCGGGCGGCGGGCTCGACGCCGGCCTCGGACTCCAGGGACTGCGCGCCCAGGCGCATGCCCCGCAGGCTGCGATCGCTCACGTTTCCTCCTCGTCAGGCCGCGCCGAGGCCCGCGCGGGGGCGCGGGCCGATCGAGGCGCGGCGGGTCGTTCTCACCGATGGAACCATTCAGTGTCCCACAGCATTCCCGTCGGCCTCGCCGGCCGGGCGGGTGCCGGGGGTGCGGCCGGCCGACGGGTCGGGCTCGATCTCCTGCGGCGTGGCCAGGGCCTCGTCGAGCGAGGTCTGCGGCATGTCCTCCGCCGTCACCGCGCCCGCGGTCATCGCGTCCATGACGCCGCTGGCGCGCAGGGCGTCCGCGGTGGTGGGACGGGACCCACGCGGCCGACGCGCGCGCTCCGGGGTGACGCCGGAGTGCTCGGCTCCCGGCTCGCCCGCGCGGTCCCCGGAGTCCCGACGCCGGGGTGCGTGCTCCGGGGTGGGGCGGTCGCCGTCGCCGGGGGCGAACGCCTCACCGAGGCCCTGCAGGGCGCGGGTGAGCTCGGCGGGGACCACGAACATGGTGTTGGCCTGGCCGTCGGCGATCTTGGGCAGGGACTGCAGGTACTGGTAGGCCAGGACCTCGGAGTCGGCGCCGCCGGAGTGGATGGCGTCGAAGACCACCTCGATCGCCTCCGCCTCGGCGTTGGCGCGCAGCACGCGGGCCTGAGCCTCGCCCTCGGCGGAGAGGATCTGGGACTGGCGCTCGCCCTCGGCCGTGAGGATGGCGGCCTGCTTCGTGCCCTCGGCGGTGAGGATGGCGGCGCGGCGGTCGCGCTCGGCGCGCATCTGCTTCTCCATCGAGTCCTGGATGGACATGGGCGGGTCGATGGCCTTGAGCTCCACCCGCGAGACCCGCAGGCCCCAGCGCGTGGTGGCGTCGTCCAGCACGCCGCGCAGCTGGGAGTTGATGGAGTCGCGAGAGGTCAGGGCCTCCTCGAGGTTCATGCCGCCCACGACGTTGCGCAGGGTGGTGGTGGTGAGCTGCTCCACCGCGTGGATGTAGTTGGCGATCTCATAGGTCGCGGCCTTGGCGTCCGTGACCTGGAAGTAGACGACCGTGTCGATGGAGACGACGAGGTTGTCCTCGGTGATCACCGGCTGGGGCGGGAAGGAGACGACCTGCTCGCGCATGTCCACCATCGGGAGCATGCGGTCCACGAACGGGATGATCAGGGTCAGCCCGGCGCCGGCCGTGCGGTTGTACTTGCCGAGGCGTTCGATGTTGGCCGTCCGCGCCTGCGGGATGATCTTGACCGAGGAGGCCACGATCACCGCCGCGAGGACGGCGAGGACGACGAGGACGATGAGGGTTTCCATCGGGGTCCCTTCTTCTGGGGTCGGTGCGGTCGGTGCGGTCGGTGCGGTCGGAACGAGGACGTGGGGCGGCTCAGGCGCCGTCCGCCTCCCAGTCGATGCGGGGGAGCGGGCGGACCACCAGGGTGGCCCCGTCGATGCGCAGGACGGTCACCTCGTCGCCGGGGGCGACCTCGGGCGCCCCGGGCTCGACGCGGGCGGACCAGGTGTCGCCGTCGACGGCGAGCGTGCCGGCGTCGCCGGTGATCGCGCCCTGGGCCGCGACGCGGCGCCCCGGAAGCGTGTCCAGGTAGGAGGCGCCGGCGCCGGTGTCCTTGCGCAGGTGGCGCAGCGCGACGGGGCGCACGGCGGCGAGCATCAGCAGAGCGACGGCGGCGAACGCCGCGAGCTGGAGCGCCAGCGGGCCGCCCACGAGCGCGACCACTCCCGCCGCGCCGGCCCCGGCGGCGATCATCAGGAAGACGAGGTCGAGGGTCAGCAGCTCGACGCCGGCCAGGCCGGCGGCCAGCACCAGCCACAGCCAGCCCGCGTTCGCCTCGATCCACTCCATGCGTGCGCTCCCCTCCGTGTCGGGTGCGCGGACGGGTCTGCCGCGCGTCGACGTGTGATCCCCATCCTGCCCTATGCAGTGGCGTCGGACACAGCGTGTCCCCAGGCGGTCCTGGAAGGAGGGGGCTACCGACCGGTAATGTGAGCTGCATGACATCTTCACCCGTCGCGGTCTCGCCCCTGCTCCAGCCGATCACTCTGGGCCCCCTCACGCTGCCCAACCGGGTGGTCATGGCCTCGATGCACATGGGACTGGAGGATCGGCACGACGACCTGCCGCAGCTGGCGGCGTTCTACGCGGAGCGGGCACGCGGCGGCGTCGGACTCATCGTCACCGGCGGCCTGGGCGTCGTCCCGGAGGGCACGGTGACGCTGGGCGGGGGGATGCTCGCCAGCGAGGAGGACGCGCGCGCCCATCGCGTCGTCACGGACGCCGTCCACGCCGCCGGGGGCAGGATCCTCGCCCAGCTGCTGCACGCCGGGCGCTACGCCCCCAGCGCCGACCTGGTCTCGGCCTCCGCGGTGCGAGCCCCGATCTCGCGGCACACGCCCCGGGAGATGACGGCCGCGGACATCGAGCGGACCGTGAACGCGTTCGCACGCGCGGCCACGTTGGCCCTGGAGGCCGGATACGACGGCGTGGAGATCATGGCCTCGGAGGGCTACCTCCTCAACCAGTTCCTCGCCCCGGCGACGAACCGACGCGCGGACGAGTACGGGGGCGACGCCGAGCGCCGACGCCGGTTCCCGGCGGCGGTGGTCGCGGCCGTGCGCGAGGCGCTGGGGGAGCGCGGCGTGCTCTCGGTGCGCACCTCGGCGGCGGACCTCGTCCCCGACGGGCAGACGCGCGCGGAGATCGCGGACACCGCCCGGGCCTTCGAGGCCGCCGGAGCGGACGTCCTGATGACCGGCATCGGGTGGCACGAGTCCCGCGTGCCGACCATCGTGACCTCCGTGCCGCGCGCCGCGTTCCTCGCCGCCTCGGCTGACCTGACCGCCGCCGTCGACATCCCCGTGATCGCCTCCAACCGGCTCACCACCCCCGCCGAGGCGGAGGAGGCGCTGACGTCCGGGGCCGCCGCGCTCGTCGGGCTGGCCCGGCCCCTGCTGGCGGACCCCGAGTGGATGGCCGCGATCAGCGACCCGCGCGCTCGGACCCTGACCCCGTGCATCGCCTGCAACCAGGCCTGCCTCGACCACGTGTTCACCGGGGCCAAGGTCTCGTGCCTGATGAACCCCCGCGCCGGGCGGGAGACGGAGCCGGAGTACGCCGCGCCCGTCCCGGTGGCCCTCGGCCGCCGGCGCCGGATCGCCGTGGTCGGTGCCGGGCCGGCGGGCCTCACGGCGGCGGAGCGTGCGGCCCGGTTCGGGCACGAGGTCACCCTGTTCGACCGGCACGCCGAGCCCGGCGGCCAGTTCCGGCTCGCCCGGCGCATCCCCGGCAAGGAGGAGTTCGGTCCCGCGCTGGAGCACCTGGCGGCCCGCGCGGCGGCGTCCGGGGTGACGCTCGTGACCGGGGAGGAGGTATCCGCACAGACACTCCTGACCGACGACGGGCGGCCGGGTTACGACGAGGTGCTCCTCACCACCGGCGTGCGGCCCCGGCCCGTCGATCTGCCCGGGACGGGGGAGCCGGGCGCGCCCGCCGTCCATGCCTATGACGACGTGGTCCTGGGGCACGTCGACGTCGGCCCGCGCGTCGCGGTGATCGGCGCCGGCGGCGTGGGCGTGGATGTCGCCGAGGCCCTGGCGGCCGGCACGGAACGGCCGGACGGGACACCCGAGACGCAGGAGCACTGGCGGGCCCGCTGGGGCGTGGCACTGACCTCGGAGACGCCGGGCCAGCTGGCGAAGCCGGCCGCGGCCCACCCCGGACGCGAGGTCCACCTGCTCCAGCGCAGCCCCGGACCGATCGGCGTCCGACTGCGCCCCACCACCGGCTGGGTGCACCGCGCCGAGCTGCGGCGGCACGGGGTCCACCTGCACTCCGGTGTGACCTACGAGGGCCTCGGCCCCGACGGCCTGCGCGTGACCGCGCCGTCCCCGGAGGACCCCGAGGCCCGCGTGGCGCTGACCCTGGACGTGACGGACGTCGTCGTGTGCGCCGGGCAGGAGTCCGAGACGGATCTCGTCGAGGACCTGGTGGCTGCGGGCTACGCGCCGGAGGCGGTGCGCCTGATCGGTGGCGCGGCCGAAGCCCGCGAGCTCGACGCCTACCGGGCCATGGACCACGCCGTGCGGGCCGTGCAGGGCTGAGCCGCGCCGCCGGCCGGCGGGCCCTCCCGGGCGGACGACGTCGGGGCTACGGTCGGGGCATGGCTCTCATCTACACCGCACGCCTGGACCCGGACAAGCCCGAATGGATCCGCCGCCGCCTCGTGGCGCACGGACTGCCCGAGGACGTGACCGCCGAGAAGGTCGGCTCGTACCGGTTCGACGATCCCACCGGCGAGATCGGCGTCGAGTCGATGCTCGTGCGCGTGGGGGACCGGCTCTACCAGACTGCGTTCGCCTACCGAGGCGACGCACCCGCCGAGGGGGACGTCGTGGCCGAGGTGGAGCACTCCGTCCTGGGACACCGCTGGGTCGTGGACGCCGCCACCGACCCGGACGCGCGCCGTATCCTCGCGGCCGCCGTGCGCGGCGAGATCCCGCAGGCCCGGCTCGAGATGCATGACGAGTCCGGGACCTACCTCGAGACGCGCGCCCCGGATCTCACCCTCCGCGTGATCGGCGCCGATGCGACGGGGGAGCTCGAGGTGCCGGTCGAGCTGTCGGAGACGGGCGAGGCGGACGTCGACGGCCCGCGGTGCCTCATCGCCGAGGGAGACGGTGTGCGGGCCGTCGTCGCGCGTCTTACCTGAGGGGCGGTCCGCGCGGTCAGAGGCCGCGCGGACCCCAGGACCGCAGCCGGCGATGGCTGGTGAGCGACATGTACAGCGCGATGCACCAGCCGAGGACGGTCCACCCGGTGAGCAGGTTCACCCAGAACACCGCCCACACGTTGGAACGGCCACGGACGGCGGCGACGGCCCATGGAGCCAGGTAGCCCGCCGTGGCGATGGCCAGGACGACGGCGATCGTCGCGTGCAGGGGGCGGTCGCGCTGGTCGGTCATGATCGTCATGGGTCCAGGCTACGCGCGAGACCCGCCGCGCGGGGCGCCCCTGTCCGCCCTTCTACCGTGCGCCGATAATGTACATTATGTCAACTAGCCCGTTCTCCGTCTCCCCTGCGGGCGGCCGCGCCGACCCCGCATGACGGAGATTCACTCACCCGGGTCTGCAACCAGCCGCTCCAGCAGCGGCAGGACAGCCGCCACCGCTGAGCGACTCTCATGCCAGAGCCCGTGCCGCAACCGGGAATGGACGGCCTGCTGACTGATCCCGAGCTCCGCCGCCGCCTCTCGCTGACTGGCGCCGGCTTCCACCAGCCGCCCCGCCGCATGCTGGTCATCGGACCGGCGCCGTTCCACCGTGGCGACCAGCTGCAGGGTGGCCTCTGCACAGCGCAGATCAGCCTCTCGGCCGGTCTCCGAGGCGCGGCCCGGGCGTCGTCCGTGCGGCAGCACCAGCCGTCCCGGTGCTCGCCGGGCGCGGCGCCGCTCCCCTGCTGTGATATGTGACAAGGCTGACTGCTTGTCGTAGTTGCCCTCTGGATCCAGCAGCACCGCCCAGGACCCAGACCGCACGGCCCACAGTGCCAGGCCCACCCCCGCCGCCATGCCGTCGAGAGTGACGGCCAGCTCACCGTCGTGCGGCGCCGCATCGGTTTCGTCGATATGCCACGCCGCCGAGATCACAGCTGCGCCCGGGCGGGGATCGTCGAGCAGCGCGGCTGCCAGACGTCGGGCGTCGTCGGCCGTGGCGGCGGTCGGTCGGATGGGCACCAGATGCACGGACACCATACGGAGAGCCTAGCTCCGACAAAGATGGGATTTTGTCGTAGGTCCCGTCCACAGACTCCCTCGAGCGGGCGCTCCGCGCCGATCCTCCGCGGTGGGCCAGACTGGATGCATGACGTCCTCCCCCACCGCCCGCCGTGCCGCGCCCGCGGAGCACCGTGCTCAGCGCGGCGCCGTGCTGGCGCTTGCCGTCGACCTCCTGCTCACCCTCCTCTTCGTGGCCCTTGGCCAGGGGCAGCACGCCACGGAGCGTGGACCGTTGGGTCTGTTGATCACGGCGGCGCCGTTCCTCGCGGGCCTCCTCCTCATGATCGGGCTGACCGCCGGCCACCGGACCTGGGCCCGGGTGTGGCCGCACGGCGTGATCGTCTGGCTGGGCACCGTGGCCGTCGGCATGGTTCTGCGCGTGGCCTTCGGCCTCGGTGGCGCGCCCGCGTCCTTCGTGCTCGTGGCACTCGGGGTGCTCGGCGTCCTGCTCCTGGGCCGCCGGGCGGTGAGCGCCTGGCTGGTGCGTCGAGCCCGGGACTGAGAGGCCGGAGCGCGGCTAGGATCATCCCGGACACAGGACCCGCAGCATCGAGGAAATGAGGAGCGACCGTGGTCACCGCCATCGTGTTGATCAAGACCGACAAGTCCAGCATCCCGGAGACCGCGGAGACGCTGGCGGCCCTCGAGGGCATCGGCTCCGTCTACTCGGTGACCGGCGCCTGGGATCTCGTCGCGATGGTCAAGGTGCGCCGCTACGAGGATCTCGCCGACGTGATCGCCGACCACCTCTCCAAGGTCGAGGGGATCCAGGACACCGAGACCATGCTGGCCTTCCGCACGTACTCGACCGAGGACCTCGGCGAGGGATGGGCGCTCGGCTTCGACGCTTGAGCCCCCGCGAGGACGGACCCCGACTCACCGGCGGGGTCCGTCCTCGCCTCAGGACCGCGAGAAGGCGACCCAGCGGTCCAGGACATCGCGTGCCGCGCCGGAGTCGATCGACTCGGCGGCCCGTGTCATATTGGCCGCGAGGCGCTCCATCAGGGGCGAGTCGGCGTCGCTGTCCCAGGCCGTCAGGCCCGCAGCCGCGTTGAGGAGCACGGCGTCGCGGATCGGCCCCCTCTCCCCCGCCAGGAGAGCGCGGACGAGGGTCGCATTGTAGGCGCCGTCCCGCCCGGCCAGGGCCTGGACGGGGGCCAGGTCGATGCCCAGCTCCCGGGGATCGAGCTCGTGGGTGCGCACACCGTCCCGGACCTCCAGGACGGTCGACGGCCCCGACGTCGTGATCTTGTCCCGGCCGTCCGCACCGCGGAAGACGAAGCCGCGCACCCCACGATCGGCGAGCACCTGGGCGAGCAGCGGGACCATGGCTTCGCTCGAGCAGCCCAAGGCCTGCGCGGTGACCTGCGCCGGATTGCTCAGCGGGCCCAGGAAGTTGAAGACGGTCGGGACGCCGAGCTGCTTGCGCACCGGGGCCACGTACTTCATCGACGGGTGGTAGTTCTGAGCGAAGAGGAACGTGATGCCTACGGCCTCGGCGCACTCCTCGGCCTTGCGGGCCGGCATGGACAGGTCGACGCCGAGGGCCTCGATCACGTCTGCCGCGCCGGCGGTGGACGACGCCCCGCGGTTGCCGTGCTTGACGATGCGTGCGCCCGCTCCGGCGGCCACGAGCGAGGACATCGTGGAGAGGTTCACGGTGCCCAGCCGATCGCCGCCCGTGCCCACGATGTCGAGGGTCTCCCCCGCCACGTGCACCGGATTGGCCGCCCGCACCATGGCCTCGGCCAGACCCCGCAGCTCCGGCACGGTCACGCCCTTCGCGGCCAGGGAGAGGAGGAATCCGCCCACCTGCCCTTCGGTCGCGTCACCGGCCATCATCTCGCCCATCGCCCACGCGGCGACGTCGTCGCTGAGGTCCTCACCGAGGGTGAGGGCGCGGAAGACCTCCGGCCAGGAGGTCCCAAGGACTGCTGCGGTGTTCTCGGGGGTGCTCACGCCCCGAGCCTAGCGGCCCGACCGCACCGCAGGCCGCGCCGTGTCAGGAGTCGCACGCCGCTATCCTGAACGTCTCCTGGACACCAGCCCCCGACTGCCACTGAAACCCCAGCACGGTGCTGACGACCCGTCCTGCGACACGGTAGGTTGGATTTACCGCCCGGGCGGTGTTTAGGGCCATAATGGCTGGGTGACCACAGCTAACCCCACTCTCCATCAGCCCACCACGGGCCTCCCGAGCCGGCCGAACATGGTGCAGGTCGGGACCATGGTGTGGCTCGCCAGCGAGCTCATGTTCTTCGGTGGGCTCTTCGCCATGTACTTCACCCTCCGCTCCACGTCTCCGGAGCTCTGGGCCGAGCACACCGCGATCCTCAACGTCCCGCTCGCCGCGGTGAACACGACGATCCTGGTGCTCTCCTCCGTCACCGCCCAGTTCGGCGTCCTCGCCGCCGAGCGCCTCCAGCCCCGCCGCACCGGCGCCTTCCTGCAGTTCGGGAAGTGGGGCATGGTCGAGTGGTTCATCCTGACCTTCATCATGGGCTCGATCTTCGTGGCGGTGCAGTCCTACGAGTACGCGACCCTCGTCTCCGAGGGTGTGACCATCGCGGCCAACGCGTACGGCTCGGCGTTCTACATCACCACCGGTTTCCACGCCATCCACGTGACCGGCGGCCTGATCGCGTTCCTCTTCATCATCGGCCGCGCCTACATGGCCCGCCGCTTCGGCCACCACGAGGCGACGTCGGCGATCGTCGTGTCCTACTACTGGCACTTCGTGGACGTCGTCTGGATCGCCCTGTTCTTCATCGTCTACTTCCTGAAGTAAGACGACCCCCACTCACCGCACCGACTTCAGGCCCGGGCCGGCAGCATGAGCGGCCCGCCCCGGAAGAGAACGATAGGAAACCCCCGTGAAGGCACTTTCGCAGAACCGACGCCATCCCCTGATGGGGCTGGCGCTCCTCCTGCTGGGACTCCTGGTGACCGGCGGACTGTACTCCGTCGCGAGCACCGTGAACCAGGCGCAGGCGGCCACGCAGGTCACCGCGGCCGCCTCGGCTGATGACATCTCCGAGGGCGAGAAGCTCTTCAACGCGAACTGCGCCTCGTGCCACGGCACGGGTGCCGCCGGGGGCCCCTCCGGCCCGTCCCTGATCGGTGTCGGCGCCGCCTCCGTCGACTTCCAGGTGGGCACCGGCCGCATGCCGATGCAGATGAACGGCCCGCAGGCCCAGGTCAAGCCGAACCAGTTCAACGACGAGCAGACGGCCCAGCTCGCCGCCTACGTCGCCTCGCTGGGTGCCGGCCCCGCCGTCCCCGAGGACGAGTACCTGGATGTGAACCACGAGGATGTGGACATCACCCGCGGCGGCGACCTGTTCCGCATCAACTGCGCCATGTGCCACAACGCGGCCGCGGCCGGCGGTGCGCTCACCCGCGGCAAGTACGCCCCCTCTCTGCAGGGCGTGGAGGAGAAGCACATCTACGAGGCCATGGAGACCGGCCCGCAGAACATGCCGGTGTTCTCCGACTCGAACATCAAGCCCGAGGACAAGCGCGACATCATCGCCTACCTCAAGACCATCGAGAACCAGGGCTCCCCCGGCGGCCTCGCCCTCGGCTCGCTCGGCCCCGTCTCCGAGGGCCTGTTCATCTGGACCGCTGGCCTGGCGCTGATCATCGGCTTCATGGTCTGGCTCACCAGCCGGTCCTCCTGATCCCGTCGGCGCAGGCGCGCCGACCACCCGTCATCGACATTCATCACTCGAGTAAAGGAAACAGGACATATGGGCGAGAAAGGCTTTGAAGGGACCGAGCACCGCTCGGGTTCCCTCGAGCACGCCGGCGAGGACGCGCCCCGGTACGCGATCGACAACCCGGGCCTGCCTCCGCACCGTCCGCGTCTGGCCGATGAGGATCGGAAGGCTGCGAAGCGCGCCGAGCGTCAGGTCTCGGTCATGTTCCTCATCTCCATCGTGGGCACGGTGCTCTTCTTCATCGGCTACTTCGGTGTGGGGCAGATCGGCAACGGTGAGGCGTTCAGCAAGATCTACCTGCAGAACCTGCTGCTCGGCCTGGGCACCGCCCTCGCCATGTTCGGCATCGGCATCGGCGTGGTGCACTGGGCCAAGACCCTGATGCCGGACCACGAGACCGTGGAGGACCGTCACGAGATCCGCTCGGAGGACGACCGCGTGGCCGCCACCGGGATGATCTCCGAGATCCTGGACGAGTCGCAGATCAAGCGCCGCCCCCTGCTGCGCAACACCCTGATCGGCGCCGCCCTGCTGGCCCCCCTGCCGTTCATCGCCGTGTTCCGCGACCTGGACGACTCGGACAACTTCTCGGACGAGGAGACCCACAACTTCGGACCGGAGCGTCTGCGCCACACCATGTGGGCCGAGGGCGTGCGCCTCGTGCGCGACCCCACCGGCTCCCCCATCAAGGCCTCCGACGTCACGCTCGGCTCGGCCGTGCACGTCATCCCCGACGGCCTGAACGACCTGGGCCCCGACAAGCTCAACCAGAAGGCCAAGGCCGTCGTCCTGCTCATGCGCCTCGACCCGGCCAAGGTGAAGATCACCCCCGGCCGCGAGGACTGGAACGTGGACGGCATCTTCGCCTACTCCAAGGTCTGCACGCACGTGGGCTGCCCGATCGCCCTGTACGAGCAGCACACCCACCACCTGCTCTGCCCCTGCCACCAGTCGACCTTCGACCTGACGCAGGAGTGCAAGGTCATCTTCGGCCCGGCCAGCCACGCGCTGCCGCAGCTGCCGATCACCGTGGACGACGAGGGCTTCCTCGTGGCCCAGAGCGATTTCCATGAGCCCGTCGGGCCTGTCTACTGGGAGCGTGGCTGACACCTATGAGCACCACCGTGAATGAGTTCCAGCCGGCGACCTCGACCGGCCGCATCGCGAACTTCGTCGACACCCGCACGGGGATGTCGCCGATCGTGAAGTTCTTCGCCCGCAAGATCTTCCCGGACCACTGGACGTTCATGTTCGGCGAGGTCGCCCTGTACAGCTTCGTCATCCTGCTGCTGTCCGGCGCGTTCCTCACGTTCTTCTTCGACCCCTCCATGTCGGAGGTCGTCTACAACGGGGCCTATGCCCCGCTGCGCGGCATCGAGATGTCCGCGGCCTACGCCTCGACCCTGGACATCTCGTTCGACGTGCGCGGCGGCCTGTTCATGCGCCAGCTGCACCACTGGGCGGCGCTGATGTTCGTAGCGGCCATGTCCGTCCACATGCTGCGCGTGTTCTTCACCGGCGCGTTCCGTCGCCCGCGTGAGCTGAACTGGCTGGTCGGCTGCTTCCTGCTGATGGCCGGCTGGGCCGCCGGCTTCACCGGCTACTCCCTGCCCGACGAGGTGCTCTCCGGCAACGGCCTGCGCATCATCGACGGCATCCTGAAGTCGCTGCCGCTGGTGGGCACGTACCTCTCCGCCTTCTTCTTCGGCGGCGAGTTCCCCGGCCACTCGGTCATCGGCCGCCTGTACGCCCTGCACATCATGATCGTGCCGGCCGCCATCCTGCTGCTGATCGGCATCCACCTGTTCATGGTCGTCGTGCACAAGCACACCCAGTACCCGGGCCCGGGCCGCACCGAGGACAACGTGGTCGGCTACCCGGTGGGCCCCGTGTACGCGGCCAAGGCCGGCGGCTTCTTCTTCATCGTGTTCGGTGTGCTCGCGCTCATCGCCTCCACGGTGACGATCAACGCCAACTGGAACTACGGCCCGTACGATCCGTCCCCGGTGCAGGCCGGCACCCAGCCCGACTGGTACATCGGCGTGTTCGACGGCGCCCTGCGCCTCATGCCGGGCATGATCGGCGACTACTCCTTCCTCTGGAACATCCCGATGCCGTGGGGCTCCTCGGTGTCCCTGCCCATGGGCGTGCTCGTGCCGCTGATCCCGGTCGGCGTCCTTCTCGTCGGCATGTGCACCTGGCCCTGGATCGAGCGGTGGATCACCAAGGACGACACCGAGCACCACCTGCTCGACCGTCCGCGCAACGCCCCGGCCCGCACGGGCATCGGCGTGGCCGCCGTCGTCTGGTACTGCGTCATGTGGGCGGCCGCGTCCTCGGACCTCATCGCCACCCACTTCCACCTCTCCCTGAACGACGTGCTGTACGTGCTGCGCGCGCTGTTCTTCCTCGGCCCGGTGATCGCCTTCATCGTGACCCGCCGCATCTGCCTGTCCCTGCAGCGCAAGGACCGTGAGCTGGTGCTCCACGGCCACGAGGCCGGCGTCATCGAGATGTCCCCCGAGGGCGGCTTCCACGAGCGTCACCGCCAGCTCACCGACTACGAGCTGTACCGCCTGGTGTCCTTCGAGGACCGCCGCCCGGTGCCGGCCATGCCCGGCCGCAACGGCAAGGTGGGCGCGCTGGAGAAGGCCCGTGCCGGCCTGAACCGCATGTTCTACCAGGATCGCGTCGCCCCGGTCTCCCGCGAGGAGCTGGTGGAGGCCCGCACCCACGGCCAGCACGGCCACGAGGAGCACCCCGTCGAGCTCGAGCACGGCTCGCACGCCCCTCACCTGGATCGCTGATCCCGAGCGGCTGATTCCCTGACGAAGGGCCCCACGCACCATGGTGCGTGGGGCCCTTCGACGTTCCCAGGGTGACCTCGAGGACGCGCTGCCCTGAGCAGCCCCGACGCCGCGGCGCGCATCGGCCCGCATGGACGGCGAAGGGTTCAGGCCCGCCGGTCCCGGGCCACCCCCGTGGGCCTGCCCAGCGTTTCCCGCCAGCCTGGGACGTGCCCGGCCCCTGCTGACGGCCACGTGCCCGGTTCCGGACTCCCAGGTGCCGCGGGCCCGTGCCCGACGGTGTGTCCTGGCGGCGGGGGCTGTCCCGGCAGGGTGGCCATCCGCCACCCCTGGGCCCCGAGATGGACGACGGCCCGGATGCAGGCCACGGCGTCACGGTCAACATGGTGGGCACCGGTGCAGAGCCAAGCCGTACTCCGCTGCACCGATGCACCGATGGTGATGATGAGGCCCATCGCCGCAACCACCGGCCAGCCCTTTCTTCCTGACCGAGGAGCTGTCGACAGTGCGTGGCAGGTGCCCGTGCGGACGCGGCCACGGGCTCTCCGGAGGCCGGGCCGGCCCCGCCCCCTCGGACGGTGCAGAGGGGGCGGAGGGGGCCTCGTCCGGCGCCTGTCAAGGGCCATTGAGTTCTGCCCATAGGCGGCCAGTGTTTCTTCCCGCTGGTGGCCATCAGAACTGCCCACTGGTGGCCAGCTGGTTTGCCCGTTTGGGTGGTGGTGCTGGCCACCGTGATGGGA
>NZ_JAPVLT010000008.1:0-118623 GCF_027158145.1 Micrococcus sp. H39-S4
CGTGATCCTCGTCAGCGGCGGAGCCTTCGGACTCTGACGTAGCGGCAGCGATCCAAACGGCCCCGACCGGGCGCACCCCTCTCGGTTCAGACCGCGACACCTACCTGCAGCCAGTCCTGCGTGATCGCGGCAACAAGACCGCCACGGAGCGCTGCAAAAACCCCGCCACCAAGCGAACGAAGCCACAGGGCAGGGCGTGTAAAGGGGTATACCCGACTGGACACGAACGGGAGCGGGCCTCCGAGCCGTTCGGCGGGAGGGGGGTGCGACCCTTCTCCCGCACTGGCGGCTAGAGCCGGCGCTCCAGGTGGCCCTATGACCCCACTTGACCCTCACCTCACGTGAGGGCCCAGGCTGAGGCGCATGAGCAACTACTACAACGCAGTCGAGATGAGCCCTGTCCTCGCCCCCGGCCCTGAGGCCACCGCCCCGGAGCGGTTCGAGGGGATCTACCGGATGCCCTCGTTCGTGACGATCCCCACATCAGACCTGACCGCCTCGGTGGACTTCTGGACGCAAGGGCTCGACTTCTTCGAGCTGTTCAGCGTGCCCGGTCAGCTGGTCCACCTGCGCCGCTGGGCCTTCCAGGACGTCCTGCTGGTGCCGACCCCCGTCACCCTGGAGCAGGAGGCGCCGGCCATGAGCGTCAGCTTCGCGTGTCTGCTGGATCAGATCGATGACCTCGAGCAACGGTGCCGCGCCGCAGGTGTCGGCGCAGTCGGCGAGCCCGTGGACACGCCCTGGGGTTCGCGTGACCTTGAAGTGATCGCCCCCGAGAAGGCACGCGTGGTCTTCACGGCCACCAAGCCCTTCGATCCGGCCAGCGCCACGGCACAGAACCTCGAGGCCATGGGGATCACCGCCCCCGACGCCGTCAGGCAGGACAATGAGGTGCATGCCTGAGAAGCCCGACGCCGCGGACCTGCGAGGCCAAACGCATTCGCCAGCGCCACGAGCACGCCACCGCCGAAGACAGCCGCGACTACTACGCCGCCGTGCTCGCCCACGTGCACGAGCTCAACGCCGCCTTCTCCGAGCCACTCCCGGCCAATGAGGCCCGCGACATCGCCGCCAGCATTCACCGATGGGTCACCACGCGCTTCTACGGCTGGACAGACGCCCGCACCGTCCAGCAGGCGTCCCTGTCCACGCTCCAAGCCTTCAGAGGCCGCCAGAGCGGAGCGAAGCGACGCAACGCCGTTGAGGAGCGTGCCCGTTTGATCGTGGGAGAGGACGCATGACCAGCACACCTACACGCGCCAAGCGCAAGCAGACCGCCCGCGAACTAGCCGAGCGATTCGGAGTCTCGCCGCGCACCATCCGCCGCACCGTCGCCCAGGAACGCGCGGACTACTTGGCGGACGCCGCCGCGCGCCATGAACGCATCCGCGCCCTGCGCGCGGAAGGGCTCTCCATGCGCGCCATTGCCGCCAAGGAAGGCGTCACCGTCGGGACGGTGCACTACGCGATCCACAAGGACGACTGAGACTAGCAAGAAAGCCCCTCAGCGTCTCAACGGAGGACCAGCGACATCAGAAGGCTCTGACACGGAAACGTGCTCTACTCCAAAGTGCGAGCTCCTAAGGGCCGCGATGAACGCCAACCGGCCATCAGCATCGCCCAGGAAGAGGTCCTCTTGAGCGAGAGGGATCAGAGAGCAATAGCGGTGCATAGAGAACGCACAGTATGGTGGGGCGCGTCACATCCACTCGAAGGAGACTCTCGTGCCCGACAAGCATCGACCGCGCCTCTCTCGTCTAGCCCAGTCCGGGGCCGCGTTTTCCCTCGTAGGAGCCCTCACCATCAGCAACTTCGGGGCTACCGCCTGGGCGGCCCAGCCCGCCTTCACCCCTCAAGCAACAGACGGGTACGCAGCCGCCGCCTCGCTTCCCGGCGACTTCGAGAATCAAGGAAGCACATCCAGCGAGTGGGATGATTACTTCTCTGATCTTCTAATCGAGGAAAAGAAGACCGGCCCGGAAGTAGCCGAAACGCAGGCGTTGCCCTGGGCTGTCTATAGGTGCCTCATGGGAATCGGTCTCAATGGGCCTCAGATCACCCAGATCATGGTTCGGGGGACCCCTGAGGCGCTTCTCGCCGCAGGAGGACGGGCTGCGCTTGCCTGCCTGAGGGGAAAGTGACCTATGCCACTCCGAGGCATTTCCCGCTCAGCCCTTGAAGAGGAGCTAAGGGCAGTCAACGCGAAACTCTCCACCCACCCTCTAGCATCCGCTCCAGTCAAGGAAGCGCACGCACTCATTGCAACGATGCAAGGAGCAGACAAGACAGAGGTCTCCAAAAGGCTGTCTGACAAGGGGCTCCCATCCCTCGACGAACTTGGAGCCCTCCAGCTCAAGGGGTCAGTTTCTTGGTGGCGCCTAAACAGGAAGAAGAATAAGCTCGAAAAGAAGCTAGAAGAAAAATCAGAATGACGAATATTATAGTCGCTTTGATTGAGAGCCTCGCTTCTAGCTTTGTGACCCCACCCCCTCCTGTGATTAGTTCACTTCTTATGAAGAATTGAACTACTTTTCACACTGGCACGGACTACCCAGCTCCAGCCAATCCCAAATGGCCCTCCCGCGTCCTCGTGGAGCGGTCCGGGGTGCACCCCGGACCGCTCCGGCGCACGGTTGCCCAGCCCTGCGAGAAGTACTTCGTCAAGGTCGCCGCGCTCCATGAACGTATCCGCGCCATGCGCACCGAAGACATGACCATGCGCGCCATTGCCGAGCGCGAAGGCGTCAGCACACGCGCCGTTCATTACGCGATCCACAAGAACGACCCGCCGCGCACCCCGGACACCCCCCAGGCCCCCAAAACGGACGCCTCCGCCGACGCTTGACCCCCTGCGCCTGCACCCCCAGCACAGTGCAACGAATCCCGGCCTGACTAGGTGTTGTGGGTCATGACGTTCTTGACACCGGGGTGGGCATGAAGGAACGGGCCCCCGCTGTCACGATGGGTGGTGTCTAAGCAACCGTCGCGCAATCAGGAGCCCGTTCGTGACCCACCGTAACGCCCCGCTGACCCCCGAAGGACGTCGTCGCGCCGTAGAGGAGGTCCTCCACCGTGGCCGTCCGGTCTCTCACGTTGCAGGCGAGTTCCGGATCTCCCGGACCACGCTGTCGAAGTGGGTCGGTCGCTACCACGCCCACGGCCCGGCCGGCCTGGAGGACGCCTCCAGCGCCCCGGCGCACCGGCCGACGCGGGTGCCAGCTTGGGTTGTCGAGCTCATCGAGTCCTGGCGGCGGGAGCACAAGTGGACTGCCCGCCGGATCGCTCACGAGCTCGCTGAGTCCCGCGGCTACCGGTGCGCGGTGCGCACTGAATCGCCCCGGGTTTGTTAGAGGCTCGTAAGTGCCGCCCCGGCAGGCGCCGGCACGGGATTCTCATGATGGTAGACGTCCTCGAACTCGACCGGAGGGACCAGCCTGATCTCGCCGTGCGCACGACGATGGTTGAACCAGTCGATGTACTCCGCGACCGCGATCTCCAGGTCCTCGATGGACTTGAATGGCCCCTTGTTCCGGATCAGCTCCGCCTTGAACAGCGAGTTGAACGCCTCCGCGAGGGCATTGTCATACGAGTCCCCCGTCGTGCCGACTGAGGCGACTGCGCCGGCCTGGGCGAGCCGCTGGGTGTATCGCACGGCGACGTACTGGACTCCTTTATCGCTGTGATGCCGTAGCCCGGCCACGTCGTGGCCTGCACGCTGACGCGTCCAGAACGCCATCTCGAGGGCGTCCAGGGCCAGGTCCGTGCGCAGCGACTTCGACAGCTGCCAACCCAGCACCCGTCGGGAGAACACGTCGATGATGAACGCGGCGTACACCCATCCGCTGAAAGTGCGGCAGTAGGTGATGTCAGCGACCCACAGCTGGTTCGGAGCCGCCGCGGTGAAGTCTCGCTGCACCAGGTCTTGACGCTCATCCGGGCCGCGGCCTGGGACCGTGGTCCTCGGTCCCTTCGCGCGGCTGATCCCGCGCAGGCCTGCGGCTCGCATGAGCCGCTCCACCGTGCACCTGGCCACCTGCAGGCCCTCCCTCCGCAGTTGCGCGTGGACCTTCCGGGCCCCGTAGACCCCGTAGTTGGCCTCATGCACCCGCCGGATTTCCACGAGCACCTGCTCATCGCGCAGGCTGCGCACTGAAGGAGGGCGCGTCTTGGCCGCGTAATACGTGCTCGGTGCGATCTGTGTGCCTGCCGCGGACAGCGTGGCGCAGATCGGCTCGACACCGAACTCGTGCTTGTGTTCGTCGATGTAGTCCACGATCAGCGCTGTGGGCGGTCGAGCATCCGCCGCGAAGAAAGCCGACGCCGAGCGCAGGATCGCGTTCGCCCGCCGTAGTTCACGGTTCTCCTTCTCCAGCTCGGCCACCCGGGCGGCTTCGCTGGTCGTGCTTCCGGGGCGGTGGCCGTGGTCGATCTCGGCTTGGCGGACCCAGTTGCGCAGCGTCTCGGGATTGATCCCGAGCTGTTCTCCCACACGGCGGAACGCTCCGGTCCTCGTGGCGGGGTCTTGCCGGGCTTCCAGCGTCATCCGCGTGGCGCGTTCGCGGAGCTCGTCGGGGTACTTCCGTGGTGCGGGCATGCTCTGCATCCTTCCGTTGGATCAGAGCCTCCACCAGACCCGGGGCGATTCAGCACCGACGAGCTGGTTGACATCTCTAAACCGCCGGGCTCTGCTTGCCCCTATGACCGAACGGATTCGCCTGCGACCACTGTCCCCTGATGACGCACCCGAGATGACCAGGGTCCTCGCCGACCCGGCCCTCTACCAGTACACCGGGGGCAAACCGCCGACCGTGGAAGGGCTCACCGGCCAATACACCGTTCAGAGTCGGGGCCACTCAACTGACAGGACCGAGACCTGGATCAATCACCTGGTGGTGTTCGAGACCTCCGGGAAAGCACTCGGCTACGTCCAGGCCACCATCCCGGTCTCAGGCCAACCCGCCGAAATCGCCTGGGTCATGGGAGCACCGTGGCAGCGCAATGGTTACGCCTCAGCAGCCGCCGCTCTCCTGCTGGCTGAACTTGCGGAGATGGGCGTGAAACAGGTCATCGCTCATATCCACCCCGACCATGGGGCGTCCGCCGCGGTCGCGCGCCGTATCGGAATGAGTCCGACCGACGAAGTCGTGGACGGCGAAGTCCGATGGGAAGGTCCAGTGACCACCAGGGGATGACCGGCACCTCTCCCACGTCCCACGTCTTGGCTCATCTGCGGCTTCAGACCCAAACGGTCGTTTGTGACCAGGGAGCCCGCCATGTGCCATGTGCGCCACCTCGGGCCCTGTCAGCCCGCCGCACGGCCCGCCACAACCAACCCGCCAGAGCGGCAGCCGCCCGTACGTTTCGGGCGATCCCCGGGACCCGCGGGGGCGCCCACCTGGACACCCAGTGTCACCCCGGCCGGATCCCGCCCGATATGCGAAGAGTTCCCCGCGCGTCGTGGGGAACTTTGCCTGCATCTCGACAGCAAAGGCCCTTGCCCACCGATCCGCGTCGTGACACAGTTCACCCCATGATGCAGCAGCAGTGACCCCGTGGGCCCGACGACCCACCACCGGCCTCCCGGCGCGCCCGTCTCGAGCACGGCTCGACGGGTGCCTCTGCGCCCACCCCTTTCTTCAGAAAGCAGTCACCGCATGCCTGACATCATCGAATTCCCCCTGCCCGCCTCGTCGGACGACCCCCACTGGCGGGCCTACTGCCGCCTCGGAGACGAGTACAACCACGAGCTGATCGGCACGACCGAGTGGGACGAGACCCCCACGGACGCGCTCATCCAGGCCGCCGCCGAGACCGACCACACGCAGCGCCGCTACCTGGCGTACATCGACGGCGAGGCGGTCGGCTACGCCCGCGTCCTGATCAACCACGTCGACGACCCTGACGCGGCCGCCCTCAACGTCTACGTCCACCCGCGGCACCGCGGACGCGGCCACGGCCGCGTACTGGCCGAGCGGCTCGTCCAGGACACCGCCGGCCTCACCCGTTTCGAGACCTGGCCGCTGACGCCGCGGCCGGTGGCCGGGAAACGGACGCTCACCCCGCCCAACGGCGCCGGCGCGGTGTCCGCCGAGCATCCGGGTGTGCGTCTCGCCCAGTCCTACGGCTTCGCGCTCGTCCAGATCGAGCGGGTGAGCCGGTATGACTTCGCCGATCCGGGGATCGACCCCGCCGTCGCCCTGGCCGAGGCCGAACGCGTCTCGTCGGACTACGAGCTCCACGCCTGGGAGGGCGCGGCCGACGCGTCCCTGCAGGACGACCTTGCCGTCCTCAAGGCCCGCATGGCCACGGACGTGCCCTCCGGGGAACGCACCGTGGTGGAGCAGGTGTGGGACGCGGCCCGCGTGCGTCGCATGGACGAGCAGATCCTCACGACCGGGCGCCTCTTCCGCGCGGTGGCGCGGCACCGCGCCACCGGTCGGATCGTCGCCCTGAGCGAGCTGGTGGCGCCCCGCTCGCGCCCGGACGGGCTCATCGACCAGTGGGACACCATCGTGCTGCCCGAGCACCGCGGCCACCGCCTCGGCATGCGCGTGAAGGCGGCGAACCTCATCGCCGTGCGCGACGCGCTGCCCGGGGCCCGCGCGATCATCACGTGGAACGCCGAGGAGAACCGGCACATGCTCGACGTCAACGAGGCGCTGGGCTTCCGGCCCGTGCTGGCCGAGGCGTCCATGGAAGCGCCGGCACCGCTGCGACGTCGCTGACGGCCCGCGACCCGCGGCGCCGCCTCACCCCCGCTCGAGCGTCCGCTGGGCCGCCTCCCGCACCGCCCGCGTGAGCCGCACCAGGCGCGTCACGGGCAGTGTGGCCGCCTGCCAGTACAGGGGCACGAGGACGTCGTCGAGCCCGGGCACGCGGACCAGCCGGCCGGCGCGCACGTCCTCGACGGCCTGGGCGTCCACGAGCATCCCCCACCCCAGGCCGGCCCGGACGGACCGGTGGAACCCGTCGAACGACGGCGCCAGGTGCGTGGGCGGGGCGACGTCCAGCCCGGCGCCGCTCAGCGCGAGGCGCTGCAGGTCGTCCTTCGCGTTGTAGCGCATCATGGGCATCGCGCCGAGGTCGACGACGTCGCCCGCCGCGTGCCGGGCGAGCAGGGCGGGCGAGGCGAGCGGGACGTAGCGCATGCTCCCCAGCGGCTCCGCCGCACACCCCTGCACCGGCTGCGGCTCCGTGGTGACGGCGGCCAGCACCTCGCCCCGGCGCAGCAGCCGGGCGCTGTGGTCCTGGTCCTCGACGTGCAGGTCCAGGACCGTGTCGTCCCAGTCGGCGGCCTCGGCCAGGACGGGCCCGAACCACGTGCCCAGCACGTCGGCGGGCACGGCCAGGGAGGTGACGCTGCGCCCGGCCGCCGTGCGGCCCAGCCCGGCCCACGCCTCCTGTTCGAGCACCCGCATGTGCCGGGCCACGCGCACCAGGCCGACGCCGGCCTCGGTCGGCTCGCAGGGTGTGCCGCGCCGGAGCAGCACCTGGCCCACCTCCCGCTCCAGGGCGCGGATGCGCTGGCTGACCGCGGAGGCGCTGACGCCGAGCTCGTACGCGGCCGCTTCGAACGAGCCCTCGTCGGCGATCGCACGCAGCGCCTGCAGCTGATCCAGGTTCATGAAGCAGAGCTGAGGCACCTGCAGTTCTCTTCGTTTGGCTCAGGCCCGGCCGGGCTCTAGCGTCCTCACCCATGTGGACCCTCGCCGGCACCGGCCTGCTCACCGGGCTCGCCCTCATCGTCGCCATCGGCGCCCAGAACGCCTTCGTGCTCCGCCAGGGCGTGCGCCGGGAGCATGTGGGCGCCGTCGTGCTGGTGTGCATGGCCTCGGACGCCGTGCTGATCCTGGCCGGAACCGCCGGGGTGGGCGCGCTCGTGCAGGCCGTGCCGTGGCTGCTCGAGGTGCTGCGCTGGGGCGGCGCCCTGTACCTGCTCTGGTTCGCGGTCTCCTCCCTGCGTGCCGCCCTGCGCCCGCAGGGGCTCGTCGCCGAGCAGGCGCCGCGCACCGCGGGTTCGGTCATCGCCACCACGCTCGCGCTGACCTGGCTCAACCCGCACGTCTACCTGGACACCGTGGTGCTGCTGGGCAGCCTCGCCAACCAGCACGGTCCCGACGCGCGGTGGGTCTTCGCCGCCGGCGCCGTCGCCGCCTCGGTGCTGTGGTTCACCGGGCTGGGCTACGGTGCGCGCCTGTTGGCCCGGGTGCTCGCCGACCCGAAGGCGTGGCGCGTGGTGGACGTGGTGATCGCGGTGGTCATGGCGGTGCTCGCGGTCCGGCTCATCGCCGGGTCCGGCGTGTGGGGGTGAGCCGACACCGCCCCCTCACTCCCCGCCCAGCTCCTCCCGGAGGATCCGCGCGCCGGCCACGAGCGCGGCGGTCTTGTCCCGCGCCACGGAGCGAGCCAGCGGCGCCATGCCGCAGTTGGTGCTCGCGATCAGCTTGTCCGCGTCCACGAACTCGAGGGTCTCCCGGAGGGTCGCCGCGACCTCCTCGGGCGTCTCGATCTCGTCGCTCGCCACGTCGATCGCGCCGACCATCACCTTCTTGCCGCGCAGCAGGCCGATGAGCTCCGCCGGCACCCGGGAGTGGTGCCGCTCCAGGGCGATCGTGTCGATCGTGGACTCGCGCAACAGCGGGAACGACGTCTCGTACTGGCGCCACTCCTCCCCGAGCGTGGCCTTCCAGTCGTTGTTCGCCTTGATCCCGTAGCCGTAACAGATGTGCACGGCCGTCTCACACGTCAGGCCCTCGGCCGCACGTTCGAGCGTCGCCACGCCCCAGTCGCGGACGTCGTCGAAGAACACGTTGAACGCGGGCTCGTCGAACTGCACGACGTCGACGCCCACCGTCGCCAGCTCCCGCGCCTCCTCGTTGAGGATGCGCGCGAACTCCCACGCGAGCTTCTCGCGGCTGCCGTAGTGGCGGTCGGCGAGGGTGTCGATCATGGTCATCGGCCCGGGCAGGGTCCACTTGATGGGCCGGTCCGTCCGGGCGCGCAGAGCCTTCGCGTCGTCCACGAACACCGGCGCCGGCCGGCCCACCTCCCCGACGACGGTCGGCACACTCGCGTCGTACCGGTCGCGGATCCGCACCGTCTCCCGCCGGTCAAAGTCCACACCGCCGAGGTGCTCGATGAACGTGGTGACGAAGTGCTGGCGGGTCTGCTCGCCGTCGCAGACGATGTCGATGCCCGCACGCTCCTGATCGGCCACGGCGAGGGCGAGCGCGTCGAGCTTGCCCTCGCGCAGCTGCTCCCCCTCGAGCTTCCAGGGCGACCAGAGCGTCTCCTCCTCGGCGAGCCAGCCGGGCTTCGGCAGGCTGCCGACGAGGGCGGTGGGGATCAGGGTGGTCATCGGGTCTCCTCGGTGTCTCGTGCGGCGTGGGCGGCGGCCCAGCGCTCCAGCAGGTCGCGGTGCGGGCCCACGAAGTGCTCCTGCGTGTACTCCCCCTGCTCCCGGCCGAGGCGGGCCCGCTCCTCGCGGTCGTAGGCGATCCGGGTCTGCGAGAAGTCGCCGTGGTCCAGGCGCGGCCGGTAGACCTCGCCGGCCCCGGCGTTCGCGTTGTAGATCTCCGGCCGGTAGATCCGCTGGAAGGTCTCCATGGTGGCGATCAGCCCGGCCAGGGAGAGGTTCGCGTGGTCGTTGAGCAGGTCGCCCCGCGAGTAGAACGCCAGCGGCGCCACGGCCCCGCGCGGCAGGAAGCACCGGATCCCCAGGCCCATCCGGCCGAAGTAGCGGTCCGTGCGGGAGGGCTCGTCCTGGCGGTACTCGACCCCGAGCACCGGGTGCTCGTTCGTCAGCCGCCGGTAGGTGCGGCTCGTGGACACGCTGATGCAGATCACGGGCGGCTGCGGGAACCGCTCCCGGTACGCCTGCGAGTCGAGCAGGTGCCGGAACAGCCGCCCGTGCAGGTCGCCGAAGCCGTCGGGCTCCTCGGTCCCCGGCGACGTCGCCGCGTGCGCGGGCAGCACCACGGAGAAGTCGTGGTCGCGGACGTAGGAGGAGAAGTTGTTCCCCACACTGCGGCCGAGCACGGCGCCCGTCGCACGCTCGACCACCCGCACGTCGAGCATCTCCATGAGCGGGAAGTCGACGTCCGCGCCGTCGTCGGCGGTGAAGTGCACGTCGATCGAGACGATCTCGATCCGCGCCGTGTAGCGGTCCCGCTCCGGGTTGTCCCAGGGGGCGAGGTCGTTGAGGCGCCCGTCGATCATGGCCAGGGCGGCGCGCAGGTTCTCCCGCCGGTCCGCGCCGCGGGCGAGGTTCGCGAAGTTCGTGGTGGCGCGCGTGCTGGCGGCGGGCGTGTAGTCCTCGTCGAACGGCGTGGTGTGGATGCTGAACGTCAGGTCGTCCACGCGGGTGGGCGCGGTGCTCGGGACAAGGGTGGCGTGGCTCATCGGGTCCTCTCCGGGGTGCGGGCGCGGATGGTGCGGTGGTGGGCGGTGGCGGGACGGGGCACCGTGGACGACGACGGCACCCCGCGGCCGGCGGCGACGCGTGCGGCGCACTCGAGGCCGGCCTCGAGGTCCGCCTGCAGGTCAGCCACGTCCTCGATGCCGACGGAGAGCCGGACCAGGTCCGTGGGGACGGCCAGGGGCGTGCCCCGCACGGAGGCGTGGGTCATCTCGGAGGAGTAGCAGAGCAGCGATTCGACCCCGCCGAGGCTGACCGAGAGCGCGAACAGCTCGGTGGCCTCGGCGAAGGCGCGGGCCGCGGCCTCTCCCCCGGCCAGCCGGATGGAGACGATGCCGCCGAAGCCGTCCATCTGCCGCGCGGCGAGCTCGTGGCCCGGGTGGTCGGGCAGCCCGGGGTAGAAGACCTGGGCGACCTCGGGGCGGCCCTGCAGCCAGCCCGCGAGCGCGGCGGCGTTGGCGCCGTGCCGGTCCATGCGCAGGCCGAGCGTCTTGAGGCCGCGGGCGGCGAGGTAGGAGTCCTGCGGGCCGGCGACCGCACCGGCGGCGAACTGCTGGTAGGCCACTGCCTCGGCCAGCGCCCGGCCGCGGAACTCGCGGTCGGCCACCACCACGGCGCCGCCGAGCACGTCCGAGTGCCCGCCGATGTACTTGGTGGTGGAGTGCACCACGACGTCCGCGCCGAGGTCGAGGGGCCGCTGGAGATAGGGCGAGGCGAACGTGTTGTCCACGACCAGCAGCGCACCGGCGTCGTGGGCGATCTGCGCCCAGGCGGCCAGGTCCGCGATGCCGAGCAGCGGGTTGGAGGGCGTCTCCACCCACAGCAGCGCGGTGCGGCCGGGACGGACGGCCGCGGCGACCGCCGTCGGGTCGGTGATGTCCACGGGGGTGTTGGACACGCCCCACGGCTCGAGGACGGTGGTGATGAGGCGGTGGGTGCCGCCGTAGCCGTCGCCGCCCAGCACGATGTGGTCGCCGGGGCGCAGCACGGCCCGCAGGAGGGCGTCCTCGGCGGCGAGCCCGGAGGCGAACGCGAACGCCCGGTCGCCGTGCTCGAGGGCGGCGAGCTGGGTCTCGAAGCCGTTCCGGGTCGGGTTGGAGCCCCGGCTGTACTCATGCCCAGCGCGCAGCACGTTGATGCCGTCCTGCACGAAGGTGCTGGTCTGGTAGATCGGCGGCACCACGGCGCCGGTCAGCGGATCGGGCTCCTGGCCGGCGTGCACGGCGGTGGTGGTGAAGCCGCGGACGGCGGGGCGGGACACGGAGCGGGTGGTGTGGTGGACGGCGGTCATCTCAGCGCACCTCCTGGGTGACGGCGGCGGTCTCGGGGACGGCGGGCGTGGCGGCGGGGACGGCCGGCCCGGCGGCGGACACCGCGGCCAGGGCACGGTCCAGGTCCGCGATCAGGTCGTCGGGACACTCCAGCCCGATGGAGAGCCGGACGGTGGTCTCGGCGATCCCGGCGGCCTCGCGCTGCTGCCGCGTCAGGCGGCAGTGCGTCATGGTCGCCGGGTGGGAGACGAGGGACCGGGCGTCACCGACGTTGACCACCAGCTGGAACAGCTCGAGCGCGTCGAGGAACGGGGCCACGGCCTCGGGGCCGCAGGCCAGGTCGAAGGAGAACACCGAGCCGACGCCGTCCGGGAAGTCGCGGGCGGCCAGCGCCGCGCTGGGATGCCCGGCCACACCGGGGTGGTGCACCCGCGCGACCGCGGGGTGCCCGGCCAGGTGTTGGGCCACGGCCAGCGCGGTGGCGGTGTGGCGGGCCACGCGCAGGTCGAGCGTCTCGAGCCCCTGGATGAACTGCGCCGCGCTCGCGGGGGCGAGGGTGGGGCCGAGGTCGTGCAGGAACTTGCTGCGGGCCAGCGTCAGGTAGGCGCCACGGCCGTGCCGCTCGACCAGCGTCTGCCCGCCGTAGCGGGCCTTGGGCCGGGCCAGCTGCGGCCACCGGTCCGGCGCCGCGCCGTAGTCGAACGTGCCGCCGTCCACGATCGCGCCGCCGAGCACCGCGCCGTGCCCGCCGAGGAACTTGGTGGCCGAGTGCACGACGACGTCGGCGCCGTGCTCCAGCGGCCGGTAGAGGGCCGGCGTCGCGAGGGTGCTGTCCACCACCACGGGCACACCGGCCGCGTGGGCGAGGTCCGCGAGCGCCGGCAGGTCCGGGAGGGTGGCGAGCGGGTTGGTGATGGCCTCGAGGAAGAACGCGCGCGTGTCGGGCCGGACCGCGGCCGCCCACGCGGGCGGGTCCGCCGGGTCCGCGAAGGTGACCTCGATGCCGAAGTCCGCGAACGTGTCCGTCAGCAGGTCCACGGTGCCCCCGTAGAGCTGGCTGGAGGCGACCAGGTGCTTGCCGCCCTGCAGCAGCGCCAGCAGGGACAGCGCGACGGCGGCCTGGCCGGTGGCCGTGGCGATCGCGCCGATGCCGCCCTCCAGTGCGGCGAGGCGGTTCTCGAACACGGCGACGGTCGGGTTGCCCGTGCGGCTGTAGGTGAAGCCGGGGGTCTCGAGCCGGAACATCGATGCCGCCGTGGCGTGGTCCGGGAAACGGAACGCCGTGGTCTGGTGGATGGGCGGGACGACTGGCCGGTGGGGCGCGGCGGGCTCGTAGCCGGCATGGACTTGCTGTGTGGCGTGACGGGGCATCTGCTCTCCTCCATCGGTCCTGGCGGTAGCACCGGGCCTGCCGTTCCCGGGGGGTCCGGGTCCGGCGGGCGGGTTGCTGCGGCGTCGTCGAGCCAGATCTCTCAGCCGCTCTGGATGGGTGGTGAGCCCATCCCACGCGGTGGGCCGCCGCGAGTCCAGCGGGCGACCGGCTCGCGCGTCATATGAGCCGCCACCGCGCCATGCGAGACCAGCCGGAGCCTCTCCGGGGCGCGGCGGGCCGTGGCGGACCCGTGTGACGGACTGGCGTGGAGGGGGGGTGTGTCAGACTCCCGGGCATGACGCAGAGCACACCGGGCGGACCGGCCACGGGCCTGCCCGACTTCCGCCCCTCGGGCAACCAGGGCGTGGACCCGGCGCTGTACGAGATAGAGAACGCGGCCATGGACCGTGAGGGCGCCCTCTGGGCGGCGCTGCAGGAGGCGGCGCCTTGGGCCGGGCGGACGTTGCTCGACCTCGGTGCGGGCACCGGCTTCTGGCTGCCCCGCTACGCCGACGCGGCCGAGACGATCGCCGTCGAGCCGGACGTGCGCCTGCTGGGGGCCGCCCGCGCCCGCCCCGGCGGGGCGCGCGTGCTGTACGGCTCGGCCGAGCAGATCCCGCTGCCGGAGGCGAGCGTCGACGTCGTGCATGCCCGGTTCGCGTACTTCTTCCCGCACCCGCGCTGGGACGTCCGACCCGGCCTGGACGAGGTCACCCGGGTGCTGCGGCCCGGCGGCGCGCTCGTGGTGATCGACAACGACACCGAGCGCGGCCAGTTCGCCGAGCTGCTGCGGGCGAGCACGAACGCGGCGGCGCAGGGCCAGGACACGTACGCGCGCGAGTGGTGGGCCGGCGTCGGGGCGGAGACCCGTGAGGTCATGAGCTCGTGGACCTTCGACTCCCGCGCCGACCTCGAGGCCGTCCTGCGGCTGGAGTTCGAGCGAGGGGTCGCCGACGCGTGGCTCGCCGAGCACCCCGCAGCGACGTCGCTGAGCTACGGCTACCTGCTCCACGTGTGGCGGTGAGCACGGACCCGCGTCGTCAGACGCCTGCCCCCCGCACCCCTGACGCTGAGACGCCCCCGCCGCCGGAAGGACGGGCGCGGTGGCTGGTCGCCTCCAACGCCCTCGACGCGGGTGGCCGGTCCGCCACGGACGTCGCCCTGGACGTCCTGGCGGTGCTCCTGCTCGGCGTGGGCGCCGACGGCATGGGCGTGCTGATGACGCTCTCCGGGTTGGGATTCCTCCTGCTCGGCGTGCCCATCGGCATCGTGGTGGACCGACACCTCAGCCCGCGGCTGCTCGCGGCCACCGGCCTCGCCAAGGCGGCGGTGCTCGGCTCGCTCGTCGTGGCGTGGGCGTTCGACGCGCTCACGTTCGGTCACCTCGCCGCTGTCATGGCCCTGCTGGGCGTGCTCACGGTGCTGGCCGAGACCACCCAGACCGCGCTCGTGCCGCGCGTCGTGCCGGCCACCGCCGTCGCCCGCCTGACGGCGCGGCTCGAGTCCGCCGACGCCGCCCTCGTGTTGATCGTGCCCGCCGCGGCGGGCGTCCTCGTCGGGTCGCTGGGCGCGGGACCCGTGCTCGGCACCGCGACGGCGTTCCTCTTCGCGGCGGCGATCGTCGCGCTCCGGGTACGGCTGCAGCCCTCCGCCGCGGTGGACGTCCCGGACGACGACGGGGACCCCGGCGTCGCGGACGTCCTCTCCCGCTGGGCCCGGTTCGGGAAGGACGCCGCGGAGGGGTGGACGGTCCTGCGGCGCACCCCGGTCCTGTGGCTGCTGACGATGGGGTCGGTGGCCGCCAACGTGGGCATGGCCCTCTTCGCCCCGGTCGAGGCGGTCTGGATCCTGACCGACCTGCGGCTCGGGCCGGAGTTCCTGGGCATCCAGATCACCGCGGGCGCGGTCGGGGCACTGGCGGCCTCGTCCCTGGCGGGCCGGGCCATCGACCGCCTGGGCGAGCGCCGGTGCATCCTCCTCGGCTCGGTCGGCTGCGCCGTGGCCGTGGGGCTGCACCTGCTGGCCTACGTCGACCGCGCTCATGCCGGGCCGTGGCTGCTGGCCGGCGCCGCCCTCTGGGGGTTCATGGTCCTGCTCGGGAACATCACCCAGGCCGCCGTGACCGCCCGCGCCTGCCCCGAGGGCACGCTCGGGCGGGTCACCGCGATGCGCCGCACCCTCACCCGGGGCTCCGTGCCGCTGGCGACCCTCGCGGGAGGTGCGCTCGGGGCGACGCTCGGGGTCGGCTGGGCGCTCGCGGGGTGGCAGGTCCTGGCGGTGGTCTCGCTGGCCGCCGTCGTGCCGGCCGCGCGGTGGGTGGATGCGGGGCGCGACGACGTCGACTGAGGCCGAGACGCTGACGCGGACGCCGAGGTCGCTTAATGTGTGGCCATGGTCAGCCGCCCCGTGCTCCAGCAGCCGGTCGTCGACGCCGTCGACATCCGTTCCGTCGCGGAGTTCTACCGCGAGCTCCTCGGCCTCCACTACCGCGCGGGCGACGAGCTCGCGGACGGCCGCGAGCCGGACAGCGCGGACTGGCTCGTGCTGCTGGACGACGACGGCCGCCGCGTCCTGACATTCCAGCGCACCGAGGAACTGAAGCCCAGCACGTGGCCGTCACCCGAGGTGCCGATGCAGCTGCACCTGGATTTCACCGTGCCGGACCGCGATTCCCTCGACGCGGCCCACGGCCACGCCCTGCGCCTGGGCGGGCGCCTCGTCCAGGACCGCTCCGACGACGAGGACGAGCCCCTGTACGTGTTCGCGGACCCGGCCGGCCACCCCTTCTGCGTCTTCGTGGGGTGAGCGCGGCAGACCGCGGCACGGCTCAGTGCCGTCGGTAAGGTCGTCGGGTGATCCCGCAACCCACCGATCGACTCACGTTCCGGTGCATGACCGACGCTGACCTCGACGACATGTGCCGGCTCCTCGGAGACGCGGAGGTCATGCGCTACTACCCGCGAGCCAAGTCGCGCAACGAGGTGCAGCGGTGGACCCGACCCGGACGCGGCCGATCCGATGGGCCCGATGCCCCACGACCCCTCCTGGGCCGGCGGCGGGGACGACTCCCTGCTCCAGCGCGCCGCCGAGACCGCCCGCGACCTGCTGCCCGGCAAGGACTGACCCGGGGGCCTCCGGCAGGAGGGCCAGGGGTGGGCGTGTCGGCCTGACCCTTGGTTGACTTGCGACGACGTCGGCCCACCCCACCCCGGGCGCCGTCGGGCAGGGGGCGCTCACCCGGCGCCCCTCCCACCACGCCTGAGGAGGGCACCCATGGCTGATCAGCAGATCCCCGAGACGAAGAACTCCGACGCCCCCGGCGACCAGGACCAGGCCGCGCAGCAGGCGCCCGCCGAGGTCGACGGCCTCGCGGCCAAGGCCGAGCAGTCCGAGAAGGAGACCGAGGAGAACGACGAGGGCGGCTACGGCCACTGACCGACCACCTCGTCCCACCGACGACGCCCCGGGTGCCGCGCGCATCCGGGGCGTCGTCGCGCCCGGGGGGGGCGTCAAGGTCGGCATCCGATGCCCCATCCCCTTGCACCCACCGGCAGTCGATGACTGAGTGTCACTCAGAGATATATCCCTCAATGATTCTCGGGGAGTGGCGGGACCCCGATGATCCGCATCTCCACACCACGTTGAAGAAGCTCAGGGATGCCGGGTTCATCGAGGAGTTCGACGGCGACGACGCCCGACGCGTCCATCGCCTCACCCCCGGGGACGCGGCGTCCTGATGAGCGACATCGAGCGCCGGCGCGGAATCCTGGCGATGGCCGACCAGATCATGGAGACGACATGAGCACCACACGCATGAGCAGTGGGCCGGCCTTCACCCCGGAGAAGGACCTCGCGAGGTTCGAAGACACGGCCCGCCGCGGCCAGCGGCTGACCGGGTTCTCCCTGGCCGCCCACGGCTGGCGCTTCGAGGACGCCGAGCCCGAGGACGTCGTCTTCGACATGTCCTACGAGACCGACCCCGACGACCACCACTTCGATCTCTTCCGGGCCGCCGGCTGGACGCCCGCGCTCACCTACGGCCACATCCGCCTCCTCAAGGCCGCCCCCGGTACCACCCCCGTCCACACCGGCACGGAGTCACGACTCGAGGAGGCGCTCGGCAACCGCGCCCTGTTCCTGCGGTACACCGCAGTGACGATCGCCGCCGTGCTCCTGGTGGTGCTGGCGATGGCGGCCGCCGACTGGCCTCTTGCGGCGGTGCTCGCCACCGTCGCGGGCCTCTACGTCCTCTCCTTCACGGACCTCGAATGGCGAGGACTCATCGGCTGGGGGCTCTTGCTGCTGGGTCTGGCGTTCCACATCGTCCGGTTCGGGCTGAAGCCCCCGTCGGACCCGGACCGGCGCCGATGACCACCGCGCCGGCCGAGGCGGCGCGCACCGCCGTCGTCGAGCCGCCGCCCGGCTACGCGGTGCTGGGGTGGGCGTTGGTGTTCGTCACGGCGCTCCCCTTGGTCCTCTTGCTCGTGCTGGATCCGGCCCTACGGTCGGCGGGCATCCTCGTGATCGCCGCGGTGAGCCTCGGGCTGGTCGTGTGGCTGAGCCAGGTGGCGTTCCTGCGCGCCCGCATCGAGCTCGCGGCGGACCCCGCCGCCGGCGTACTCCGCCTCCGGGCCCCGCTGTACTCCCGCGAGCTGCCCCTGGACTCACTGGCCACGGTGGAGGTCCAGGACGACGTCGGGCCGGGCGGCGCCTACATCAACTGGCCAGTGACGGGGCGGGCCCGCTCCCGCCGCGGCGTGCGGCTGGACCTCGGCGGCCCCGCCGGGCTGGTCCTCACCACCCACGACGGACAGCGGTTCACTGTGGTGACCCCGGATCCAGAGACCGCCGCGGAGCTGCAGGCGACGGTGACCCAGGCGACGTCGGGCGGCGACGTCCGGAATCGACTGCAGAAGTGACCCCTCTGACGCCCGCTGACACCCCCAGAAGGGTCACTTCCGCAGTCGATTCTCAGGTGTGCGCGCGACGCCCGTCCGTCGCACCCGCCCCCGCCCGCCGCATCGGCACGTGCGGGATGCCGTCCTCGAGGAACTCCGGCCCGTCCGGCGCGTAGCCCCAGCGGGCGTACCAGTGCGCCAGGTGGGCCTGGGCGTCCAGCACGCTCGGCCGCCCGCCGATCCGGGCGACCGCCTCGTCCAGCAGCGCCCCGGCCAGGGCCCGGCCCCGCGCGTCGGGGTGGGTGACGACGCGGCCGATGCGGGCGACGTCGCCGTCGTCCAGCAGCCGCAGCGTGGCGACGGGCGTGCCCGCCTCGTCCTCGACCCACAGGTGGACGGTGGCCGGCTCGAGGTCGCGGCCGTCCAGGTCCAGGTAGGGGCAGTCCTGCTCGACGACGAACACCAGCGACCGCAGCTGCCAGAGGCGGTAGGCCGTCGTCCGGTCGAGCTCGTCGAAGCCCGCGGCATGGACGGCAGGGGCGGGGCCGGGTGTGGCGGCGGGCGGCGTGGGGGCGGGGCGCTCGGGCATGAGCCGATGGTGCCACGGGAGCGTCCGACGCCCGGCGCCCGACGTGCTCCTGAGTGCTCCGGCGTCGCCGAATCCACTGCGGAACTGACCCTTCTGGCGACCGCCACCGCCCTCAGAAGGGTCACTTCCGCAGCGGATTCTCAGCCGTCCTCGCGGCGCAACGGCACCGGGACCGGCTCGGGCTGCGGCTCCCCGGTGGTGGTGGCCGCGAGCACGCCGTGTGCCGCCGCGGTCAGCACGGCGGCGAAGAGTCCCACACCCAGCGCCGTGGCGGCCCCGTCCGCGAGCAGGGGGATCACCATGCCCGGCACGATCGCGACCCCCACCATCACCACCGCGAACCACGCCGTACTCCCCCGGCCGGCGTAGAACACCTGACGCCCCGCCTCCTCCTGGTCCACCCGGTGGTGCACGTCGCGCAGGGCGAGGGCCACGCCCAGGATGCACGCCGTCAGCAGCCCGACCGCCCATCCCAGCCCCAGCTCGTGCCGCAGTCCGGACACGACGCCGGCGCATCCCACGAGCGCCGCCGCGACGGCGATCCGCACGTGCCAGACCTTCTCCCGCTCCATCCCGTCCATGGCCCCACCCTGTCAGAGCGCGGGACGAAGGGCGAGGCGGCCGCAGGACCTCCCCTTCTGCTCAGGACCGTGTCCTGAGGACGCGGTCCTGAGCACGACGTGAGGTCCGGAGGAGCAGCGTGCTTCAGGGAGCCTGCCGCCTGCCCTCCAGCCGGGCCAGCACCCACTCCCACTGCCGCGGCGTGCTCAGGCGCAGCACCGGCGCCCCCTCCGCCGCGGCCTCCCGCTCCCGGGCCCATGCCCGCTTGCGGTCGAACGTGGCGGCGTGCCAGCGCAGGATCGACTCCTCCCCGAGCACCCGACGCCAGGACTCGCGGTTGCCGTTGCACATCTCCCCCTGCCCCACCACCCGGCGGATCGTGCGCCGCACCAGGCGCGTGAAGGTCCGGGCCCGCGAGTAGTCCAGGGCGATGACGACGTCGGTCCGCTTCATGACCATCGGCCGGTAGAAGCCGTAGGCGGAGTCCAGCACCCAGGCCTCCCCCGCCGTGACCGAGTCCGCCAGGGCGGTCTGCTCGGCCTCCGGCCGCGGGACCCAGCCCGGCAGCCAGCCGAACTCCTCGTCCACGAGGGTGACCGGCAGGCCGAGCACAGCGCCGAGCCGCACGGCCGCGGTGGACTTCCCGGCCCCCGTGACCCCGTGGAACAGGACGCGGCGGGCCTGCCGCACGTGGTCGATCGAGGCGGAGGGCATGGGAGGAGGCTAACGGCCGTGACACGATGGCCCCGGTCGCACACAGCAGGAGGGAAACGATGACACAGGTGCACACAGGCAACGCTCACAGGCAGATCGTGGACGGCCAGCGCGTCCGCGGGATCAGCCGGGCGGGTCATCCGGTGGTCTTCGGCGGGCTGATCGGGGTGGTCGGCGGCATGGCCTTCCTGCTCGCCGGGATCGCCGGGTTGCCCGGCGACGCTCAGAGCATGCTCCGCAGTGCGGCGGTCGCCCTCGCCGTCTTCGCCCTCGCGGCGGTCCTGCTCCGCCGCCGGACCCTGCCCGCCCTGCCGCCCCCGGCGCCCGGGGCGCTGCGGGTGTACGGGGCCGCCGTCGTCGTGATGCTGCTGCTGTTCCCGGTGACCCGTCTGGTGGCCCGGGCCGCAGACGCGCCGACGGCGCAGATCGCCCTGGTGGCGGCCGTGGTGGGCGCGCACTTCCTGCCGTTCGCGCGCGCGTTCGGCGCGCCGGTGTTCCGGTGGATCGGCGGGTCGATGCTGGTCCTGGGCCTGGTCGGCGCCCTGGCGGCGATGCTCCGCGTGCCCGCCGCGGGACCGGCCGGGGCCGCGGCGGCCGGCGCGGCGATGCTGCTGATCGTGGCGGGGCAGGCCCTGCGGCAGGGGGCGCCCGCCCCGGGTGACAGACTGCGCGCATGACCGACGCCCCCTCCCGCGCCGAGGCCAACCGGCGCACCTACGACGACGCCCGCCTCGCCGCGATCTACGACGTGGACAACCCCGCGGGCGAGGACCACGCGTTCTTCCGCCGGGTCGCGGACGAGGTCTCGGCCGCGCGGGCCAGCACCCGCATCGTCGACCTCGGCTGCGGCACCGGCATCCTGACGGTGACGCTCGCGGGCCCGGGGCGGGACGTTGTCGGGATCGACCCGGCCGAGGCCATGCTCGCGGCGGCCCGCGCGCGCCCGGGCGGGGACGGCGTCGAGTGGCGACACGGGGATGCGGGGCTGATCGCGCCGGACTCCGCCGACCTGGTGGTGATGAGCGGCAACGTGGCCATGCACCTGGTCGACGACGACTGGCACGCGTCGCTGCGGCGCATCGGTGCGGGGCTCGTGCCCGGCGGCCGCCTGGTCTTCGAGACGCGCAACCCCGTCCGGCGCGCGTGGGAGGGCTGGCAGCAGGACCCCACGGAGCGCACGATGCCGGCCGGGCGGGTCCTCGAGTCGGAGCGCACCTCCGCCCCGGACCGGCACGGGGTGGTGACGATGCGCGTGCGCACCGAGTTCCTCGACTCCGGGGAGGTGTCCGAGGTGGACCAGCACCTGCAGTTCCGCTCCGCGGAGCAGGTGCGCGCGGACCTGGCCGCAGCGGGGCTGCGGGTGGAACGGCTCTCCGGAGACTGGCACCGCACGGCCTTCGACCCCGCCGAGCACCCGCTCATGGTGGTGGAGGCGGTGCGGGACTGACCGGGCGGTGGACGGCGAGCCCCTATGCCCCTCAGCCCCCGAACCCGACCGCCGTGTCCGGGGTGAGGTCGCCGTCGCGCAGGCCCTCCAGCACGAGCCGCTCGTAGTCCGGAATCGGGCTCGGCAACGAATCCAGGGGGAACCACTCCAGGTGGGGGGCCTTGCCGGGCTCGCAGATCCGCGGCTCACCCGCCCAGGACCGGCAGGCCCAGAACCAGTCCACGCGCTGCTCGCGCGGGGTGTCCGTGCCGTCCGTGCGCTGCATGACGGTCAGCAGCTCGAGGGCAGCAGGCTCGATCTCGACGCCGAGCTCCTCCGCCGTCTCCCGGACCGCCCCCTGCCGGGCCGCCTCCCCCGGCTCCACGTGCCCGGCGGCGCCCGCCACCCAGAACCCGTCCATGTACCCGGTGTGATGCCGGCGCTGCAGCAGCACCTCCCGTCCCCGCAGCAAGAGGACGTAGGAGGAGGGCACGAGGGCGAAGGAGTGGGCGGCCATGGGCACCATCATCGCCTCACGGGACCGCCACTGCGGCCGGTGCGTGGATGACGCCCGTGACCTGGGCATTCGCTGGGAACTGCCGCTAGCGTGGGCGCCATGGCCTCCCCCTCCGTCACGGCTCGGCCCGTCGGCCGCCCCGCCCCCGACCTCCACCGCCGCCTGCTGCTGTCCGGGATCCTCTTCGGGGTGGGCGTGGCCGCCTTCGTCGACGAGGTCGTCCTGCACCAGCTCCTGCACTGGCACCACTTCTACGACCTGTCCACCGCGGCCGTCGGCCTGGTCTCCGACGGACTCTTCCACGCCTTCGGCTGGTTCGCCGCCGTGGCCGGGCTGTTCCTCTTCGCGGACGTGCGACGCCGCGGCGGCCCCGGCGTCGGCCGGTGGTGGCCGGCGGTGCTGATCGGCGCGGGCGCGTTCCAGGCGTGGGACGGCACCGTCCAGCACAAGCTCATGAGGATCCACCAGATCCGGTACGAGGTCATCCCCACGGAGCTGCAGGGCACCGGCCCGTACGCGCCCGTGGACGACATCCTCGTGTACGACCTCGTGTGGATGGCCATTGCGATCGCCTTCCTCATGATCGGCACCCTGGCGTGGCGGCGCGGCTCCCGCCGGGCGGCCGCCCGTGCATGAGCACCCCGGCGGGATCGGGGCGGAGCTCGGCGCCCAGGCGGCGAGCGCCCCGTTCCCGCTGGCCGGCGTCGTCATCGGCGGCGGACTCCTGCTGTTCCTGGTCGCCTATGCGGCGCTGGTCCGCGCCGGACGACGCCGGGGCCGCGCCTGGTCCGACGCGCGCACCCTGAGCGCGGCCGCGGGGGTGGTGGCCGGCGTCGTGGCGGTGGGACCGCTGGGGGTGCTCGGCCACCACGACTTCACGGCCCACATGTGGGGGCACCTGCTGCTGGGCATGCTCGCCCCGCTGCTGCTGGTGCTGTCCGCGCCGGTGACCGTGGCCCTGCGGGGCCTGCCCGTGGCGTGGGCGCGGCGGCTGTCCCGGGTGCTGTCCACGCCGTACGTGCGGGTGGTCTCGCACCCGGTGGTGGCGGGGCTGCTGAACATCGGCGGGCTGTGGCTGCTCTACACCACACCCCTGCACGCCTGGATGCATGCCTCCGCGGTGGGGCATCTGCTGGTGCACGTGCACGTGCTGCTGGCCGGGTGGGTGTTCACCGCCGCGATCCTGCAGGTGGACCCGGCACCGCACCCGCACGGACACCCGCTGCGGGCAGGTGTGCTCGTGGCGTTCCTCGCGCTGCACGCGATCCTCTCCAAGCACGTCTACGCGCATCCGCCGGCGGGCGTGGGCGTGGCGGAGGCCCAGGCCGGCGCCCAGCTCATGTACTACGGCGGCGACTGGATCGACCTCGTGCTGATCGCCGTCTTCTGCCTGGACTGGTACCGCCGCACCGCGCCGGTGCGGTCGGGGCGGGGCGGTGTGGTGGCCCGGGCGGCGTCCTGAGAAGACCGCTCGATGTGCTCAGGACCGCGTCCTCATGACGCGGTCCTGAGCACAGCAGGCGGTCGCGGGGATCCTGCGCCCCCGCCCGCGCCCCGGCTCAGTCGAGTCCCGCGGCCAGCTCGTCCAGGAAGGCCTTGAGCTCCTCCCGCTGTCCGGCCGGCCCGGGGTAGAGGTCGGCCATGCGTGCGGGGATGTCGGCGGCGGCCTCGCGCAGGTCCCGGCCGGCGGGGGCGAGGGAGATGAGGCGACGCCGCTCGTCGTCGGCGCTGCGGGCACGGGTGACCAGGCCGGCGTGGTCGAGGCGGCGCAGCAGCGGGGTGAGGGTGCCGCTGTCGAGTCCCAGGCGCGCGCCGATGTCGTTCACGCCCACCGGCCCGTCCTCCTGCCAGAGCACCAGCATCACGAGGTACTGGGGGTAGGTGAGGCCCAGCTCCTCGAGCAGGGGCCGGTAGGCGCGGGTCACCGCCCGGCTGGCGCGGTAGAGGGAGAAGCACAGCTGGCGGTCGAGGTCGAGGGGGGTGACGTCCACCCGGACAACCTACCCCGCAGACAACTGGATTGCACACAACCTGATCGCGGACTACTTTGGACCGTGGCCGCCGTCGAGCGGCCCCCGGCACCCCGGGCCAGACACCGTCAAGGAGCACACCGTGATCGAGATCGAGCCCCTCTACACCACCGAGGCCATCGCCACGGGCGGCGGCCGCAACGGCCACGTCCGGACCGCGGACGGCCGCGTCGACATGGACCTGGCGATCCCCGCCGAGATGGGCGGCAGCGGCGACGGTGCCAACCCCGAGCAGCTCTTCGCCGCCGGCTACGCCGCGTGCTTCCACTCCGCCCTGCAGAGCGTCGCCCGCCAGGCCAAGAAGAAGCTCGGCGACTCCTCCGTGGGCGCCCGCGTCTCGATCGGCAAGGCCGGCGAGGGCTTCGGCCTGGCCGTCACCCTCGAGGTCGTCATCCCGGACCTGCCCCAGGACGAGGCGCAGCAGCTCGCCGACGCCGCCCACCAGGTCTGCCCCTACTCCAACGCCACCCGCGGCAACATCCGCGTGGACGTTCAGGTCGTCGACGACTGACCGCTCGGCGCGGCGGCCTCCGCGGCCACCCGCGGATCCGAGGGCTGGAGCACCATCACCAGCAGGGCGATCGCACCGAGCACGGGCAGCAGCGCCAGGAGCAGCCAGGCGCGGCTGAGCCCGGCGTCGTGCAGGCGCCGGGCCGTCAGCGCCCAGGCGGGCACCAGATGAAGCAGGCCCCAGACCCCCGAGAAGGCCTGGTAGGCCTCGGTCATCGAGTCGACGGCGGGGACGCTGAGACCGCTGACCGCGAAGCCGGGGAACACGACGGCGGAGGGGGCGGCCGTCGTCGTGTCCGCCCCGAGGGCCCCGAACAGGAGGGTGATGCCGAGGGACGCGAGGGACAGGTACAGCACCACCCACCAGAACTCGGCGCGCCCGGCCCGGCCGCCGAACTGCGCGTAGCGTCCGTAGAAGCGGCCCACGGCCCGGAGGAACGTCATGGCCGGATCCTGGCCCATGAGGTGGCCCGAGTCGAGGCCCTCCCGCGTGTCCGCACGTCAGGGCGCCGGTAGCCTGGCGCGCATGCCCTCCCCCTCCGGCTGGCAGGCCCAGCACGACGCCGACTACCGCGCCCACTGGCACGCCCTCGCCGCCCGCGCGGACCCCGACGCGCTCACGTGGGTGGTGCTGGGCGACTCGGCCGCCGTCGGGATCGGGGCCGAGAGCGTGGAGCGCACGTACGTGGCCCAGGTGGCCGAGCGGGTGGCCGCCGAGACCGGCCGGCCCGTGCGGGTGGTGAACCTCGCCGTCAGCGGGGCCATGGCGAAGGACGTGCTCGCCGACCAGCTGCCCCTCATGCCGGCGAGCGGGGTGGACGCGGTGACGTGCGTCGTCGGCGGCAACGACGTCACCTGGGCTTGGCGGTTCCGCGAGGCCGCCTTCGAGGAGCCCCTCGAGGCGATCGCCCGCGCCCTGCCCGCCGGCGCCACGCTGGGCCTGGTCCCGACGTTCCGCATCCCGCCGTTCGAGGCTCGCGTGCGCCGGGCGAACACGGTGGTGCGGCGGGTGGCCGCCCGGCACGGCCTCGGCGTGGCGGACGTGCACGCGGCCACGTGGCGGCGGAATCTGAGGCACCAGGTCAGCCGCCTGGCCCGGGACCTGTTCCACCCCAACGGCGCCGGCTACGAGGACTGGGCCGCGGCGGTCGCCCCCGAGGTGCTGCGGCAGGTGCGGGGTCAGGCACCGGCCGCCTGAGGACTCCTCCCCGCCGCGCGCGAAGCGCACATCCGGCGTCCCTCACACCGGGGGCTAGACGGGGACCCATGCGATGCATAGTCTCCCCTCACGCACTGCACGACGACCGGTCGGGCCGGCGTCCGGGAGCACGGGCTCCCCCGACCGACGGAGGTCCGCCTTGACCCCCTCACCCCCTTCCCTCCGCTCCGCCCGCCATGCCCTCCCGGCCACGACGGCGGCCCTGACCCTGGCCCTCACGCTCGCCGGCTGCTCCGGCGGCGGGGGCCCAGCGACGGCGTCCGGCACCACACCCTCCCCTGCGGCGTCCTCCGACACGACGCCGTCCCCGTCGAGCACGTCCGAGACCACCACGCCGTCCGCGGGCGGGCCAGCCTCCGGCACCACGGCGCCGAGCACTCCGGCGCCGGCCTCCGGGAGCGCCACGCAGGGTTCGGGCGGCGGCTCCACCGCCGGTGCCGGGTTCGTGCCCGAGGGCGCCGATCCCGCCAGGAACGGGGCTCTGCCGTTGAGCGAGGGCTTCCTCGCCGCCCTCCCGGAGGCCGCCGTCACGCACCGGGCGAGCAGTCCGACGGAGGACCCCCTGGCCCGGGCCCTGGAGGGCGTCGAGCTGCCCGGCACGCCCACGACGGACGTCAACGTGATCGCCTCCGAGCTGCAGGGCCTCCAGACCCCCGGGGAGGGGGGCGCGGCGATGGGCGGCGAACGCCCCGAGGGCACCCTGCGCCTGATGCTGCTGTGCGACGACCCGGACGCCGGCCCGTCCTCGGTGGGCATCCTCGGGGCGGACGGCTTCGCCGCCTACCAACCCCTGGGGTGGTCGGACCGCTGCGGCGGATACGTCGTCATGGTGCCGGAGTCGGACGCGGAGGACCTGGTGGTGAGCGCCGAGGCCCCCGAGGGCACCCGGTACCGCCTGAGCGTGATCACGGACCACGATCCGGTGGCCAACTGACCCCACCATCCCCGGGGCATCCTCTCCGGCAGGCCCTCCTGGATCCGGCAGGCCCTCCCGGAGCGGGGCCTGCGGACAGGCGGGCGGGGCCGCGTCCCCACGACGCGACCCCGCCCTCCTCCATCCACGGGCCGGCGGCAGGTGCCGGCCCTGGCCGTCAGCGTCCCCACGACGCCCCCGGCCGCCGACCGGGCACCCCTCCCCACGAAGGGCGCCCGGCCGGAGTCTCGTCACACGATCAATGGTCGTGCCCCTCGTGGCCCTCCGAGGGCTCGGCGCCGTGGTCGTGGCCCTCGTGGCCGTCGTCGTCGTGGTCCTCGTCACCGTGCGCGCCCTCCTCGGGCTTCACGGACTCCGGCTGGCCGGTGACCACGGCCATCTCGACCGGGGCGAACTCCAGGTCCTTCTCCAGGACGGTCTCACCGGTCTCCAGGTCCACGGCCACGAGCCTCCGGTTCTCCGCGTCCGTCACGTAGGCGGTGTTCCCGGCGACCTTCAGGATCGGACCGGGCTCCTGCCACTCGTCCTTCTCCTTCCACGGCTCGATCACCGGGTACTCGGCGGTGACCTCACCGGTCTCCTCGTCGATCACGTTGACCTCGCCGTCGTAGGTCAGCACGACCGCGGAGCCGTCCTCAGCGCGGCCGAGCGAGCGGAACCAGTAGGACGAGCCGAGGTCCACGGTGGTGAGCTCATCGGTGCGGGTGTCGATGAGGGCGATCCCCGTGGGCCGCTCGACGGCTTCCTTCGGCTCCTCCTCGACCTTGTGATCACCCAGGACGATGGGTGAGTCATGCAACCCGAACAGGTTCCCGGAGCGCTGGTACTCGGTCTCGACGTCCACCTTGTGGAACTCGCCGTCCCGGTACACGACGGGCCCGTTCTCGCAGCCCATCACGACGACGTCGCCCGCCTCCGTCGGCTGGGCCGCGGCCTCGCCGTGACTGCCGGGGCAGTCGTCGGTCTCGGCCGTGACCTCGCCGGTCTTCGGGTCGATCACCTGGAGCGTGTTCCGGGAGTCCTCGGTGCCCTGCGTGGTGAAGAGGGTGCCGTCGGAGAGCTCGAGCGCCACGCCGTGGTGCGGGTCCTCGGTCTCGGCCTCCGTCATGACGGGCATGAGGTCCGGGGTCGCCTTGTCCAGGTGGGTCGAGTCGAAGGTGCGGATCGCGCCCGTGCCGTCCGCGAAGAGGGTGGTCTTGCCGTTGTGGGTGACGACGTGGCCGGGATGCTCACCCGGGAACGTTACGCCGGTCATGCCGGGCGCGGACTCGTAGTTGTGGAAGTGATCGCCGTGGGCCTTGGCCTGGATGCCGGTGGAGAACACCTCCCAGCCCTTCCCGGTGGTCACCAGGACGTCCTTGCCGTTGCCGGCGTTGCTCAGCCGCTTGAAGCCCGTGATGTCCTGCTCCTTCACCACCTCACCGGACTCGGCGTCGAGCAGCGTGAGCCCGTCCTCGTGCGAGAGCAGGATGCGCGGCGTCACCGCGGAGACCTCGGTGGTCTGGGTCGGGTCGACGCGGTCCTCCGCGGAGACGGAGGAGGCCGCCGTCGCCTCACCCGCCGGCGACTCGGAGCCGCCCGCGGCGGAGGCGGGTGCCGACGTCGGGCCGGACGGGTCGGCGTCCGCGCCGCACGCCGTCAGGGCGATGGCCGCGGCGGCGAGGGTGGCGGAGAAGGTGGCGGTGCGCGTGGAACGGCGCTGCGGGGCGAAGTGGGACACGGGGAGCCTTTCACGAGAGCGAGAAGATGCGACTGATTCACAATAAAGACTGTTGCGGATGATTCGCAATACTGCGGTGGACCTCACCCCGTCATCCCGGCGGCGCCGACGGCGCGCCCCCGTCGCGGGAACCGGCACGTGACGCCCTCGAGCGCGCGGCGACCCGCCTGTTCGAGGTGGGCGGGGCCTCCGCGACCCTGCGCACACGCGGGCTGGACCGGCATGGGCGCAATGCGCGGGTGCTGGTCAGCCACAACCCGCTGATCTACCGCGCCCGACTGCTCGGCGACCGGGCCGTCACGGACACGCCGGTCGGGCGGCTGAGGCGTCGGGCGGTGCGGCGCGCGGCGGAGCCCGTCAGGCCAGGCCGCGCGCCGCATGCCAGGCGGCGATCCGCTCGAGCGCCTCGTGGACGGCGTCCGGGCCGGCGGCGAAGGAGAGCCGGACGGACTCGGGCCCGTGGACGGCGTCGAAGTCGTCGCCGGGGGTCAGCGCGACGCCGGCCTCCTCCAGCAGGGCGGCGCAGTAGCCGACGGCGCTGCCGAACTCCGCCAGCATGCCCGGGGCGAGACGGGCCCAGAGGTAGAAGGCGCCGTCGGCGGGGGCGGCGTCGGCCCAGCCGAGCCGGGGCAGGGCGGCCAGCACTACGCCGCGCGTCGCCGTGAAGCCGCCGGCCTGCTCGGCACAGAACGCGTAGGACTCCTCGCTGAACGCGTGGACGGCCGCCTCCTGGGCCGCGGCGGGCGGGCAGAGGGCGACCGAGCCGGCGAGGCCGTCGACCGCGGCGGCGAGGTCGTCCGGCATGAGCATCCAGCCCAGCCGCCAGCCGGGCATGCCCCAGTACTTGGAGAACGAGCTGACCACGAGCGCGGTGCGGGAGGTGCGCCATGCGCAGGCGCCGAGCCCCTCCCCGTCCGTGTGCACGATGCCGTGGTAGATCTCGTCCGAGACGAGCCGCACACCGCGTTCCTCGCACCAGCGGGCGAGTTCGGCGAGCTCGGCGGCGCTGACCATCGTGCCCGTGGGATTGGCCGGGGAGGCGAGCACGAGCCCCGCGACCGGGCCCTCCGCGAGCGCCGCCTCCAGGTGGGCGACCGTGGGCTGGTAGCGGGTGCCGGCGTCGACGTCCACGTCCACCACCTCCACCCCGAGCGCCGTGAGGATGTTGCGGTACGCCGGATAGCCGGGGCGCGGCAGGAGCACGCGGTCCCCCGGGGGGAACGCCGCGAGGAAGCCGAGCATGAACGCCCCCGAGGAGCCCGTGGTGATCGCGACCTGCTCGGGGCGCACGTCGAGCCCGTACCAGCGGCGGTAGTGGCCGGCGACGGCGGCCCGCAGCTCCGGCAGGCCCAGCGCCGGGGTGTAGGTGAGGGCACGGCCGGAGGCGTGGACGGCGGCGGCCGCGGCGTCGACGGCGGGCGGGGCGCCCCCGCCCGGCTCCCCCGCGCACAGGCTGACGACGTCGTGGCCGGCGGCGCGCAGTGCGGCGACCCGGCCAAGGATGCTCATCACCGTGAACGGCGGCACCTGCGACCGGGCGGACGGCACGAAGGTGGGGGTGGTGGTGCTGGAACGGGACGGGCGACGCATGGCCCGAGGCTACCCCCCGCTTTCGTTCGGGAAACGGCGCCCCGGGGACGACTTTCGTTGACGAAACGGGCGGGCGGGACGCCGTTTCATCAACGAAAACGTCGCGACACGCCGCCGTTTCGTGAACGAAAACGTCCGGCCCGCCTCGCGCGGCCCTCACTCCTCGGCGCCGAGCATCTCCCGGATGTCCTCGGCGGTGAGGGAGTCGGTGAAGGCGCCGGCTCCGGAGTCGTCGGACTCGTCCATGAGCGCGCCGAACAGCTCGGCCTTGCGCCGCTGCAGCTCGAGCACCTTCTCCTCGATCGTCCCCTCGGACACGAGCCGGTAGACCATCACGGTCCGCTCCTGCCCGATCCGGTGCGCCCGGTCCACGGCCTGCGCCTCCGCAGCGGGGTTCCACCACGGATCCATGAGGAACACGTAGTCCGCCTCGGTCAGGGTCAGGCCGAAGCCGCCCGCCTTCAGGGAGATCAGGAACACCGGCGCCTCGCCCTCGCGGAAGCCGCGGATCACGTCGGCGCGCCCGCGCGTGGAGCCGTCGAGGTACGCGTGCTCGATCTCCAGGTGGTCCAGCTCCTCGGCGATCACCCGCAGGAAGCTCGTGAACTGGCTGAACACGATCACGCGGTGCCCCTCGCCGATCACCTCGGTGAGGTCGTCGAGGAACCGCTCGAGCTTCGAGCTGGGCACGGAGGCGTACTGGTCGTCGACGATCTGCGGCGCCAGCGCGAGCATCCGCAGCAGCGTGAGCGATTTGAAGATGGTGAACCGGTTGCCGTCCATGTCCCCGAGCAGGCCCAGCACCTTGCGGCGCTCGCGCTGGAGCACGCGGTCGTAGAGCTTGCGGTGGGCCGGCTCGAGCTCCACCTGGAGGATCTGCTCCTGCTTGGACGGCAGGTCCTTCGCCACGAGCTCCTTGGAGCGGCGCAGCATGAACGGGCGCACGCGGCGGCGCAGGGCCGCCATCCGCTCGGGGTCCCCCCCGGTCTCGATGGGGGTCACGTAGGTCTCGCGGAACCGGCGGTGGCTCGGGAACAGGCCCGGCACGACGACGCCCAGCAGCGCCCACAGGTCGCTGAGGGAGTTCTCCATCGGCGTGCCGGTGATGGCCAGCCGGAAGGGGGCGCGCAGGTCGCGGGCCACCGTGTGCACCTTCGCGGCGCGGTTCTTCAGGAACTGTGCCTCGTCGAAGACCACCCCGCCCCAGTCGAGTCCGCCGTACTGGCCGGCGTCGATCCTCAGGAGCGTGTAGCTGGTGACCACCACGTCCGCCCCCGCCACCTCGTCCGCCACGGCGGTGCCGCGCTTGCGGGTGGTGGTGTCCAGGACGCGCACGTCGAGGTCCGGGGTGAACTTCTCGGCCTCGGCCGCCCACACGGACACCACGGAGCTCGGCGCGACCACGAGGAACGGCGGCCGCTCGGGCCGGGCCTGGCGCGCGTGGGCGAAGAGCGCGAGGGTCTGGACGGTCTTGCCCAGGCCCATGTCGTCGGCCAGGATCCCGCCGAGGTCCTGCTCCCACAGGAACGCGAGCCAGCGCAGGCCCTCCTCCTGGTAGGGGCGCAGGTCGGCCTTCAGGCCGGCGGGGCGCGGGGCCTCGGGGAGGCGCTCGACGGCGGCCAGACGCCCGACGGCGGCGGTCCACTCCGGGTCCTCGTCCACCTCGTCCGCGAGCTCCTTGAGGTCCTCCCAGAAGCCGACCTGGTGCCGTGAGACGGGGGTGTGCTCCGGGGTCCACTCCTGCAGGGTGGCGGCCTCGGAGAGCAGGGCGCGCAGCCGGTCGAAGGCGGGGTGATCGAGGCCCAGGTAGGAGCCGTCCGAGAGGATCAGCGTGGTCCTGCCCTGCACGAGCGCGGTGAACAGCTCCACGAACGGCAGCACGTGCCCGTCCACGGAGACCTGCACGCCCAGGTCGAACCAGTCGTTCTGCGTGGCCTTCGTGCCGACCTCGATGCGCGGGGCGGCCTTCAGCTCGCGGTAGTCGGGGCGGTCGCCGGTGACGTCCACGCGCACGTGGTCGGCGCGCTGCAGCAGCGGCAGCACCTGCTCGGAGAACCGGGCGGCGCCCACGCCCTCGAGGACCTGCTCCTCCGCACGGCCGGCGCGCGGCCAGAGCTCGGCCACGGCGCGCAGCACCGCGTCCTCGTGCCGGGTGTCCCGCAGGGGGTCGCCGCCGGCGTCGAGACCGAGTTCGCGGGGCGGGTCGAAGTAGAGCCAGGACCAGCGCAGCACGAGCTCGTGGCCGGGTCGGAAGTCGGCGCGCAGCCGCAGCACGGGCGGCTCGAACTCGGGCAGCTCCACGGAGGCGTCGCCGCTGGTCACGGGCAGGGCGCCACGCAGCCGCGGGTAGATCCGGCCGAGGAACTCCTCGCGGTCCGCGGCGGGCACGCGCACGGGCCCGCCGGCGAGCACGAGCTGCTGCACGGCCTCGGGGACGGGGCGTGCGGCGGGGATCAGGTGGAGCACGGCCTCCTCGTCCGTGAGCTCCACGCGGTAGAAGCCGATGCCGCCCACGGCGTGCACACCGCTCAGCCCGGGGCCGGGCGGGGCCGGGTCCAGGGACGGGGCCACGTCCAGACCGCCGTCGGGGGCGGCGGTGACGTCCAGCCCGACGGCGACGGGCGCCTCCAGCACCACGTCCGTCAGCAGCCCCAGCGGCACGAGCTCCACCCCGACCTCGCGGGCCTCCGCGAGCAGCTGCCAGATCCGCGGGGAGTCGAAGACGTGCAGACCGAACCAGGCGTCGCCCGGGTAGGAGTCCTCGGCCTGGACCTGACGCCAGATCAGGCGCATCGCCCGCTCCTGGGCGGGGGCGAACTCGGCGCGCGGGAACTGGAACGCCTTCCACGTCAGCCCGCCCTTGATCCACGTCCCCTTGGCCCCGCGCTTGAGCGGGCGCACGGTCACGTACAGCGGGCGGCCCTCGCGCACCTGCTCCTCCCCGGCGGTCGCCGGGCCCCACTGCTGGAACGCGTTGCGGGAGGACTCGGCCACGAGCTCCACGCCGATCGCCAGCGCGGGCGGCGTGCCCACCCGGCGCGGGCCGTGGAGTCCGGCCAGCGGCTCCATGACCCGTCGCCAGTCCAGGCCGGCAGGGGGTGGGGGTGCCGCCCCGTCCGCGGCCGGGGCGTCGAGGCCGGCCGGGCCGCCGCCGTCGTGGCCCCGGCCGGCGGGCGCGGGCAGCGCGTCCGCCGTGGTGACCATCTCGGCGAGCTTGCGGCGGGCGTCGTCGAGGGCCTGGTCGGCGTCGAGGCGGACCACCTGGTAGAGCGCGGCGGCCACGTGCTTGCAGTCCGTCCCGACCGGGCACGTGCAGCGCCCGCCCACCGGCTCCATGAGGGCGCCGGCGCCGTCCTCGGCGGCGTCGTCGTAGGCCTCCTGCAGCTGCACCTGCACCCGGTAGGGGCTGGGCGCGGTGCCCTGGACGGAGGCGCTCAGACGGCCGGTGGCGGCGTCATAGCGCAGGCGCCCCACGGCACCCGACGCGGCCACGGCGAAGCCGCGGTCCGCACTGGTGGGCCCGACGACGGCGCGGATGGCCTCGGTGCGCAGGTGCGGCAGGACGTCTCCGGAATCTGCAGTGGCCATAGCGAGCAGTCTTTCACGGACCGTGCCGGGCCCGCTCCGACCGACACCGGCCCGGCGGCGTGCCGACCACCCCGTTCCCGGGCCCGCACACCTGAGACCTTCAGCCCGACCCGCCCCGGACCCTAGAGTGCGCCCATGGCGTCCACACAGCCCTCCCCCGTCCCCGCCGGTGCCACGCCGGCGTCCCACACCTCCCCCCTCGGCCTGTCCCTGCCGGACGGCCGGGGCCGTCGCGTCCTCGTCACCGGTGCCACCGGGTACGTGGGCGGGCGCCTCATCCCCGAGCTGCTCGCCGCCGGCTTCGACGTCCGGGCCGGCGCCCGGAACCCCTCCGACCTCGCGGACCGACCGTGGTCGGACAGCATCGAGGCGGTGGAGCTCGACCTCACCGAGGTGGACCTCGTGGAAGCCGCCATGCAGGACGTGCACACCGTGCTCTACCTCGTGCACTCCATGGGCGGGGGCGGCGACTTCGTGGCCCAGGAGCAGCGGATCGCGGACATCGTGGGCACCGCCGCGGACACGGCCGGCGTGGCCCAGCTCGTCTATCTCTCCGGCCTGCACCCGGACACGGTCCCCGTCGCGGAGCTGTCCGACCACATGCGCTCCCGCGCCCTCGTGGCCGAGCGTCTCGAGCGGGCGGCGACCCCGGCGCTGACGTTCGAGGCCGGGGTGATCATCGGCTCGGGCTCCACCTCGTTCGAGATGATCCGCCATCTCGCCGAGCGGCTGCCCGTGATGCCCGGCCCGTCCTGGCTGAGGAACCGGGTGGAGCCGCTGGCCATCCGCGACGTCCTGTACTACCTCCTGCAGGCCTGCGCCCTCCCGGAGCCCGTGCAGCTGAGGGCCCAGATCGGCAACGGACACCCCCAGTCGTTCGCGAGCGTGCTGGTGGACTACGCCAAGGCCGCCGGCCTGTCCCGACGCATCGTGATCCCCACCCCGTTGCCCTTGAAGACCCTGGCGGGCTTCTGGATCGGCATGGTGACCCCCATCCCGGTCGCGGTGGCCCTGCCCCTGGCCGCATCCCTCGCCGAGGAGGCGGTCGTGGAGGACCGCTCGGTCCGCGACCTCATCCCGGACCCGCCGGGCGGGCTGACCTCCTACATGGACGCCGTGCGGCTGGCGCTGAAGCGGGAGAAGGAGGGTCCCCTGGACGTCACCTTCGACGCGGACCTCCAGAGCTCCGCGGACCCGGCCGCCTCCCTGCCCTCGGATCCCGAGTGGGCCGGCACCACGGTCTACACGGACGAGCGCGAGCGCGAGTCCGACCTGCCCGCGCAGGAGGTGTGGCCGGTGATCGAGTCGGTGGGCGGCGCCAACGGTTGGTATTCCACCCCGCTGCTGTGGAAGATCCGCGGGCTGATGGACAAGTTGGCCGGCGGGCCCGGCCTGACCCGCGGCCGGCGGGACCCGAACCACCTGCGACGCGGCGACGCCGTGGACTGGTGGCGGGTGGAGGACGTGGAGCCGGGGCGGCGGCTGACCCTGCGGGCGGAGATGAAGGCCGGCGGGCGGGCCTGGCTGCAGCTGAGCACCGAGCCGCGGGAGGGCGGAGGCTCCGTCTACCGCCAGCGGGCGGTCTTCATGCCGGACGGCCTGCTCGGACGCGCCTACTGGACCGCCATCCTGCCCTTCCACGCCGTGGTGTTCCCGGAGATGGCCGCGAACATCCTGGCCGAGGCCAGGCGCCGGCACGACGGCGGCGAGCGTCCCCGCACCCGCGGCCTGCTGCGGCCGCTGGTGGACCGGCTGCCCCTGCGTCGCAACCCGTTGGACAGGCGAGCCCGCGGCGCCGGCGGCGCTCAGTCGCGGGACTGACCGTCGGGGCCACGCCCCCAGTGGGGCCGGGGGCGTGACCGGGCCGCCCGGCGCAGCCACCGCCGCCCGGGGGACAGCCGGGCCCAGTTGACCTGCAGGGTGGTGACCGCCATCCGGCCCTGCCGCACCCGCTGGCGCAGGGAGTGGAAGATGCGCCCGGCGACCTCCACCCGCAGGTCCGGATCGAACCGGATCCGGCGGCCGGCCAAGGCCAGCTGGAAGGACAGGTCCAGGTCATCGTGCACGTCCCCGCGCTCGCGGTGGACGCGGGTCCGCACAGCCTGCCACGCCTCGGCGCGCAGGGCGCAGTTGGAGCCCCAGACGGGGGTGGCCGCCACCGCGGCGCCCGCCCCCCAGCGGTACGCGCCGGTGTAGAGCGCCGCCCGCACCCGTCCCCGGAGGCCGGGCTGGTCGTGGAAGGTCCCCGGCCCGGTGAGGGCGTCGAGCCCGGGGTCGGCGTCGAACCGGGCCACGATCCGTTCGAGCCAGTCCGCGGGCATCCGCGTGTCGGCGTCGCAGCGCGCCAGCAGCTCCCCGACCGCGGCGTCCAGGCCGGCGGCCGCCGCGGCCGGGACCCCGCGGCGCGGCTCGCGCACCACCCGCGCGCCGGCGGCGCGGGCGAGCACCGCCGAGTCGTCCACGCAGCCGTTGTCCACCACCACCACCTCCAGCGCCGGCCGGCTCTGGGCGGCCAGCAGGGCGAGACACACGCGCAGGTGCTCGGCGTCGTCGAGCACCGGGACGACCACGGAGACCGTGGGGCGGGCCGGGGTCACCGGATGCGCTCCCGGCGCACGGCGAGGGCGGCGCCGATCCCGGCGCCGACGAGATCGGCGGCGAGGTCGCCGATGGTGTCCGTGTAGCCCACACCGATCTCGGGGGTCACCGCCGTGTGCCCCCACCATTCGGCCAGCTCCCACACCACGCCCAGGGCCACGGCGGCGGCCGCGATCCCCAGCCCGGCCAGGCCCGGGCCGAGCAGGGCCACGGCCTGCCCGGCCTCGGTCCCCCGACGCCGGAGCCATGCCCCCACCACCAGTGCCGTCAGACAGGCGACCACGGCGGAGGCGGCGGCGTGCACGAGCAGGTCCAGCCACGGCACCCGCGGGTAGAGGCCGATGACGCTCAGCCACCCGGCCAGCAGCAGGACCGCCTGCGCGGCCCAGTCCAGGGCGCCGCCCGGGGCGAGCCAGCGGGTGAGCCACTGGGAGCCGAACACGAGCAGCATCGCCGCCGCGGACGGCCATCCGGCGTGCACCGCCGCGACCGGGACGAGGATCAGGCCGAGCGCGCGCAACAGGTCTGCGGGGATCAGCGGCAGCATGTCAGCGATCGTCCGGGTGGGGGCGGCGTCCCGGCCGAGGGCCGCGCCGACCGGCACGACCACGGCTCGTCAGCAGCAGCCAGAGCGCCGGCAGCAGCAGGGCGGAGCCGAGCGGGTAGGCGAAGTCCTCCACGGGCGCCTGGCCCACGTAGGCACCCACCAGCAGCTCATGGCCGTAGTCGAAGAGCCCCGCGGCGATCATCACGTTGTCGAAGACCGCCGTGAGGGCCCACAGGGCCACCAGGGTGGCCGCCACGGCCCGCAGGTGCTCGCCCCGCACGCGGCCGACGAGGGCGGCGCCCACGAGCACGGCCAGGGCGAAGCCCACGAAGACGAGGACGAGGTCGAGGAAGGTCACCGGCTGCCCCCGTCGGTCGGATCGGCCGGCGTCGCGGCACGGGCGTCGCGTCCCCGGCCGCGCAGCAGGCGCAGCGCCCCGGTGAACAGCACCATCGTGATCTGGCTGAGGAAGAGCAGGAAGAACCCCTCCTCCAGGGGCAGCTGGGGGGCGAGCATCACCCCGGTCATGTAGGGCGACTGCCGGTGCAGGAACACGCCTTCGGCGATCCCCCACAGGTCCCAGGCGACGAAGTAGGCCACCCCGGCGGCCAGCACCAGCAGCGCCGGGAGCGGGCGATGCCACAGGAACAGCTCGAAGCGCCGGTCCACCAGCAGCATGCAGCCGATGACACCCAGCAGGGCCAGCAGGTAGATCATGCCGCCGCCCCCCGGGTCAGCGCCCACCCGATCAGCAGCAGGGTCACGAGGAAGCCGGTCACGTAGTTCAGGGGGAGGAACAGCTGCCAGCCGCGGTGGGCCGCGCCCGAGGTGGCGTCCGTGATGCGGCGGAAGCGCAGGGTGTTCACCACGTAGGGCACGGCCAGCAGCGCCGCGAGCGGGCCCGGCGGGTCGGTGGCCAGCAGCAGCAGGCCCGCCGCCGCGTACAGGCCGGCGGCGAGCAGGACGGTGCGCCGGGCGCCCAGCACGGTAGCCACCGAGGCCAGGCCCCCCTCCCGGTCCGGCACCACGTCCTGCACCGCCCCGAACATCTGCGAGGCCATGCCCCACAGGAAGAAGGCCCCCAGCAGCGCCGCCAGGGCGGGCGTGGGGGTCGCCCCGGCCAGCACGAGGCCGTAGACCGCGGGGGAGACGAAGTGGGTGGCGGAGGTCGCAGCGTCCAGGAAGGGCCGCTCCTTGAACCGCAGCCCGGCCCAGGAGTACGCCACCACCGCGAACAGGCTCACTGCCAGCACCAGCACGGCGGCCCACTCGCCCCGCATGGCGGACCAGCCCGCGAGCACGGCCACGAACGGCACGGGCAGCAGCACCGACCACGCCAGCACCCGGCGGCGCACCGCGGGGTCGCCCAGCACGGAGCCCTCCACGCCCCCCTTGCGGGGGTTGCGCAGGTCCGAGGCGAAGTCGAACACGTCATTGATGCCGTACATGGCCAGGTTGTAGGGCACCAGGAAGAACACGACGCCCAGGACCACCAGCCACGCGGGCAGCCCCCCGGTCAGGATCGCGGCGGCGGCGAACGGGTAGGCCGTGTTCACCCAGCTGACCGGCCGGGACGCCCAGAAGAGGGTGCGGATCATGTGCCGCTCCCCCCGGGGCCCGCGGGCCGGGCCCTGCGCGCGTCGTGGCGCAGTTCGTCCCGGACCACTTCGGCGGAGATCAGGCACATGGGCACCCCGATGCCCGGGCGCACCGAGGAGCCCGCGTACATCAGGCCGGCCACGTCCGCGTCCCGCACCGAGGGGCGGAACATGGCCGACTGCGCCAGCGTGTGCCCGGGGCCCAGCAGCGAGCCCCGCCAGGCGTGCACGTCCGCGGCGAAGTCACCGGGCCCGTAGGTGCGCCGCACCACGATGCGCTCGGCCAGGTCGGGGATCCCGGCCCAGCGGGCCAGCTGATCGAGGGCCCGGTCCGCCACGGCCTCCACCTGGGCGTCCCCGGTGCGGTCCACCCGCCAGCCCTGGCCGTCACGGACCCGGATGCCGCCGCGCCCCCACCCCGGCTCGGCGGGGGCCGGGACGAGGATGAACAGGTTCTCGTCGCCCTCCGGGGCCACCCCCGGGTCCGTGGCGGAGGTGCGCGAGACGTAGATCGACGTATCCGCGGCGAGGTCCTCTCCCCGCTCGATGCGCCCGAAGTTGTCCTCCCAGTCCGCCGTGAACAGCAGGGTGTGATGGGCCAGCTGGGGCAGGGATCCGCGCACCCCCACGCACACGAGCACGCCGGAGGGACCGGGGTCGCGCCGGTCCCACGTGGACTCCGCGACGCGCCGGCCGGGAGGCAGCAGACGGGTCTGCACGTGGTGCAGGTCCGCGGCGGCCACCACCACATCGGCGTCGAGGCGTCCCGCGGCGCCGTCGTCGGACCGCCAGGCGACGCCGGTCACCTGGCCCGGGCGGCGACGTCGGCCCTCGTCCCCGCGGGCTGCTCCCGGCCTGGGCAGGCGGGCGGCCAGGCGTCCGAGGCGGCCGGCGGGGGCGGGACGGTCCACCACCTCGACGGCGGTCGCCTCGACCCCGGTGCGGATCTCCACGCCGGCCTCGCGCACGACCTCCGCCATGGCGTCCACGAGGGCCGCGAACCCGCCGAGGGGGTACTGCACGCCGTCGGCGAGGTCCAGATGGGACATCAGGTGGTACATGGCGGGGGCACGGTCGGGGGACGTGCCGAGGAAGACCGCCGGGTAGCCCAGGATCTGGCGCAGCCGGGGATCCTGGAAGCGGGCCGCCACGTGGGAGCGCAGGCCCCCCAGCAGCTGGGGCCCGAGGGCCGGCAGGGCGCGCAGGACGTCCGGGTGGGCCAGGGCGGCCGGCCGGCGGAAGTCCGTGTAGAGGAAGTGCTCCTTGGCGAGCCCGTAGATCCGGGACGCGGAGTCGAGGTAGGCCCGCAGCCGGCGCCCGGCGCCGGGCTCGAGGGACTCGAACAGCGTCTCCGCGTGGCCGGTGCGCACGTCCACGGGGGGCTCGTGGAGGTGCCCCTCGAAGTACACCCGGTAGCCGGGGTCCAGACGGCGCAGGTCCAGCCGTTCGGCGGCGGAGGTCCCCATGAGGCGGAACCAGCGGTCGATCACCTCGGGCATCAGGTACCAGGAGGGCCCGGTATCGAAGGTGAACCCCGCCTCAGACCAGCGTCCGGCACGGCCGCCCAAGACGGCGCCGCGCTCCAGCAGCGTCACCCGGTGCCCGTCGCGGGCCAACAGGCCCGCCGTGGCCAGTCCGGCGAACCCGCCGCCCACCACCACGGTGCGCGGGCCGAGAGCGGTGTCCCGGGCGCTCATCGGCGGCCTCCCCGGCGGCCCCGTGCCAGGACGCGGGCGGCGATCCGGGCCTTCTGATGGTCCGGCACCCGGACACGGCGGTGGGCCAGCTCGGCCGCCGGGGTCGCCTCGATCCGGTCCACCAGGGCCGCGAACAGTCCGTGCGCCAGGGCCACGGCGCGCCCGGCCCCGGGGTCCAGGACACGGATGCCGGGCAGGGCGGCGTCGAGGTCGGCGCGGACCTCGGCCACGAGCTCGGCCTTGCGGGCCTCGGTGAGCACGCCCGGTGCGGCACCGGGCAGGTAGGTGCGGCCCAGCTCGTGGTGGTCCGCGGCCAGGTCCCTGAGGAAGTTGACCTTCTGGAACGCCGCCCCCAGCCGGGAGGCCTGCGCGCGCAGCTCCTGCCGCTGGCCCGGGGTCCGGGCCCGCGTGCCGGGGAGGGAGAGGAAGACCTGCAGGCACATCAGCCCCACCACCTCGGCCGAGCCGTGGATGTAGGCGTCCAGCGACTCGGCGCCGTGCTCGCGGATCCCCAGGTCCGCGCGCATGGAGGCGAAGAAGGGACGGGTCAGCTCCGGGGTGATGCCGTGGCGACGGGCCACGTCGGCGAAGGCGTGCAGGACCGGGTCGGTGGCGAAGCCCGACGCCATCGCGGCCTCACACGCCCGCTCGTAGTCGTCCAGGGCGGCGCGGACCCCGGCCTCGTCGAGCCCGGCGGCCACCACGACGCCGTCGACCACCTCGTCGGCGACGCGGACCATGGCGTAGATCGTGGCCACGTCCTGGCGTGCCTGCCGGGGCAGGGTGCGGCAGGCCCAGGAGAAGGACGTGGAGTAGCGGCGGATCACCTGGGCCGCTGCGGCGTGGGCCGTCCGCGTGTACAGCGCGGCAGGGCTCGGGGTGGGCGCGGCCATCTCAGGACCTCCGGGTCAGCACGGCGTGGCAGGCGTCGGCGAACTCCGCCCGGACCGTCTCGTCCAGGGGCAGGGCCGCGATGCGCTCGCGGGCGCGGACGGTGAGCTCGGCGGCGACGTCGAGGGCGTGCTCCCGGGCACCGGCCGCCTCGAGGGCGCGGCGGGCGGCCTCGATGTCCGCGGGGGTGGCCGGGCCCGCGTCGAGCAGGGCGCGGACGGCGGGGATGCGGCGGCCGTGGGCGGTGAGCACGGTGGCCTTGCCCTCGCGCAGGTCGCCGTCGGCGGACTTGCCGGTCTCCCCGGGATCGCCGAACACGCCGAGGACGTCGTCGATCACCTGGTAGGCGGCGCCGAGGTCGGCGCCGGCCTCGCCCATCGCCCGGGCGAGGTCGGGATCCGCCCCGGCCAGGAGGGCGCCGGCGCGCAGGGGCGCGCCGACCGTGTAGTGCGCCGTCTTGAGCCGTTGCATGGCGAGGATGCGGTCGGGATCGGGCTCCTCACCGGTGTGGCGGGACAGCCCCAGGAGCACGTCTTCGAGCTCGCCGGCCGCGGTCACGGCGGCGGCGTCGAAGACGACGGCGGCGGCCTCGGCGGCCCGGGCGGTGTCGGCGGCACAGGTGGCGGCGAGCCGGAACGCCTGGGTGAGCAGGACGTCCCCCGCGATGAGGGCGACGGCGACCCCGGCGTGGGCGGCGTCCGCGGCGGGCACCCCGCGGGCCTCGAGGCGGTGCCGGGCGGAGGCGTGCACGGCGGGCTGGCCGCGCCGCAGCACGTCCCGATCGATGACGTCGTCGTGGACGAGCAGCGCGGTGTGCAGCAGTTCGAAGGCGGCCCCGAGTCGGTCGACGGCAGCGCGGCCGGACGGAGGGACCGGGTCGGCGGTCGCCAGGCGCCAGCCGAGCTCGACGAGACGGGGGCGGATGAGCTTGCCGGCGCCCACATGGACGTGGAGCGAGTCGAGCAGCTCGGCGAAGGCGGCGGATCCGGGTGCCTGGGCCGCGGCATGTCGGAGCGCGGCGTCCAGCTCGGCGGTCACCCCGGAGAGCGCGGCCTCGCCGCCCGTCCTCGCTTCACCCATGGCGCCTCCTCGGTGGCGGACACGACGCGGCACCGACCGCCGCATCTGTTCGACCGTCTAACTTCTGGACGCAGAAGACACTACGGGCCTCGCCGGTCCCGCGTCCATGCGCGGCGGTCCCGGGCGGCGCGATCTCACGACGCACGGGGCCGCCGTCGGGATCAGGCGTCGGCGGACGCCGTCTCCAGGGTGATCTCCGGGTCCACGATCTGACCCTCCCACTCACCGGAGACCCCGTACACGACGCAGTGCTTCTCGTCGGTGCCGTAGTTGCCCAGCTCGGAGGAGGTCAGGACGGCCCCGTTCAGCTGGTCCTCCTTCTCCTCGCTCAGGCGCTGGGCCTGGGCGGTGCAGGTCTGGGCGGCGGCCGGGTCGGCCTCCTCGCCCTCGGCCACGGCCGGCACGGCCCACAGGTACTCCGCGGTGTGGGCGCCCTCGCAGTCGGTGGTCTCGAAGGAGGACAGGTCACGGGCGCCGAGCGGGGCGGTGAAGCACGTGCCGGCCTCGTAGTCGGCCGGGGCCGCGGACAGCGACGACGCCGAGGCGGACGACGACTCCGCACCCTGCGCGGACGCGGAGGCGGGCGCCGTCGTCGAGGCGGACGCGTCGGCGTCGGACGAGTCCTGACCGCCGCACGCGGTGAGGGCCAGCAGCGCGGCAGCGGACAGGCCGGCAAGACGGGCGGAACGGGACAGGGCGGCGAAGGCCATGGGGGTGCTCTCCTCGAGTGACGTGGGACGCGCCGGGGTGTGGCGCCGACCTCAGCACTCTAGCCACGCCCGGCCATCAGGATCGGGCCGGGGTGACATGGCCCACATCTGATGGGCGGCCCGGCTCGCCTGCCACACTGAGAGGCATGCAGACCCCGGCCACGCCCTCCCCGCACGACCACCCCTCCCCCGTCGCCCGACCGTGGATGGCGGCCTCGGACGTCCCGGTCGCAGGCCCCGACGACGTCGAGCGCGTGGTCCTGCTGTCCCCGGCGGGCGAGGCCGTGGGCACGGAGGCCAAGGCCACGGTCCACCGCCGCACCGAGGACGGCGGCACGCCCCTGCACCTGGCCTTCTCCTGTCACGTGTACGACGAGGCCGACCGGTTCCTGCTCACCCGCCGGGCGCTGGGCAAGGCGGCGTTCCCCGGGGTGTGGACCAACGGGTTCTGCGGGCACCCCGGCCCCGGCGAGTCCCCCGCGGAGGCCGTGCTGCGCCGCGCCCCGCAGGAGCTGGGCGTGGAGGTGTCCGACGTCGTCGAGGTGCTCCCCGACTTCCGCTACCGGGCCGCGGACGCCTCCGGCATGGAGGAGCACGAGATCTGCCCGGTGTTCCGGGCCCGGATGCACGGCGACCCCGCCCCGGAGCGGGACGAGGTCGCGGAGTGGTGCTGGGTGGAGCCGGCCGATCTGGCCGCCGCCCTGGCCGCCGTCCCCCGGGCGTTCAGCCCGTGGCTCGTGGAGCAGTGGCAGCAGGGGGCGTTCGACCCGCGGTGAGCGGCCGGCGCGGCGACGCCGCGCGGGCCGTCAGCGGCCGTTGACGTCGTCGAGGTGGGCGGCGGTGGACTGCACGGCCTCGTCCTGCCCCGGCTCGGCGTCGCCCTGCTGGCCCTGCTGCTCCTCGGCCAGGCGGCGGACCTCTGCGATGTCGAGGCCCTTGACCTGGTCGAGCAGCTGCTCGAGCGCGGTGCCCGGCAGGGCGCCGGCCTGGGAGAACACGAGCACGCCGCCGCGGAAGGCCATGAGCGTGGGGATGGAGGTGATGCCGGCCATCGCCGCCAGCTGCTGCTGGTCCTCCGTGTCGACCTTGGCGAACACGACGTCGTCGTGCTTCTCCGAGGCGGCCTCGAACACGGGGGCGAACTGGCGGCACGGGCCGCACCAGCCGGCCCAGAAGTCCACGAGCACGGTGTCGTTCTCGGCGACGGTGGAGCCGAACTCCTCGAGGGTCAGGTCCTTGGTGGCCACGGTGGGTCCTTTCGTCAGCGGGGCCGACGCGCTCACGCCGGCGATCGTCCTGCCGACCACAACGGACACCCCGCCGCACCTATTCCGCCCCACCCCGCTTTCGTTCGGGAAACGGCGGCGTGTCCCGGCACTTTCGTTCGGGAAACGGGCGCCTCCCCGCACACCTTCGGGGCCGAGACGGGAGCCGTCGTCGTCGCTTCCTAGACTGACCGCATGACCGCCACTCCCGCCCTGCCCCTGCTCGTGCTCAACGGCCCCAACCTGAACCTGCTCGGCACCCGCGAGCCCGAGGTCTACGGCACGGCCACCCTCGACGACGTCCGTGCGCTCACCGAGGCCCGCGCGGCCGAGCACGGGCTGACCGTGGACTTCCGACAGTCCAACCACGAGGGCGAGCTCATCGACTGGATCCAGGAGGCCCGCACCTCCCACGCGGGCGTCCTCATCAACCCCGCCGCGTACTCGCACACCTCCATCGCCATCCGGGACGCCCTCGCCGCCGTCGACCGGCCGATCGCCGAGGTGCACATCTCCAACGTCCACCGGCGCGAGGCGTTCCGGCACCACTCGCACGTCTCCGCCGTCGCCGACGTCGTGATCGCCGGGGCGGGAGTCCAGGGCTACGCCCTCGCCGTCGACTGGCTCGCCGCGGCTGTGCGCGGCTGAGCGCTGGTCAGGACCCGCCTGGCCGTGCCTAGGGTCGGTGGTACGAGCCGGTGGCCACATCAGGGCGCCGGCACCCGACGACGAAGGAGTCACGCCATGGGCACCCAGGATCCCCGCGCCCGTCTGCTCGAGAAGCTCGCGAAGGTGAACGTCTGCATGCTGACCACCGCTGAGCGGGACGGCACGCTCGTCACCCGCCCGATGGGCCTGCAACAGGCCGAGGACGGCGGCACGCTCTGGTTCCTCACGCGCGCCACCTCCGACGTCGCCGCGGACGCTCCGCAGCGCCCGGTCAACGTCGCCGTGCAGGACAAGGACTTCTGGGCCTCCCTCGCGGGCCACGGTCAGCTCGTCCGCGACGACGCGCGCAAGAAGGAGTTCTGGAACCCGGCCACCGAGGCCTTCTTCGGTGAGGGCTCGAGCCCCGAGGATCCGCAGATCGTGCTCGTGCGCGTGGACGTGCAGACCGCCCAGTTCTGGGAGTCCCCGGGCGCGGTGGCCACCGCCGTCGAGCTGGTCAAGGCCAAGGTCACCGGCGGGACCGCCGAGCCGGGCGACAGCGAGACCGTCCGCTTCTGACGGCGCTCCCCGACGCCGGCCCCGCGGCTTGCCCGAGGACGGGCCGGTGGGCGCCGCGCGCGGGGCCTCGGCAGGTCAGTCGACGTCCTCGGCCGCCAGCTGGCCGCATGCGCCGTCGATCTCCTTGCCACGGGTGTCGCGCAGGGTGGTGGGGATGCCGGCGGCGTTGAGCCGGTCCACGAACTCGCGCGTCACGTCCTTCTCCGAGGCGGTCCAGATGGAGCCCGGCGTCGGGTTCAGCGGGATCGGGTTCACGTGCACCCAGCCCTTGCCCCGGGCGTTGAGCTTCTTGGCCAGCAGGTCGGCGCGCCACGCGTGGTCATTCATGTCCTTGATGAGCGCGTACTCGATGGACACCCTGCGCCCGGTGGCCACGAAGTAGTCGTACGCGGCGTCGATCGCCTCGTCCGCCTTCCAGCGTGAGTTCACGGGGATCAGCTCGTCGCGCAGCTCGTCGTCCGGCGCATGCAGGGACAGCGCGAACGTCAGCGGCACGCCCTCCTCGGCCAGCTTCCGGATGGCCGGCACCAGGCCGACGGTGGACAGCGTGATGTTCCGCGCGGACATGCCCAGGCCCTCAGGCGAGGGGTCCACCATGCGGTGCACGGCGGCCATCACGCGCTTGTAGTTGGCCAGGGGCTCACCCATGCCCATGAACACGACGTTGGTGACGCGGTCGGCGTCGTGCCCGCCATCCTTGCGCTTGCCGCCCAGTCCGCCCTGGGCGATCACCTGGTTGGCCAGCACGATCTGCTCCACGATCTCCGCCGTGGACATGTTGCGGGTCAGCCCGGCCTGGCCCGTGGCGCAGAACGGGCAGTTCATCCCGCAGCCGGCCTGGCTGGACACGCACAGCGTCACGCGGCCGGGATACCGCATCAGCACGGACTCCACGAGCGCGCCGTCGAACAGCCGCCACAGGAACTTGATGGTGTCCCCGCGGTCGGTCTCCATGCGCCGGACCTCGGTGAGCAGCGGCGGGAAGAACGCCTCCGCGATCGCCTCCCGCTTGTCCTTGGGCAGGTCCGTCATCTGCTCCGGATCGGTGGTGTAGTGCTCGAAGTAGTGCACCGAGAGCTGCTTGGCGCGGAACGCCGGCAGCCCGATCTCCTTGGCCTTCTCCTGCCGCTCCTTCAGCGTGAGGTCGGCCAGGTGCGTGGGCGGCTGGGAGACGCGCGGCTGCTTGAACTGCAGCTGCGGTCGGCCGTCCGGGCCCATCGGCTGGGTCCAGCCCTCGGTCTTCGGCATCACCTGGGGGCGCTCGGCGGTGGCGGCCTCGCGGCGCTTGGGCGCGGAGAGCTGGTGGCCGACGCCGGCGCGGCGCATGCGCTCCCGGTCCTCGGCGAGCTGGCGCGCCTCGGACTCGTCGATCAGGCCGCGCTCGGGGCGGCCGAGGGCCGGCTTGCCGGCGCGGTCCCTCTGGCGGTTCGGGGTGGGCTTCGATCCGGGGCGGCGGGGCTGGTAGTCAGACATCGGCACCATTCTCCCAGACGGGGCGGACATCGCGGCGGGTCGCCTCCGCGACGACGGCGCCGCGCGGCTCCGGCATCCGGGACAGCCCGCGCAGGGCCCAGCCCACGACGACGCCGCGCACCGTCGCCGGCAGCGGCCGGTACACGGTGCGCGCCAGCCCCCAGAGGCGTGCCTCCCGGACGGAGTCCCGCCCGCTCCAGGACCAGCCGAGGCCGGCGCGCACGCGCCCCGGGAGGAGACCGGCGGTGACGAACCGGGCCAGGGGCATAGCCGCTCGCAGCGGCGCGGGGACGCCATGGCCGGAGAACAGGTCGGCGGCGACCCGCCGCGCGTCGTCCGTGACCTCGAGCCGGGCCACCCGGTCGTCCCAGTAGTCCGCGAACGCCGCGCGGTCGACCGGCCAGGCGGAGGCGGGGACCCCGAGGCTCGTGGCGAGCGGGGCGTACCCGCGGTAGAGGCGGTCGGCGTCCTCGGCGTCGAGGGCGCCCCACATCCGGCGGCGCACCTGCTCCCCCATCGCGTAGAGGGTGGCGGCCACCCAGAGCTGGGCGTCCGGGTCGGCGGCGTCGTAGGGCTGGCCTTCGGCGTCGACCCCGCGGACCGGGCGGTGCGCCGCCCGCACCCGGTCGACGACCGCGTCGCGCGCCGGCGCGGCCTCGGGGAGGGTGACCGCGTAGATGTAGGCGAGCGTGTGGCGGAGCCGGCGCATCGGGTCCTCGGTGAACCGGGAGTGGACGGCGACGCCGGCCCCCACCGGCCGGTGCGCCACCTGGAGCAGGATCGCCGCACCGGCGCCGGCGAGGATCACGGCCTCGCGGGCGAGGGCGGCCGCGGAGGTCGGGGCGGAGTGGCGGTCGGGGCGCATGGTCCCAGCCTCGCACCGGGCCGGGCGGAGGGGCAGGGGGCCGAGATGAACGGTGCCGTTCACCTTCTGTTCATCCTGCTGTTCGCCTGCCGCTCGTGGCACCTCGATCCGAAAACCGCATGATTGCGCTGATTTTGCGCCATCCAGGCATGTGTGGCGGAGTGCCTCAGGTCACGTTGGTGAACACGGAGTTGCACTCTGGGAGGAAATCTGTAAACTTGTTCACAAGCAGTTCACCTAGCGTTTACGGAACGCGAGGTCGGGACTCCACCGAACTCATCACCCGCGGCCCCGCCGCGACGATCCGCCGGACTCGTGGTCCGGCAACCGAAGGAGGTGCTCACCGTGAGCATCAACACGACCAGCCACCACCTGCCCACCGCCCCGAGCCCCCTCATGCAGCGCCACGTGCTCCAGCGCGTCGAGGAGACCCTCCTCCGCCGCTTCGAGGGCACCGTCACCGCCGAGACCGTCCGCTCGGTCGTCCGCGAGGTCGTCGCCGACCTCAAGCGCGGCGCCCGCATCACCACCTTCCTGCCGGCCCTCGCCGAGCGCGAGGCCACCCGCCGCCTCCAGGCCACGACGCCGGCCCACGAGGCCATGGCCGTCGCCGCCTGATCCCCCACACCGACGCGAAGACCCGTCGGCCCGCCCCGCGAGGGGCCGTGGCCGGCGGGTCTTCTCGCGTCCCAGACGCTTTCGTTCGGGAAACGGCGGGCCCCAGGACGCTTTCGTTCTGGAAACGGCGGGCCCCAGGACGCTTTCGTTCGAGAAACGGCGTCACCGCTCCTTGCTGACGAGGTCGACCGGCACGTCCGCTCCGGGGCGCCGTTCCATCGCCGCTCACGCGAATCCGGCGTGCGGCGCCGTTTCCCACACGAAAGCACCGCGACACGCCGCCGTTTCCCGAACGAAAGCGCGGGAGACCTCAGTCCTCGGCGACGCCCAGCGCTCGGCGCATCGGCAGGAACTTGGCCCGGATCTCCGTGACCTCCTCCTCGGGCACCGCTCCCGGGACCATCCCGCCCCCGGCCTGCAGCCGCACCCCGCCGGGCACCTGCTGGCCGCAGCGCAGTGCCAGGGCGATCTCGCCGTCGCCGTCCTGGTCCAGCCACCCGACCGGACCCGCATAGCGTCCGCGGTCCACGGGCTCGACCTCCGCGATCACCCGCACCGCGTCCGGCGTGGGGGTCCCGCCGACGGCCGCCGTCGGATGCAGCGCGGCCACCACGTCCAGCACGGTCCCCCGCCCGTCCCGCAGCCGACCGCGCACGGACGTGGCCAGGTGGTGCACGTTCGGCAGGGTCAGGACGGTGGGTGCGGGGTCGTCGTCGGCGAGGTCGACGACGGGCGCCAGCGCGTCCAGCACCGACCGCGCCGCCCAGCGATGCTCCTCCGCCAACCGCGGATCAGAGGCCAGCCGCTCCCGCAGCGCGGCGTCCTCCTCCTCGTCCGCGCCGCGCGGCATGGACCCCGCCAGCACCCGCGAGCCCACGAGCCCCGCGTGCCGCGTGGCGAGGACCTCGGGCGTAGCGCCCAGCAGCCCGCCGACGGCGAACACCCACGTCTGCGGGTACTCGCGGCGCAGGGCCCCGATCGCTCGCCACAGGTCGGCGTCGTCCGCGGGGACGGTCATCGTGCGGCTGATCACGACCTTCGCCAGCTCCCCGCCCGAGTCGGCCATCCGCGTCAGCAGCTCCCGCACGCCGGCCGCGTAGCCGGCGTCGTCCCAGGCGCGGTCGGCGACGTCGGCGGGCAGGGGCACCGCACCGTCGGCCAGCAGCCGGGCTGCACCGTCCGCGGCGACGGCGGCTGCGAGCGCGTCCGCGTCCACGTGCTGGGCCACGTCCCGCACGCCGGACGGCGTGGCGCGGCGCAGATCCGCGGGGATGCGCAGGACCGCGGGCTCGGGCGAGTCGTCGGCGAAGGTCGAGGAGATCCAGCCCCGCAGCGGGGCCGTCGCGTCCGGTCGCCCGGCGACGGCGGCCTGCCACAGCACGGAGAGCCGGCGGAGCCGGTCGGTGCCGTCCAGGAGCACGGTCCAGCCGCCCTCGCCCCGCCACGCGTCGTCCCCGTGCGCCCACAGCACCGCCCGGGCGAACGGGGGGACGGCGGCCTCGGGGGTCCCGGTCGCGGGGGTGCCGAGGTCCGGGAGCAGGGAGCGGACAGACATGGCCCCCATTCTCTCCCACCTCGGCGGACCCCCGCTCCGGGCCCGGGCCTCGGCCGCCACCCCGACGACGGCGGCGAGCGGCGTCGTCGTGCGCGGTGGGATCCCGCCAGGGCTTGCGCCGGCACACCCGCCGTCGCAGGGTGGGGGCACCTGTTCACCTCGCGTCCAGCCGACCGCCTTCCCCGGAGGACTCGCACCATGGCCCCCATCCCCCCGGACCCCCACGCCGATCACGCACCGGCGGTGGACGACATGCCGCTGGACACGCCGGCCGCGCCAGACACCCTCGCCGCGGTGGACCCCGTGCCGCACGGGATGGCCGCGCACGTGCTGGAGCGGGAGGTCGGGCCGCTGAGGGCGCGCTTCCCCGGCGTGGCCGACGAGGCGACGGTGCGTCAGCTCCTGTTCGACTCCTACGCCGAGCTCGCCGCGACGAGCCGCCACCCGGAGATGCTGCCGACCACCGCGGTGCAGCATGCCGCCTCGCGCCTGCGCGCAAGGGCGATCAACCAGGGCAGCATCGAGTCCCGCCACCCGCGCGTGCTGTTCGTCTGCCACGGCAACGCCGGCCGCTCGCAGATGGCCGCGGCCCTGCTCGAGAACCGCACCCACGGCGAGGTCAGGGCCCGCTCGGCCGGCACGGAGCCCGCCGGCGAGGTCATCTCCACCGCGTTCGAGGCGATGAACGAGATCGGCATCCCGCTGCACCACACGTACACCAAGGGTCTGGACCCGGACGTGCTCCGGGCCGCCGAGATCGTGGTGCTCTTCGACGGCGCGGATCCGTTCGAGATCCCCGAGGGCGCACAGGTGCAGAACTGGTCCGTGCCGTCGATCCGCGGCATGAGCCTCGAGCAGGTGCGCGGCGTGCGCGACGCCCTGGACCTGCAGGTCCGCGGTCTGATCGCCGATCTGGGGGAAGCCGCCGCCGCCCCGCTGCCGAGCGCGGACACCCGCGCCGGCTGACCCCTTGACCTATACCCCCCTGGGGTATAGAACAGGGGGTATGAGCACGGACAGCACGACGACGGCGCCCGCCGCCGCCTCGCCCCTCCCGTCCGCCGCGGCGGACGCCTGCGACGGCCACCGGCCCCCGCACCAAGTCCACCGGGACAAGGCGAAGCACCTGGCGCGACTGCGCCGCATCGAGGGGCAGGTGCGCGGCCTCCACCGCATGGTGGACGAGGACGTGTACTGCATCGACATCCTCACGCAGGTCGCCGCCGTCACGAAGGCGCTGCAGTCCCTCAGCCTGAACCTCACCTCGGAGCACCTGCGTCACTGCGTGGCCGAGGCCGCGGTGCAGGCCGAGGCGGAGGGCCGCACCGAGCTCATCGACGAGAAGGTCGCCGAGGCGACGGCCGCCCTCGGCCGCCTGCTGCGCTGACCGGCGCCGTCGCCCACCCACCACCGCACGAGGAGTTCGAGATGACCACCACCGACCTGAAGATCACCGGCATGACCTGCGGCCACTGCGTCGCCTCCGTCCGGGAGGAGCTCGGTGAGATCGCCGGCGTCTCCGCCGTGGACGTCGACCTGAACACCGGGGGCGTGTCCACCGCCACCGTCACCTCCGAGGGCCCCCTCGACCCCGCCGCCGCGCGCGCCGCCGTCGAGGAGGCCGGCTACACGCTGGTGGAGGCCTGACCCCATGACCCACCCCGCCTCCTCCACCCCGGCCGGCCCGCCGGACGAGACCACCCGCCGCGTCGACCTGGACGTCACCGGCATGACCTGCGCCTCGTGCGTGGGTCGCGTCGAACGCAAGCTGGGCAAGCTCGAGGGCGTCACGGCGTCCGTGAACCTGCCGCTCGAACAGGCCACCGTCACCGCGCCCGCCGGCGTGTCGGACGAGGAGCTCGTGGCCGCCGTCGAGAAGGCCGGGTACGGCGCCACGGTGCGCCGTCCCGCCCCGCCGGCCGGGCACGCGGGGCACGCCGGGCACGGCGGGCACGCGCACACCTCCGAGCACGGCGAGGGCCACGGCGAGGAGCACGCCGCGGACCATGACGGCGTGGACCACCACGACCACATGGCCCACGGGCCGAGCGAGGACGTGCTGAAGCCCCGCCTGATCGGCGCGGCCCTGCTGACCGTGCCGCTCGTGCTGATCTCCATGGTCCCGGCGCTGCAGTTCCCGCACTGGGGCTGGGTCGCGTTCGCCCTGGCGGCACCCGTGGCGCTGTGGGCGGCGTGGCCGTTCCACTCGGCGGCGTTCCGCGCGGCCCGGCACGGCTCGTCGACGATGGACACCCTCGTGTCCCTGGGCGTGCTCGTCTCCTTCTTCTTCTCGGCCGTGGAGCTGATCCTGGCGCCGGACATGACGGCCCACGTGGGCGGGACCATGGCGGAGATGGCCCACCACAGCCTGTACTTCGAGGCGGCCGCAGTCATCACCACGTTCCTGCTGCTGGGCCGCTGGCTCGAGGCCCGCGCCAAGCGTGAGGCCGGCGCCGCGCTGCGCGCGCTCCTGGACCTGGGCGCGGCCCGGGCCACCCTCTACGACCCCGAGACCCACGACGAGCGCACGGTGCCCGCCGAGTCCCTCGCGCCGGGCGACGTCGTGCTGATCCGCCCCGGCGAGAAGGTGCCCACGGACGCCGAGGTGCTCGAGGGCACCTCCGCCGTGGACGCCTCCCTGCTCACGGGCGAGTCCGTGCCCGTGGAGGTCGGCCCCGGGGACGCCCTCACCGGCGCCACCCTGAACACCTCGGGCCGGCTCGTGGCCCGCGCGACGCGCGTCGGCTCGGACACGACGCTCGCCCAGATGGGGCGGCTCGTCTCCGAGGCGCAGACCGGCAAGGCCCGCGTGGCCCGGCTGGCCGACCGGATCTCCGCCGTGTTCGTGCCGATCGTGCTCGGGATCGCCGTGCTGACCTTCGTGGTGTGGATGCTCGTGACCGGCGACCTGCCGTCCGCGCTGCGCGCCGGCGTGGCCGTGCTCGTGATCGCGTGCCCGTGCGCCCTCGGCCTGGCGACCCCGGTCGGCCTCCTGGCCGGCACCGGCCGCGCCTCGCAGCTGGGCATCCTCATCCGCGGCCCCGAGGTGCTCGAGGACTCGCGCACCGTGGACACGATCGTGCTGGACAAGACCGGCACCGTGACCGAGGGACGCATGGCGCTGGCGGACGTGCTCGTCCTCGACCCCGCTTTCGTGGCCGAAACGGGCGCCTCCCGGAGCGCTTTCGTTGACGAAACGGCGCCGGACCAGGCCGCCGACGTCCTGCTGACCCTGGCGGCCGCCGTCGAGCGCGGGTCCGAGCACCCGATCGCCCGCGCGATCGTGGCCGGCGCCGAGGAGCGTGGCCTGACCGTGCCCGGCGTGGCGGACTTCGCCTCCACGGCCGGCGGCGGCGTGTCCGGGCTGGTCGCCCTCCCCCACGACGACGGCGCACCCGGCTCCGGCGCGCACGGCGCCGCCGGCCCGGATCCGGTCCGCGTGGCCGTCGGCCGCGGCTCCGTCCTCGAGACCGCCCTCGACGGCGGCATCCTCGCCGAGCACCGGGCCGCGTTCGAGGCGGCGGAGCAGGCCGGCGCCACGGCCGTGTGGGTCGCGGTCGGCGGCCGCGTGGCGGGCGTCCTGTCCGTCCGGGACACCGTGAAGGACACCTCGGCGGACGCCATCGCCCGGCTCAAGGAGCTCGGCCTGCGCCCGCTGCTGGTGACCGGGGACAACGCCGCCGTCGCCACCCAGGTGGCGGCCGCCGTCGGGATCCCGGCCGAGGACGTGGTGGCCGGCGTGCGCCCCGAGGACAAGGTGGACGTGGTGACGCGCCTGCAGTCCGAGGGCGCCGTGGTGGCCATGGTGGGCGACGGCGTCAACGACGCCCCGGCGCTCGCCGCGGCGGACATGGGCATCGCCATGGGCTCGGGGACGGACGTGGCCCGCGAGGCCGCGCAGATCACCGTGATGGGCGACGACCTGCACCAGGTGGTCCAGGCGCTCGACCTGAGCCGCCGCACCCTGGGGATCATCCGGATGAACCTGTTCTGGGCGTTCCTCTACAACGTGCTCGGCATCCCGGTCGCGGCCCTGGGCCTGCTCAACCCGATGATCGCCGGCGGCGCGATGGCGGCCTCGAGCGTGCTCGTGGTGCTGAACTCGCTGCGGCTCACCCGCTACGCGCGCTGAGCCGGGGCGGGGCCGAGCGCGGGCCGGGTCCACCCCGGCCCGGCCGGCCGGTCAGGGCAGGCATTCGCGGGAGTACTCGAGCCACTGCTCGAGCTCCCCGGACTCCTCCCAGAGCTGGTAGAGCTCGGAGCAGGAGGGCTCGCGGATGACCACGCCGATCAGCTCGCGCAGGGTCTCGACGTCCTCGTCCGAGAACTGGTCGATGAAGGCGGTGAGGTCCACCTCGTCCGTCTCCGCGTGCTCGAGCAGGGCCTCGAGGTCCGCGTGGTCCTCGTTCCGGGCGATCCGCACGAGCGCCCCGAGGGTGAGGAGTGCGGCGCCCTGGCTCGCGGTCAGGTGGCCCTCGTCCTCGTCGCGACGGAAGTTCTTGCGGAACTCGTCCAGGTCGAAGGTGCCGTCGAGGACCTCGTCCACGATGTCCAGCGCGGTGTCGTTCTGGAAGACGTTTCTGCCCCATGCGCCCATGACCTGACCCTAGGCCCGGGGCGGGCCCCGGCAAGAGTCCTGTGGTGTCCCGCCGAGGGGTGCCGTCGCCTCCGCTTCCGGTGTCCGCGGCGGTTCCTAGACTGGGCGGCATGAGCACCGAGCCGACCCCCTCGTCCGCCACCCCCGAGACCGAGTCCGCCGCCGCGCCGTCGTCGTCCGGGCTGCCGCAGGCCGCCCCGCAGGCGGCGTGGCCCGAGCGCGTGGAGACCGGCGAGCACCAGGTGTCCTACCGGGCCACCGTGGCCGCGCCGGCGCACGAGCTGTGGGCGATGCTCGCGGACCCGCACCGCCATCACGAGGCGGACGGGTCCGGGACCGTGCGGCCGAAGGTGAGCGGGCCGCACCGGCTGGCCGTGGGCGACCGGTTCCGCGTGGCCATGCGGAAGTACGGGGTGCCGTACACGATGACGCTGACCGCCACCGCCGTGGACGAGGACGAGCTCGTGGAGTGGGCCCACCCGGGCGGACACCGGTGGCGCTGGGCGTTCCAGGACAACGGGGACGGCACCACCGAGGTCACCGAGACCTTCGACTACTCGTGGGCCCGGCCGGCCGTGCGCCGCGCGTACGAGCTGCTGCGCGTGCCGGCGGACAACGGGCGGGGCATCCAGTCGAGCCTCACGCGGCTGGCGGGCCGCCACCTCTGAACCGACCGCGTCTCCGCACTTTCGTTCGGGAAACGGCGGCGTGTCGGCGCACTTTCGTGCGGGAAAAGGTCAGCCCTCGCGCCGTTTCCCGAACGAAAACGCGCTGACGACCGCCGTTTCCCGAACGAAAGCGGGGGGGTGCGGGGGTCAGACGGCGGACCAGTGGGTCGCGGCCGGCGGCTGCGCCAGGTGCGGGGTGACGAGCGCACGCCACGCGAGGAACGCGTCGGACTCGCGGAAGGCCACGGTGTGGTCCTCGAGCGTGCGCCAGCCGATCAGCAGCCGGTAGCGCGCCGGGTCCTCCACCTGCCGGGACAGTGCGAAGGACGTCGCGCCCTTGTCCCGGAACAGCGGCTCGGCCTCGGCGACGGCGGCCTCGAACGCCGCCTCCGCCCCCGCGGCCACGTGCAGCTCCACCGACTCGACGACCGGCCCGGCCGTCGTCGCGTCCTGCCCGGCGCTCACGCGTGCACCCGCGGGCTCGTGGAGTGGCCGGTGAACCAGGCGACGAGCTGGCCGTCCGCCTCGATGCCGACCTCGATCATGCGGTCGCGGCCGAACTCCACCGACTGGCGGGCGGTCGCCACGAGGTGCGCGCCGAGCCTGGCGGGCGCCACGTAGGTGATCTCGGCGCGCCGGGTGACGGGGGCGGCGCCGAAGGTCGCCACGCAGTACGCCAGCGCCGAGTCCGCGAGGTGGAACAGGAAGCCGCCGTGGCAGATCTCGTGGGAGTTCACCATGTCCGCGGTGACGTCGCGGTGCAGCACCACGCGCCCCTCGGCCACCTCGCCGAGGGTGACGCCGTGCTCGCGCACCGCGGGGTCGTTCGCGTAGATCTCCTCGAGGCGGGCGAGGATCTCGTCCCGGCTCTGGCCGGACGAGCTCTGGGGGGTCTCAGTCATGGGCCCATTGTGTCGCAGGTCTGTGTCGCAGGTCGCGCCGCCCCGCGCCTAGGTGTTGTGGGTCATGAGGTTCTTGACATGGGTACCGGGCTGAGATGAGACGAGTGGGCCTCTCCCGCAGGATGGAAGTTCCTACACCACCGACCTGCCAGAAGAGACCCGCTCATGACTCACGCTAACGCACCCCTGACTCCCACCGGCCGTCTCAGGATGGTCCACCGCCACCTGCACGACGGGATCCCGCAGGCGCACGTGGCCGCCGAGTTCCGGGTGAGCCGGCCCACGGTGGCCACTTGGGTCGCCCGCTACCGCGCCCAGGGAGAAGCCGGCCTTCAGGACCTGCCCAGCCGGCCGCACCGTTCACCTGCCCAGCTCGATCCGGTCTTGGTCGCCCAGATCCACGCCCTGCGGCGGGAGCGCAAGTGGTCCGCACGGCGCATCCATCACTACCTCGTCTCCGAGGGCCACCGGGTGTGTCTTCGTACCGTGGGACGGTGGCTGCACCGACTCGGGATCTCCCGCCTACGGGACCTGACCCCGGCCGGAGAAGACCTGCGCCAACGACCCCAGAAGATCACCGCGAGAGGGCCGGGGCACATGGTGCACCTGGACGTGAAGAAGATCGGGAAGATCCCAGACGGGGGCGGCTGGCGCACCCACGGACGTGAAAGTGAAGCAGGCCGTGCTTCCAAGCGCGGGCCTGGCCGGCGGGTCGGGTACACCTATCTGCACTCGGCGATCGACGGGTTCACCCGGCTGGCCTACACCGAGGCGTTGGAGGACGAGCGGGCGGCCACGACCGTGAGCTTCTACTGCCGGGCGAGGGCGTTCTTCGCCGCCCACGGCATCACCGTGGACCGGGTGATCACGGACAACGGAAACAACTACCGGGCTGCGGACTTCACCGCCAAGGTGGTCTCGCTCGGGGGCCGGCACCACCGGATCCGCCCCTACACCCCGCGCCATAACGGGAAGGTGGAGAGGTACAACCGGCTGATGGTCGATGAGGTCCTCTACGCCCGCCCGTATACCTCAGAGACAGCTCGGCGTGAGGCGCTGGCCGTGTGGGTGAACCACTACAACTACCATCGGCCTCATACCTCCTGCGGGAACGCCCCGCCGGCCTCGTTGGCACCGGCCCGAGTCAACAACGTCATGCCCTCCTACACCTAGGCTGGCCCGCGTGAACCCCCTGCGCCGCCTCGACCAGTGGACGCGCCTGCACCCCGTGCGCACCGACGTGATGGCCGCCGCGGCACTGTTCACCGTGCTCGTGGCGCTGCCGTGGATCGCGCTCGGGCCGATGGTCGCCCCGGACCCCCAGGGCCGGCAGACGGCCGTCTCCCTCCTGGCCGGGGCCGGCATGGTCCTGCCGTGGGCCGTGCGTCGGGTGCGCCCGGTGGCCTCGGCCGCCGTCGTGACGGCCGCGGCCGTCCTGCACCTGCTCGCCGGGCCCGAGTTCAGCCTGTCCCTGCTGATGGTGCCGCTCACCGTCTACAACCTCGCCGCGAACGCGCCCCGGAGCGTCTCCGTGGCCGGGCTCCTCCTGGGGCTGGTCGGCGGCGTGGCCAACGGGGTGAAGGTGTGGCTGTTCCCGGCGCAGTTCGTCACCCCCGACGGCCTCACCGTCCGCTCCCCCGCGGAGCCGCTGGCCATGGTCATCATGGCGATCGGCTGCGGGCTCGTGGTGCTCACCGCGTGGGCGTTCGGCGACGTCGTGCGCAACCGCCGCCTCGCCGTGCGCGCCCTCGAGGACCGCGCCCACCGCCTCGAGGTGCAGTCCCGGCAGGAGCGCGAGCTCGCCGCCGCCGACGAGCGCAGCCACATCGCCCGGGAGATGCACGACATCGTCGCCCACTCCCTGCAGGTGGTCATCTCCCAGGCCGACGGCGCCCGGTACGCCGCCGCCGCCAAGCCCGCGCTCGCGGTCACCGCGCTCGAGACCATCGGCCAGACCGGCCGCTCCGCGCTCGCGGACATGCGCCAGCTGCTCGGCGTGCTCCGCGAGACCGGCGAGACCGTGGCCGGGGTGCCCGGCGTGACGGACGACGACGCCCGCCGTCCCGCCGCCGTCGTCGCCTCCCCCGACGGCCGCGGCACCCGCCTACCCCCGGGCCGCCGACCCCAGCCGCGGCTCGCGGACCTGCCCGCGCTCGTGGAGACGATGCGGCTGTCCGGACTCGAGGTGTCCCTGCTGGAGACCGACACGCCCCGCCGTGCGCTGCCGGCGGGCGGTGAGCTGGCCGCGTACCGGATCGTGCAGGAGGCGCTCACCAACACGCTGCGCCACGGCGGGCCGGACGCGGACGCGTTCGCCACGCTCGCCTGGACGGCGCGCGGCCTGGACCTGCAGATCGACGACGACGGCTGCGGCGCCGCCGCCGACCCCGCCACCCGGGGAAGCGGCCAGGGTCTGCGGGGGGCCGCCGAGCGGGCGGCCCTGTTCGGCGGGACGCTCGAGACGGGGCCGCGCGTCGGGACCGGGTACCGCGTGTCCGCCCACCTGCCGTACTCGGCGGTGTGAGGGGTGGCCGCCCCCGCCCGACTTGAGAGGATGACCCCATGAGCTCCGAGGAGACCGCCCCCGTCCGCGTGGCCCTGGTGGACGACCAGGCGTTGATCCGGTCCGGGCTGGCCATGCTCGTGGACTCGCAGCCGGACCTGACGGTCGTGGCGGAGGCGGGCAGCGGGCGCGAGGCGGTGGCGTCGGTGTCCGTGGCGGGCGCCGACGTCGTGCTGATGGACGTGCGCATGCCGGAGATGGACGGCATCGAGGCCACCCGCGCGCTGCTGCGCCGGCCGGACGCCCCGCGCGTCGTGGTGCTGACCACCTTCGACCTGGACGAGTACGCCTTCGACGCGATCGAGGCGGGCGCCAGCGGCTTCCTGCTCAAGGACGCCCCGCCCGAGGAGCTGCTCGCCGCGATCCGCACGGTGCACCGGGGCGACGCCGTGATCGCCCCGTCCACGACGCGCCGGCTCCTGACGCACATGGCCCCGCGTCTGCGCTCGGACCAGGTCCGCAGCGCCGAGTGCGAGGAGCAGCAGGCGGCCGTGGCGTCGCTGACCCCGCGCGAGCACGAGGTGCTGGTGCTCATGGCGCAGGGCGCCGCGAATCTGGAGATCGCCGCCGAGCTCGTGCTCTCCGAGGCCACGGTGAAGACGCACGTCGGCCGGGTGCTGGCCAAGCTCGGCGCCCGCGACCGCGTGCAGGCCGTGCTCATCGCCCACCGCGCGGGCCTCGTGCAGTTCTGACCCGCCGTTCCGGCACGCCCTGCAGCCCCCGCCCTAGCCCCTGCCCCACCCCTCGTCGAGGCCCGCAGACACGCCGCTACGCCGTCGTCGTAGCGGCGTGTCTGCGGGCCTCAACGGCCGGCCTCGACGGTCGGCCGGGGCGGTCGGCCGGGGCGGCGGGGCCCTTCCCTGAGCCACTCCCCAGGCGCCTGCCAGCACAATCACAGGTCATACCTGGGTATGAGTCGGACGCCCCGAGGTTCATCCTCATGGCCCTGCCGGTGCGCCCACCCCCTCCGCGATGCTGGACGCAGGCCCCGCAGCGGGTCCGCCGCCGGGGTGCACGCGCCGATGGCCGCCCCGGCCCGACGCGCACTGGAGGAGAGGCACCATGACCGGCAGCATCCTGGACCACCCCACCCCGACGACGTCCCGCGCCTCCGACCCAGCCGCCGAGCAGGCGCAGCGGGACAGTGAATGCGTGGCCTTCTTCGTGGCGCTGGTGACGGCCGCCGTCGTGATGCTGGGCCTGAGCCTGTTCACGGGGGTCGAGGGGCTGCTCCGCCTGGCGCTCACCGCGGGCGCCGGCCTGCTCGCCGGCGCCGTCGCGTGGGCCACCGCCCGCCCCGTCCTGGAGGACGACGCCCCGGGCGACTGACCCGGCCGCGCCCTCAGGGCCGCAGGCCGCGCAGGTACGTGTCCAGCAGCCAGCCCCGCTGGTCCGGGCCGTGGCCCAGCAGCGCGCACTCCGGCGACCGGGTGACCATGAGCAGGCCGAACAGGTAGTCCGCCCCGGTCACGTCCGGGCCCACGAGCCCGGCCCGCCGCGCCTCGGCCACCACCTGGTCCGCGAGCTCGAGGATCACACGCTCGGCCTCGGCGATGAGGGCCTCGGGCGGCCGGTCGGCGGGGTCGAAGTCGTCCCGGGCCGCCGCGAGCGAGGCCAGGTTCACGGCCCCCAGGTCCTCCGCGAGCCTCCGCCACCGCGCCTCGGTCCCACCGCCGTGCCCGTCCCCGCCCACCCCGTCGAGGAAGGCCTGCAGGATCCCCCCGGTGCGGGCCACGACGTCCTCGAGCACGGCGTCCAGCAGATCCCGACGCGTGGGGAAGTGCCGGTACAGCGTCCCCACGCCGACCCCGGCCTCCTGCGCCACCCCGCGCAGGGACATCGCCGCCCCCTGGGTGGCGATGAGACGGCCGGCGGCCGCCAGCAGGTCCTGGCGGTTGGCGCGGGCGTTGGCTCTCATGTCCCCATCATCCCACTCCACCCCGCACCGCCCGGCGGCGGGGACTTGACGCCCTCGGGCCCACGCCCCGGTGGCCCGCCTCATCCCCAGGCATGACCCGCCGCCGACGGAGGTGGTCCCCTCCTCCGATCCGCTCCGCCGGGTCCGGGCGGGAGAGTGGCCGCCATGGACACCGCTTCCTCCGCACACCCCGCCTCCCCCACGACCGCCGGCCCCGTCGCGCCGGGGCCGGGCACGCCGTCGTCGTCCGCCACCACGACGACGGCGCCCGCCGTCTGCGCCCGCGGCCTCACCCGCGCCTACGGGCGCGGTGACGCGCAGGTGCACGCCCTGCGCGGGGTGGACGTGGACTTCGCCTCGGGCGCGTTCACCGCGATCATGGGGCCCTCGGGCTCGGGCAAGTCGACGCTCATGCACTGCCTGGCCGGGCTGGACGCGCCGACCTCGGGCTCCGTGAGGATCGGCGGCACCGAGATCACCGGGCTGGACGACACCGCCCTGACCCGGCTGCGTCGCGACCGCGTGGGCTTCGTGTTCCAGGCCTTCAACCTCGTGCCCACGCTCACGGCCGAACAGAACATCGTGCTGCCGCTCGAGCTGGCCGGCCGCACCCCGGACCGCGCCTGGCTGGACGAGATCACCCGGGCACTGGGCCTCGCGGACCGGCTGGGCCACCGCCCGCACGAGCTCTCGGGCGGTCAGCAGCAGCGCGTCGCCGTCGCCCGCGCCCTGCTCACCCGACCGGACGTCGTGTTCGGGGACGAGCCCACCGGCAACCTGGACACCGCCACCTCCACCGAGGTGCTCGGCCTGCTGCGCCGGTCCGCGCGGGAGATGGGCCAGACCGTCATCATGGTCACCCACGACCCCGTGGCCGCCTCCGCCGCCGACCGCGTCGTGCTGCTCGCGGACGGCCGCCTGGCCGGTGAGCTCGTGGACCCCACCGTCGAGTCCGTCACCGCGGCCCTGACCGCCCTGTCCGCCCCGGCCGAGGGCGGGGTGCGCTGACCGTGTGGACCGTCGCCCTCTCCCAGCTGCGCACCCAGCCGCGCCGCTACGTCTCCCTGGTGCTGGCCATCCTGATCGGCACCCTGTTCCTCGCGGCCTCCTTCCTCGTCTCCTCGACGGCGCAGGCCACCCTGCGCGCCACGCTCGGCAGCACCTACGCCGACGCCGACCTCGTGGTCCTGCCGGGCGGGTCCAAGGACATCTCCGACCTCGCCGGCACCTCCGCCGAGCCCGGCCCGCTGGCCCGCCTGGACGGCGTCGAGGAGGCGTACGCCCTGCGGATGGCGTGGGCGACGGCCCGCGCCGCGGACGCCGAGTTCGGCACCACGGTAATGCCCCTGCCCCGCGACCCGGCCCTGGCGGGCCTGACCGTGACCGCCGGCGCCCTGCCCGCCGCCGACGACGCCCGCGGCGTCACCCTCGACACGCAGACCGCGGACCGGCACGGAGTGGCCGTGGGCGACGTCGTCACGCTGGCGAGCGAGTCCGGGCCCGCCCCGGCCACCACGCCGGTGGACGCGGTGGTCACGGGCCTGACCCAGCCCTCCCCCGACCCGATGCTCTCCGGGCAGGCACAGGTGTGGGCCTCACCCGCGGCGCTGACCGCGGTGCAGGGCCAGGACGGGGAGGCCGGGTTCACCCCCCACCTGCTGCTGCGCCTGGCCGACGGAGCGGACGTCCCCGCCGTCGCCGAGGCCGCCCGCGCCGAGGCCACCGCGGCCGGGGTGGACGTCGACGTCGCGACCCCGGACGAGGCCGTGCGCTCGGCGGTGACGCAGCTGAGCGGCGGCACCGACCTGCTGGGCTGGGTGCTCGGCGGCTTCGCGGCGCTGGCCCTGCTGGTGACCGCGCTGGTCATCGCGAACACCTTCCAGGTGCTCGTGGCCCAGCGCACCCGTGACCTCGCGCTGCTGCGCACCATCGGCGCGACAACGGCCCAGGTGCGGGCCTCCGTGCTGACCGAGGCCGCCGTCGTGGGCGTGGTGGGCTCCGTGCTGGGCGCCGGGCTCGCCGTGGCGATCGTGGCCGGCGTGGCCGCGGCCGCCCGCGAGATGCTGGACCTGCCGTTCCTCACGTTCGGTCTGCACCCGGCCGGGCTCGCCGTCTCGGTGGCCGTGGGTGTGGCGGTGACGGTCCTGGCCGCGCTGGCCCCCGCGGTGGCCGCGACGCGCGTCGCCCCGCTCGAGGCCCTGCGGCCCAAGGACGAGGTGACCGCCGGATCGCGCGGCGGCCGGGTCCGCACGGCGATCGGGCTGGTGCTGGCCGTCGGCGGCACCGCGCTCATGCTGGGGGGTGTGTCCGTCCGGGAGCCGGTCTCAGCGATCGGCGGCGGCGCGCTGTCCTTCGTGGGCGTGCTCCTGCTGGCACGGCTGTTCGTGCCCGCCGCGGTGCGGGGGGCGGCCGTGCTGGCGCGTCCGGCCGGCGTCCCCGGGCACCTGGCCGGGCTGAACGCGGTGCGCCACCGGTCCCGGACCGCTGCCACCGCCGCGGCCCTGCTCGTGGGCACCACCCTCGTGGCGCTGTTCCTCACCGGCGGGCGCACCGCCCAGGAGCAGACGGCCCTCGCCCTGGACACCGCCTACCCGGTGGACCTCGTGGTGCAGCTGCCCGCCGACGCGGACCCGGCCCACGCGGCCGAGGCCGTCGCCGCGACGGCGGACGTGCAGGCGGTGGCCCTGGCCACCCCGGTGGGCGCCACGGAGAACGGGTCCCCCGTGCTGGCGACGCCGGCCGCGGACCTGCGCGCCGTCGTCGCGCGCCTGCCCGAGGCCGTGACCGGCCTCGGCGACCCCGGCACGGCGCTCGTGCCCGACTGGGTCGACACGGATCAGGTCCGCGCTGAGGTGGCGGGGGCCGCGCGGACGTTCGTCCCGGTGCGCGCCGGCTCGCTGAGCTCCGGCGTGTACGTGGCGGCCGAGCCGCTGCGCGAGGCCGGGTGGGACGGGACCGCGGACGCCGCCGTGCCGGGCCAGCTGCTCATCGCGCTCGACCCCGGTGTCCCCGTCGACCGCCTGCAGGGCCTGAGCGAGGACGTGACCCGGGCCGCGGGCGCCGGGGCGGCCGTGATCGACGGCGGGGCCGGCGAGCGCGCGCTCTACGCCCGGATCATCGACGCGATGCTCGGGATCGTGGTGGCGCTGCTGGCGGTGTCCGTGCTGATCGCGCTGATCGGCGTGGCGAACACGCTGAGCCTGTCCGTAATCGAGCGGACGCGCGAGAACGCGCTGCTGCGGGCCCTCGGCCTGACGCGAGGCGGACTGCGCGGGGCGATCGCGATCGAGGCCGTGCTGATCGCGGCCGTGGCCGCCGTGCTGGGCTGCGCCCTCGGGGTGTGCTACGGCTGGGCGGGGGCGCAGCTGGTCCTCGCCGACCTCTCCGCGACCGCGGGCGCCGGGACCGCGGTGCGCCCGGCCGTGCCGTGGCTCGAGCTCGGGCTGGTGGTGGCCGTGGCGGCGCTGGCCGGCCTGGCGGCGTCGCTGCTGCCCGCGCGTCGGGCGGCCCGGCTGAGCCCCGTGGCGGGCCTGGCCGCGGTGTGAGCGAGCGGGGCGCGGTGTGAGCGGGCGGGCCACGGTGTGAGCCGGGCCACGCCACGGCCCTCACTCGCGCGCTGCCCGGCGGCCGGCGTCGTCGTCGACCGTCCGGAATCGTCTGCGGAACTGACCCTTCTGGGGGGTCTGATCCCGCCTCAGAAGGGTCAGTTCCGCAGACGATTCGCCGGGGCCGAGCCGGGGGCGCCCGCGGCCCTGCGGCCGTCGGAACGGCGGTAGGCCATCGCGAGCACGGCCCCGGAGAGGTTGTGCCAGATCGAGAACACGGCGCCCGGCAGGGCTGCCGCCGGCGAGATGTACTGCGCGGCGAGGCCCGCGGCCAGGCCCGAGTTCTGCATGCCGACCTCGATCGAGACCGTGCGCGCCACGGGCGTGGGCAGCCGGAACAGCTTCGCCGCGCCGTAGCCGAGCAGGTAGCCGAGCCCGTTGTGCAGCACCACCGCTGCGAACACCAGCAGGCCCGCCGACAGCACGCGGGAGGCGCTGTTGCCGACGACGGCGGCCACCACCAGCGCGATGAACACCACCGAGACCCACGGCAGGGCGGGCAGCACGCGGTCGACGACGCGGCGCAGCAGCAGGCGCACGACGAGTCCGCCTAGGACCGGCAGGAGCACGATGTTCACGATGGACTTGGCCATGGCGCCGCCGTCGACGGCCATGTACTGGCCGGCCAGCCACAGGGTGAGCAGCGGCGTGAGCAGCGGGGCCAGGAGCGTGGACACGGAGGTCATGGCCACGGAGAGGGCGGTGTCGGCGCGGGCGAGGTAGCTGACCACGTTCGAGGACGTGCCGCCCGGGGCCGAGCCCACGAGGATCACGCCCGCCGCGAGCTCGGGCGGCAGCTGGAGCACGACGGCGACGCCGAGCCCCAGCAGCGGCATGATCGCGTACTGCGCCACCACGCCCAGCAGCACGGGCAGCGGCCGGCGGGCGACGAGGCCGAAGTCCGGAAGGGTCAGCGTCAGGCCCATGCCGAACATGATGATCCCGAGGAACAGGTTGACCTGGGGCAGCAGCGTCTTCGCGGCGGTCGGGGCGAGGAAGCCCACGAGCGCGGCGGCGAGCACCAGCAGCGGGAAGACGGTGACGGCGATGCGGGCGGAGCGGTCTTCCGCGCGGCGGGCGTCGGTGGGGGCGGGATCCGGTGCGGTCATCCCGTCATGGTAAGAGCGGGGCCGCGGTGCGTCGTCGCGTGACGCGGCGCCGTCGTCGGCCTTCCGGAATCTTCTGCGCCCCTGACCCTTCTGGACGTCCGCTCCCGCCCCAGAAGGGTCAGTTCCGCAGACGATCCTCCGCGCCACCGGCGTCGAGACCGCCACGCTCCGCGATCGCGGCCCGCACCAGCGCCGCCGTCTCGACGAATCCCCGCCACCGGTCCGTCCCCGCCACCCGGATGTTGAGCCAGCCCTGACGCAGGAACACCGCGTCCCGGCGGGTGTCCTTGCCGACCTGCGCGGCGCCGTCGTGGGTCTTGCCCTCGTAGTGGATCGCGATCCGCCACCGCCGGTAGCCGAGGTCCGCGCTGGCGGGGTGCCACAGCGAGTAGTCCGGGTCCCAGAGCTCGATCTGCAGGTCCGGCTCGGGCAGCCCCGCGGCCATCAGCGCCAGGCGCAGTTCGGTCTCGGCCGGGGAGTCGGAACCGGTGCGCACGAGCGCGAGCGCCTCCCGCGCCCGCACGATCCCGGCCTCGCCGGTGTGCCGCTCGAGCGCGGCGCCGAGCTCCCGGCGGGTGGCCAGCGCGACCTTCCCCCGCCGTTCGTCCTCCCGTGCCAGCCGATCTCCGACCGCCACGAGCGCGTCTCGGTCCAGGACGGTGGCCAGGTGGAACCAGGTGTCGGCGTGCGAGGTCCATCGCAGCCCGTGCAGCCGGTCCCTCCGCACGAGGACGCGGTCCAGGTCCACGAGCCGGGTGCGCACGCCGGGCTCCCGTAGCACCCGGCGGGTGCGGGACCGCAGGACGGTAGGACGCACCCGGGCCTTCACGTCGTCCGGGAGGGGCCAGCCCAGCAACCGGGCCACGGACTCTCCGGTCACCACGACGTCGGGACGCATCGCCGCCAGGTCCTGCAGCCGGGACAGCTCGGTGGCGAGGGGACGCGCGGGCGGCGTCGCCCCGGTGACGGGGCCGATCCAGCGGTAGTGGCCGTGCGCGACGCGTTCGACGTCCCGGCTGCGCAGCCGCGACCCGGACACCCCGGCGGCCAGCGCCTGCGCCCGCGTGAACGGGGCGTCCTGGAGGTGGGCGGGGAAGGGTCCGGGCACGCGCATGGCCCCGATCCTGCTCGCTCCCGACGTCGGCGGGCCCGGTTGTCCACAGGCCCTGCGGAGGCGTCGGGCCGACGTCGTCGTGGACGTCCTGCCGCGCGCTGGGAATCCGTTGCACATCTGACCCTTCTGGGCCGCCGCGCAGCGCTCGGAAGGGTCGGATCCGCAGAAGATTCCGGGATCACCCGCTCAGCCCGTACTCCTTCAGCATCTTCCGGGCCTCCTGGGTGCCGGCCCTCTGCAGCTCGAGCAGCTGCGCGTAGATCCCGCCGGACGCGGCCAGCTCGGCCGGGGTCCCGATCTCCTGCACCTGCCCGCCGCGCAGCGTGACGATCCGGTCCACGGACGCGATCGTGCTCAGCCGGTGCGCCACGATCAGGCTCGACCGCCCCACCATCAGGTCCTCGAGGGCCGCCTGCACGAGCCGTTCTGACTTCGTGTCCAGTGCGGAGGTGGCCTCGTCCAGCACAAGGATCGGCGCGTCCTTCAGCACGGCCCGCGCCACCGCGATCCGCTGCTTCTGCCCGCCGGACAGCCGCAGCCCGCGCTCGCCGATCACCTGTTCGTAGCCGTCGTCGAACGCCGCCACGAACCGGTGCGCGTACGCGGCCTTGGCGGCGGCCCGGACGCGCTCGTCGGAGGCGTCGGGGTCCGCGTAGGCGATGTTCTCGCGCACCGTCCCGGAGAACAGGCTCGGCTCCTGGAACACGGTGGCGATCCGCCCGCGCAGCGCGGCCAGGTCCAGCCCGGCGACGTCCTGTCCGAACACCTCGATGCGTCCGCTCGTCACCGGGTACAGACCCAGCAGCAGGTGCGCGATGGTCGACTTCCCGCCGCCCGACTCGCCCACGAGCGCCACCCTGGCACCCCGCGGGATGTCGAAGGACACGCGGTCCAGCACGGGGCGGGAGGCGTCGGCGTCGTAGGCGAAGGAGACCTCGTCGAAGCGCACGGCCGGCACGTCCGCGGGGACGTCCGGCGCACCCGGCACGACGTCGGCCCGCGGCTCCGCCGGCGCGCGGGGCTCCTCCGCGCTCGCCGCCGCGAGCGCCGCCCCGCCGGCCCGCTCGCGCTCCTCGGCGAGCACCTCGAAGTAGTCCTTCGACCCGGCGACGGCGCGCTGGGCGGAGTCCACGAGGAAGCTCATGGAGAAGATCGGCTGCCGGGCCATGTTCATCAGCTGCAGGAGGATCACCATGTCGCCCACGGAGAACAGGCCCTGCGCGGTGCGGACGAACACGATCAGGTACATCGCGCCGAAGGCCACGTTCAGGGCGAGCCGGCGCCCGGCGTCCATGCCGTGCCAGAACCGGGACTGCTGCCGGGTGATCTCCACGGTCCGCAGGAACCGGTCGCGGAACCCGGTGAGCTCGTGGTCCTGCCGGTTGTAGGCCCGCACCACGGACATCTGGGAGACCACCTCGGCGAACCGCCCCGAGGCGACGTCCACCTCCGTGTTCTTCTCCCCCTCCCACACCTGCCACTTCGCGGACGTCCGCGCGGTGAGCCACATGTACACGGGGAAGACGACGGCCAGCAGGATCGCCAGCGGCCACCAGTAGAACGCCGTGATCACGAGCACCGCGGCGGTGGTGACGAGCATGGTGAACGCGTTGTTCGCGAAGAACTGCAGGAACTGGGTGATCTCGTTGATGGTGCGGTTCAACCGGTTGACGACCCGCCCGGTGATCGCGGTGTCGAAGTACCGCTGGGGCAGGTGCAGCAGCTGCTCGAAGTACCGCGTGGAGAGGATGGTGCGCATGCGCGCGGCCATCACGTCGCCCCAGTAGCCGCCCACGCTCACCACCAGGGTGGTCGCCACCTCGACGGCGAGGAACGCGACCGCCAGCCAGGTCACCGCGGTGACGGCCTCGGCCACGTCGGTCTCCCCCGCGACGGCGGCGACGATCCGGTCCGTGGCCGCACCGATCAGGAACGGGGTGGCCAGGGCCAGCACCGCGGCCAGCACGGAGCTGACGGCGATGCCGAGGTAGAGGCGGTGGAGCTGGGGCGCGAAGCGCAGGATGCGGAGCAGCGACGTCACCCGGCCAGGCTAGTGGCCGGTGCGGACGTCAGCGCGGGCCGGCCGGCCCGCGCGGACGTCAGAACGGGGGCGCTGCGGCGACGGCGGCCAGCACGGGGTGCAGCAGCGGGGCCACGCCGTGCCCGCCCGGTGCGGCCGGGGCGGCGGGGTCCATCCAGTGCAGCTCGACGATCTCGTCCGTCGGCTCGGGGACCTCGTGCCGGGCGACGGGCCGCCAGAGCGCGAACACCTCCGAGTGCAGGGCGGCGCCGGGCTCGTTGGCGGCGGCGGTGTCCCACGCGCCGAGGCGGGTCAGCTCGTCCGGGCGCAGGCGCAGCCCGGTCTCCTCGGCCACCTCGCGGACGGCGGTGTCCACGGGGGCCTCGCCGGGCAGGTGCTTGCCGCCGGGGAACATGAACATGGCGGTGCCGGCCTTGCGGACGGTCAGCACGCGGCGGTCCGGGCGGGCCAGCACGACGGCGGAGACGCGGATGACCTCCCCGGCCGCGACGGTCGGCGTGCGGGCGGAGTCGGAGGGGGAAGGACTCATGTCCCCATCATCCTCCCCGGGCGGCTCAGAGGAGCGTGAGCCCCACCTTCACGGCGATTCCCAGCATGAGCACGCCCACCACGGCGTCCACGATCCGCCACGTCCGCGCCGAGTCCATGGACGGGGCGAGCTTCGTCCCGCCCCAGCCGAGCGCGGTGAACCAGACGAGCGAGGCCGCCACCGCGCCGCCCACGTACACCCACTTCGCCGCCCCGAACGTCTGCCCGAAGGTGCCCATCATCACCACGGTGTCGAGGATGGCGTGCGGGTTCACCAGGGAGACGGACAGCGCCAGCAGGATGATCCGCGGCAGCGGCGTCTGCGGGCGGTCCAACGCCACGCGGCGCGGCTGCACGCGCTGCCGCACCGCCACCGACCCACCGCCCGAGGGGGTGCCGAAGCCGGGCGCGCCGTCGTCGTGACGCCCGACGCCGGCCCCGGCCGGCTCGCGATCGGCCAGGCGGCCGGTCGCCGGGTCGATCAGCGGCAGCTCGCCGGTGAGGACCGCGAGGTCGATGCGGTCAGGGCCGTGCCCGGTCCCCTCGACGTCCGCGGCCGCGGTGGTGAGGGTCCGGTCCCCGCGCCAGGCGGAGCGCAGCGCGCCCACGGCGAACGCGAGGAGGTAGACCACGCCGGCCACGGTCAGCGCGGGCACGAGCCACGGCCAGCGTTCGGCCACCACGCCCACGCCGCCGGCGCCGAGCACGAGCAGCGCCACATCGGCCACGAAGCACACGGTCAGGACGGTCCACACGCGGTCGCGTCGGACGATCTGGCGCAGCAGGAACAGGGTCTGCGCGCCGATGGCGACGATGAGGGCGAGGTAGGTCAGGAAACCGGTGGCGAAGATGGTCACCGAGCGAGGATAGGAGCCGTCCCACGTCCGTGCCATCGCGATCTTCTTCAAGATCTGAAGACATCCTTCATGACCACCCCTACCCTGGACCGCATGAACTCCGACCACCTGCGCGCCCTCGTCGCGGCCGTCGACCACGGCACCTTCGACGCCGCCGCGGACTCCCTGCGGATCTCCGGCTCGGCCTTCTCGCAGCGGATCAAGGCCCTCGAGCGGCAGGTGGGCCAGGTGCTCCTGGCCCGCACCGTCCCCGTCCGGCCGACCGCGGCCGGAGAGCGCCTGCTCCGTCTCGCCCGGCAGACCCTCGCACTCGAGGACGAGGCGCTCGCCGCGCTCGGCCGGGGCGACGGCGGCCGCGTGCCGCTGCGCGTGGCGCTCAACGCAGACTCCCTCGACACGTGGTGGGAGCCCGTGCTGCGCGAGGCGGCGACGTGGGACGACGTCGTCCTGCAGATGCAGTCCGAGGATCAGGAGCACACCGCCGTCCTGCTGCGGGACGGCGCGGTCGTGGCGGCCGTGACGGACGACCCCACGCCCGTGGCCGGGTGCACCTCCACCCCGCTGGGCACGATGCGCTATCACGCGGTGTGCGCGTCCTTCCTGCTGGAGCTGCACCGCGACGCGCGGGGCCGGGTGGACTTCGGCTCGCTGCCGATCGTGGACTACGGCCCCCGCGACGGCCTGCAGCACACGGTGCTGCGCCGCGTCACCCGCGGCCGGCCCGTGGCCGACCCGCCGACCCACCTCGTGCCCTCCGTGCACGCGTATCTGCGGGCGGTGGAGCTCGGGCTGGGCTGGGGCATGCTCCCTTCGGCGCAGATCCCGCCGGGCGTGCTCGAGGGCCGGCACCCCGACCTCGAGCCGATCGTGGCCCTCGGCGCGGCCGACGTGCACCTGCACTGGCAGCGCTGGACGGCCGGGACCGCGGCCCTGGACCGCCTCACGGACGCGGTGCTGCGCGCCGCGCCCTCGGCGGGGGACGCCGCGGACTGAGGAGCGCATTCGAGACCCGCCCCCGACACGCCGCGACCCCCGCCTCAGGGGCGGGGGTCGCGGTCACGGGCCGCTCGACGCGGCCGGGGTCGGGTCAACGGCCGTCGCCGGTGCCCGGACGGCGGGTGGCATCGCCCAGGGTGCCCTCGGCCTCGCGGCGGCGGGCGTCCACGCCCTCGGTGCGCACGTCGCCGGCACGGTCGTCCACGCGGTGCACGTCATGGTCACGGTGCGCGCCGGCCACGTGGTGGTCGCTCCGCACGGGCTCGGCGTGCACCTCACGCTTGCGGCGGCCGGCCAGGCCCGCCAGGCCCAGCAGACCGGCCAGGCCCCACAGACCCCAGTTGCCGTTGTCGTCCTTCTCCTCCTGCTGGGGAACGGGCGACGGGGAGGCCGGCGCCGTGGTGGCGGTCTCGGTGGCCGGGGCCGTGGTCTGAGCGACGGCGGCGGGGGCTCCGAGGCCGGTGACGACGGCGGCGCCGAGGGTCAGGGCGGTGGCGGTGCGGCGGATGTCGGTCATGATCGTGCTCCTCTCACCGGCGGCTTGCGCCGACCGGCGTCGGGAAGGATCGGCCGGAAGTCCCGGACGACCCTTTCTGGGTCATGCACAAGCACCGTACGCACAGGAGGGTGGGGGTCCGTCAACGGTCGCCGACCCGGGGTCAGGGCAGGCCGGCCCGGGCGGGGCCGCAGCAGGAGCCCGCAGCCCCCGGCCCGGCGCGCCCCGGGGCGCAGGGCACGACGACGTCGAAGCGCGTCCACCCGCCCTCGGACGCCACGGTCACGTCTCCGCCATGGCTGCGCGCGATCGAGCGCACGATGGCCAGACCCAGACCCGTGGACGGCTCCGTGCCCGGGGCGCTCGTCCGGCCCTTCCCGGGGCCCCGGACGAAGCGGTGGAAGAGGGTGGCGTGTCGGTCGGCCGGGATGCCGCCGCCGTCGTCGTGGACGCTGACGAGCATGAAACCGGGCCGGGGCTGGTCCTGCCGCACGGAGGCCGTGACGGTGGTCCCGACGGGGGTGTGCTTGGCCGCGTTGGAGAGCAGGTTGCCGACCACGCGGGCCAGCTGCGACCGGTCGCCGGTGACGCACCGCTGGGTGCCCGGCTCCACCCCTGCGGGCAGGTCCACCACCCACGTGTGGTCCGGCCACGCGGCGCGGGCGTCCATCACGCCCTCGAGGACCACCTCGGACAGGTCCACCTGTTCGGCCAGCGCCACCTCCCCGGAGGGCGCCAGGCCCATGGCCCGGCCGCGGGAGACGGACTCGAGCCGTTCGAGCAGGAGCATGTCGTCCACGAGGGCGGCCATGCGGTCGGCCTGGAACAGCACCCGGTCGAGCGACCGCCGGCCAGTCGCGGAGAGCTCCTCCGTCATCGCGATCATCTCGGCGTAGCCGCGCACCGAGGCGAGCGGCGTGCGCAGCTCGTGGGAGGCGTCCGCCATGAACCGGCGCATCTGCTGCTCCTGCACGCGGCGCTGCTCCAGGGCCGCCTCGACCGAGCCGGTGAACCGGTCGAGCGCCTGGGCGACGACGGCCACCTCGTCCGGCCCCTGCAGGAGCCGAGGCGGCATGCGTGAGTCCTCCGGATCGAGCCCGGCGCGGGCCATGTCCACCTGGGCGACCCGCTCGGCGACGGCGGCGACCTCGCGCAGCGGGGCCAGGCCCCGACGCAGCCACAGGGTCACCAGGATCGCGGTGGTGAGGACGGTGACGGACAGTCCGACGGCGACCGCGACCAGCGCCTGGCGCGCGACGTCGGACATGGCGCCCGTCGGCGCCCCCACCACGAGCACCTGGTCCGCGGCCACCCAGGGGCCCGGCGCGCTCAGCAGTTGGGCCTGGACGCGATAGGAGACGTCACCGACGACGGCGTCCAGCATCGGCCCACCCGGCCGGTCCCGGACGGCGCGCAGAAGGTCGTGGGCCTCCCGCGCCGTGAGCGGCACGGACTGCCCGGCGTCACCGACCCGGTGCCCGGTGAGGGCGTCCTGCCGATGCTCCTCCAGACCGGAGAGCGGGACGAGCGCGACCACCGTGCCCTCGGGCTGGCCGAGGGTGCCTGGCGCGCGCAGGTACCCCTCCCCGGGGCCGACGTCGTCCCCTCCGCCCGGCGAGGGGACCGTCAGCTGCTCCGAGGCGCGGATCCAGGCTTCGGAGGCATCCCGAGAGGCGGATTCGGTCAGCAGGGCCTTCGTGATGCCGGTCGCGAAGAACGAGTAGGCCAGGATGGTGGCCACCAGGATCAGAAGGACGCCGGCGCCGATGCGGCGGGCCAGCGACGTGGGCCGCCTGCGGCGGGTGCTGCCGTGCCCCGAAGGGACCGCGGCGGTCTCAGGCAGGCCGGATGACATACCCGGCGCCGCGGATGGTGTGGATCATCGGATCCCGATCCGCGTCGATCTTCTTCCGCAGGTAGGAGATGTACAGCTCGACGATGTTCGCGCGGCCGCCGAAGTCGTAGCCCCAGACGTCCTGCAGGATGCGCTCCTTGGAGAGCACCGTGCGGACGTTGGCCATGAGGAACTTCAGCAGGTTGTACTGCGTGGCGGTCAGCTCGATCTCGTCGCCGCCGCGGGTCACCTCGTGAGTGCGGGTGTTCATCACCAGGTCGCCGACCACGAGCACCTCGGAGCCGCCCGAGACCACGCCGGAGCGCTGCACGAGCCGGTGCGCGCGGATGAGCACCTCCTCCATGGAGAAGGGCTTGGTCACGTAGTCGTCGCCGCCGGCGGCCAGGCCCGCCACGCGGTCCTCCGTCGCGTCCTTGGCGGTGAGGAACATGGCGGGCATCTCCGACCAGTGGGCGCGCAGGCGCTCCAGGACGTCCAGGCCGTCCATGTCCGGCAGCATGACGTCCAGGATCGCCAGGTCCGGACGGCCCGCGGTGCCCAGCTCGACGGCGGTCGCGCCGTCGTGGGCCACGATCACCTCCCAGCCGCAGAGGGTGAAGCCCATGGAGAGCAGGTCGGCGATCATCGGCTCGTCGTCCACGACGAGCACCCGCACCGGTGCGCCGTCCGGATGCGAGAGCTCGGGCAGGACCTTCTTCAGCTCCGCCATGGATGACGGGCCGGTGGTGCTCTGGATGGGACTCACAAGGTTCCTCTACGTTCGGGAGACGGTTCACGGTGCCCACGCGGACGTCGCGGACTGCGGGGACGAGCGCCTCGCGACGGAGGGGCGACGCCGTTCCGGGGGATGACGGACGGGCGGCGACCGGGGCCGGGGGGTGCGCGGATCCCCCTCGACGGGGCCCCATGCTACGCGGACCAGCCGGGTCGGCCCAGAGTCTTCTCGGAACGCGGACATCAGCGTGACTCGTCACAGCCCTGACACATCCGGCGGCGCCACCGGGGCCGCCCTGTGCTGACGCCGCGCCGCGTGGCCGGCGTCAGTCGACCGGCTTCATGGCCCAGTGCGTGGCCAGGGTGTCGAACATGTGGGTCTCGTGGCCGATGTTCACGAAGCCGGCCCCGGCGAAGAGGTCCGCGACCTCGTCCGGCGTGTGGAACGCCTTCGTCGAGGAGGACAGGTACGCGTAGGCCTCGGGCCGGTCGGCGATCAGCTTCGCGAGCTGCGGCATCACCCGGTGGATGTAGAAGGAGGAGAACGGCTTGAGCACGTTGTCCGGCGCCGGCGACGTCTCGAGGGCCGCGACCCAGCCGCCGGGGCGCAGCACGCGGAACTGCTCGGCGAGAGTCGCCGGGATGTCCGCGACGTTGCGCAGCAGGTAGCCGTGGGTCACGGCGTCGAACGAGCCGGACTCGAACGGCAGGTCTGTCGCGTCCGCGACGACCCACTCGATGCGGTCCCCGCCCGCGCGGGCACGGCCGACCTCCATCATCTCGGCGGCGATGTCGGCGCCCACCACCTGCGCGTCGGGGTGCTGCTTGAGCACCTCGAACGCGAGGTCCCCGGTGCCGGTGGCCAGGTCGAGCACGCGGGCCTGCGCGGGGATGTTGGCCCGCGCCACCGTGCGGCGCACCAGGCGCGGCTCCTGACCCCATGTCATGACGGCGTTCATCAGGTCGTAGCGGCCGGCGATGGCGTCGAACATCGCGGAGACCCGGTCGTGGTGGTCGGCGGCGCCGCGCTGCGCGTCGCCGCGCGGGGCGGGGAGGGGGTTCTGGCTCACCAGGCCACCGTATCCCGCCCACCTCCCCCGACGACGCCCCTCACCGGGATTGCACAGGGGAGTTAGGTTGCCCTAATCTTCCAGAGTTACCTCACGTCGGTGTTTGCTAATACCGGCCCGGCAGGGCCGACGCATCCTCCGACCGCAGACCCGACCCCCTCCGCCCGGCGCCCGCGCGTCGCGACCGTGAAAGGCCACCACCATGGCACCGTCCCCCCTGTCCCGCCGCTCCCTCCTCGCCAGCGGGGGAGTCGGGCTCACCCTCCTGCTCGCCGCGTGCTCCACCGGCCCGGCCGGAGGCTCGGCCTCGTCCTCGTCGGCCGGTGCGTCGTCGTCGGACGCCGCGGGCGGGGACGCCGCGTTCCCCCGCAGCATCGAGCACGTCTACGGCACCACCGAGATCCCGCAGCGCCCGACCCGCGTGGCCACCGTGTCCTGGGTGAACCAGGACGTGGCCCTCGCCCTCGGGGTGGTGCCGGTGGGCATGGCCGCCGTGGAGTTCGGGGGGAACGCGGAGAAGTCCACCGACTGGTTCGACGCGAAGCTCGCCGAGACCGAGGGCGCCCAGAAGCCCGTGCAGTGGTCCGAGGCCTCCGGCATCGACGCCGAGGCGATCGCCGCCGTGAAGCCGGACGTCATCCTCGCCGTCTACTCCGGCATCACGCAGGAGGACTACGACCGCCTCTCGAAGATCGCCCCCACAGTGGCCTACCCGAAGGACGTCCCCGCCTACGGCACCTCGTGGCAGCAGTCCACGGAGGTCATCGGCCGCGTGCTCGGCAAGGAGCAGGAGGCGGAGGAGCTCATCGCGGACCTCGAGCAGCAGATCAAGGACGCCGGCGAGAAGCACGCGGGCCTCCAGGGCGCGTCCTTCGTCTACGGCACCATCGACCCCGCCGCCGCGGACCAGATCAGCATCTACACGGACGTGGACAACCGCCCGAAGTTCCTCGAGCTGCTCGGCATGGAGCAGGCGCCGGTGGTGACGGAGAACTCCCCGGAGGACCAGGCGTTCTTCTTCACGTGGTCGCCCGAGCGCGCGGACGAGCTGGAGTCGGACGTGTTCGTCTCCTGGGCCGCCCAGGACTCGGTCCGCGAGGCCATCGAGTCCGACCCCCTGCTGGGCTCGATCCCGGCCGTGAAGGCCGGCGCCCTCGTCCTGCAGACGGACGAGCAGGAGGTCCTCTCCGTCTCCGCGATCTCCCCGCTGTCCATCCCGTTCGCGCTCGAGAAGGTCGTCCCGCCGATCGCCGAGGCCGCGAAGACCGCGCAGGGCTGATCCCTCCCCATGCCGTCCACGGCCCTGGCCTCCCCGGCCCGCGTCCGCGCGGGCGTGCTGATGGGCGCCCTGCCCGCGGCGCTGCTGCTGGCGGCGCTCGTGGCCGGCGTCGCCCTCGGCGCGCGCACCGTGCCGGCGACGACGGCGCTCGACACCCTGGGCGCGATCCTCACCGGGCACCCCGTGCCGGAGGGCATCGAGGCGGCGGCCGTGGCCTCCCGCGTGCCCCGCGTGGTGACGGGGGCGCTCGTGGGGGCGGCGCTGGCCGTGGCCGGCGCCGCCCTGCAGGGGGCCACCCGCAACCCGCTCGGCGACCCGGGGCTGCTCGGGCTCTCCGCCGGCGCGGGGCTGGCCGTGGCGGCGGGCATGGCGCTCGGCGTCGCCGGGTCCACGTTCGGAGTGCTGGCGCTGGCCGCCGTCGGGACGCTGGTCGCGGCCGCGCTCGGCTACGCGGTGGCGGCGGCCGCCACACGGAGTGGCCGGACGCCCGGCGCCCCCTCCCCCATGGCGCTCGTGCTGGCCGGCGCGGCGCTCACCGCCGGCGCCACCGCCGGCACCACGGCCCTGCTCGTGCTCTCCCCCACGGTCCAGGACCGACTGCGGTTCTGGGCCGTGGGCACGGTGGCCCGCGCCGACCTCGGCGAGGCGCTCGCCCTGGCACCCGTCATCGCCGTCGGGCTGCTCGCCGCCGTCGCCGTGGCCCCCGGGCTCGACGCCCTCGCCCTCGGCGACGACCTCGCGCACGGCCTGGGCGGGCGCCCGGAGCGGGTGCGCGCGGTGCTGCTGGGCGCGGTCGTGCTGCTCACGGCCGCGGCGGTGGCGCTGGCCGGGCCGGTCGGGTTCGTGGGACTGCTCGTGCCCCACGCGCTGCGCCGTCTGCGGCCGCCGAGCACGCGGGCCCTGATGGTCGGCTGCGCCCTGTGGGGCGCCGTCCTCGTGATCCTCGCGGACCTCGCCGGGCGGCTCGTCGTGGCGCCCGGGGAGATCCACCTCGGGGTGACCACCGTCCTGCTCGGCGTGCCCGTGCTGCTGGCGCTGCTGCGCCGCCCGGGGGTGGCCGCATGAGCCTCCAGTGCACCGCCCCGGACGACGTCGTCGCCCGCCTGCGCCGCGCCGACCGGCGCCGCCTCGGAGGGGCCTGCGCGGGCCTCGCCGTGGCCGTGCTGGTCCTCGCCCTGCTGCGCGTGGTGTGGGGCACGTACCAGGTGACCGTCCCGGACCTCGTGCGGATCCTGGGCGGGGAGACGATCCCGGGAGCGAGCTTCATCGTGCTGGAGGAGAAGCTGCCCCGCGCCGTGGCCGCAGTGCTCACCGGCGCCGCCCTGGGCGCGGCCGGCGCGCTCTACCGGCGCACGCTGCGCAACCCCCTGGCCTCGCCGGACATCCTGGGCGTCACCCAGGGCGCCGCGGCGGCGGTCGTGCTGGGGATGCTGGCGACCGCCGGGCAGACCGGCGGAGGATCGGACCTGATGCGCGCCGCCACGGCACTGATCGGTGGCCTCGCGGCGGTGGTCGCCGTGTTCGCCACGGCCCGCTCGGTGGGGGGCGAGCGGTTCGTCGTGGCCGGCATCGCGGTGGCGGCGGCGGGCCAGGCCGTGGTGGCCGGGGCCATGCTCTCGCTGGCCCAGCACGACCTGCAGTCGGCCACCGTCTGGATCGCCGGCTCGCTCAACGGGGTCACGTGGGGCCGCATCGCGCTGCTCGCGGGCGTGCTCGTGGTCGCCCTGCCGCTGGCGGGGGTGCTCCACGCGCGGCTGGCCCCCGCCGACGTCGGCCCGGACCTCGCGCACGCCCTCGGCGCCCGGCCGCGTCCCACCTCGGCCGCGGCGCTGGGGCTCGGCGCGGTGCTGGCCGCCGTGGCGACCGCCGTCGTGGGGCCGCTGGCGTTCGTGGCGCTGCTGGCCACCCCGGTGGCGCGCGGGCTCACCCGTGGCCTGCCCTCCCTGCCCGCGGCGGCGCTCACGGGCGCCGCGCTCGTGCTGCTCGCGGACCTCGTGGCCGGTGAGGCCGTCCCCCTGCTCACCGGCGCCGCCCTGCCCACCGGTGTGCTCACCGGCGCCGCCGGCGCCCCGCTCATGCTCTGGCTGCTGCTGTGCCAGGGCCGGACCCCAGGAGGCGTGCGCTCCGCATGACCGCTCCCCCGCTCACCGTCCCGTCCCCCGCCGCACCGCGCGCCGGGGCCGCCGACGACGTCGCGATCCGCCTGCGCGGCCTGACGCTCGGCTACGGCCCGGCCTCGGCGCCGCCGATCGTCGCGGACCTCGACCTGGACGTGCCCGCCGGGCGCGTCACCGCGATCATCGGCGCCAACGGCTGCGGCAAGTCCACGCTGCTGCGCGGCCTGACCCGCCAGCTCGCCCCGCGCGCCGGGAGCATCGAGGTGCTCGGTCGGGACGCCGCCCGCGTGTCCGCGCGCGACTACGCCCGCACCGTGGCGCTGCTGCCCCAGCATCCCGTGGCGCCCGAGGGCATGACGGTGGCGCAGCTCGTGGCGCGCGGCCGTCACCCGCACCGCGGGCTCCTGGGCGGCCGGGCCGCCGGCGACGACGCCGCGGTCGCCGCGGCGCTCGAGAGCACCGACCTCGTGGAGCTCGCCGAGCGCGAGGCCGGCACGCTCTCCGGCGGGCAGCGGCAGCGGGCGTGGCTCGCCCTCGTGCTCGCCCAGCAGACCCCGGTGGTGCTCCTCGACGAGCCCACGAGCTACCTCGACCTCAGCCATCAGGTGGAGGTGCTCGACCTGGTGCGCACGCTCCCGGACCCGCGTGGCGAGGGCCGGGCGACCGTCGTCGCGGTGCTGCACGAGCTGAACCTGGCGGCGCGCAGTGCGGACCACATCGTGGCGATGGCCGCGGGCCGGGTGGTGGCGCAGGGCACGCCGGGCGAGGTGATCGTGCCGGAGGTGCTGGCCGAGGTGTTCGGCCTGGACGCGGACGTGGTGGCCGACCCGCTGCTGGGCCACCCCGTGGTGCTGCCGCGGGGGGACGGGGACCGCCGATGAGCGCCGACGGCATGATCGTGGCGCACACGCGCGTGGTGTCCGTGGAGCAGCCGTGCCGCGGGTTCCGGCGGATCGTGCTGGCGGGCCCGGACCTGGAGGCCGCCAGCGGGGACCTGCTGGGACTGCTGCCGCCCGGCGTCGCCGACCTGCACGCCCTGTACCGGGGCGCGCGGCCGCGCCGGGACGCCTATGTGAAGCTGCTGATCCCCCCGCCGGGCGGGACGTCGGCGGACCCGGACCTGTCCGCCGGGTTCCGCGCCGGGTTCCTGGCCATCCCCGAGGAGGAGCGCGGCTGGATGCGCACGTACACGGTGCGCTCGGCCGGGCTCGTGCGGCTCGACGGGCGGCAGGTGCCCTCGCTGACCGTGGACGTGGTGCTGCACGGCGACCCGGACGACCCCGCCGACCCGCATCAGGGGCCGGGCCTGCGCTGGGCGCGCGCCGTCCAGGCGGGGGACGCGGTGAACGTGCTGGTGCCCTCGGCGGAGGCGCCGGCGTGGTCCGGCTGGCGGCAGACGGGGGCGCACCGTGTGCTGGCCGTGGGCGACGAGACCGCCGTCCCCGCCCTGGTGTCCGTGGCGGAGGAGCTCGCGGACCCGTTCGGCGGGTTCGACGGCGAGGCGGACCTCGTGCTCGAGCTGCCCCACGACGGGCAGGCCGCCGACCTCATCGCCGAGCGCCTGGCCGTCCCCGAGCCGTGGGACTGGCGGGCCGTGACGGAGCTGACGGACCGGGGCCGCGTGCGCCTGCACGTGGGCCGCCGGGCGCCGGGGGCGCCGTCGGGGTCCTGGGCGCACGCCCGCCTCGCCGCCCTGCTGGGCGTGGACCCCGACGACGCCGGCGGGCCGGTCGCGCCGCCCGCGGCCTCCGTCGAGCGCGAGTGGACCGTCGCCGCCCTCGAGGCCGACGAACGGCCCGAGGCCTACGTGTTCCTCGCCGGGGAGTCCGCGATGGTGCGCGCCCTGCGCCGGCTCAGCGTGGGCCCCGGCGGCGTGCCGAAGAAGCACGTCTCCTTCATGGGCTACTGGCGGGAGGGCCAGGCGGAGAGCTGAGGAGTGGGGTGGTGGAGCGCCGCTCCGCCCTCGCACCGGCGTCGGGCTCTCCCTACTGTGGGAGTTCAGCACCCGATCGAACCGAAGGAGAGATTCCCATGACCCGCACCGTGATCATCGGCGGCCACGGCAAGGTGGCCCTGCTCGCCGCACCTCTGCTGGCGGAGGCCGGCCACGACGTCGTCTCGATCATCCGCAACCCCGATCACGCCGAGGACGTCCGCGCCGCCGGCGCCGAACCGCTCGTCCTGGACATCGAGAAGGCGGACCAGGAGGAGCTGCTCCACGCGCTGCGCGACGCGGACAACGTCGTGTTCTCCGCGGGCGCGGGCGGCGGGGACGCCCAGCGCACCCGGGCCGTGGACCACGACGCCGCCGTCGCCAGCATGCGCGCCGCCGAGGCCGCGGGCGTGCGGCGCTACGTGATGGTGTCCTACCTCGGCGCGTCCCTGCACCACGACGTGCCCGAGGACGACCCCTTCTACACCTACGCGCAGGCCAAGGCCGAGGCGGACGAGGCGCTGCGGGACTCCGGGCTGGCCTGGACCATCCTCGGTCCCGGCGCCCTGACCGACGAGGAGCCGTCCGGCCGCATCACCGTGGACCCGGACCTCTCCGACTCCGATGCCCCGCAGCGTGGGGCCAGCCGCGGCAACGTCGCCCGGGCGATCGTGGCCGTGCTCAGCGAGCCGGGCACGGTGGGCCGGAAGATCGACTTCGTGGACGGCGACGTGCCCGTGGCCGAGGCCGTCCGCGGCGACTGACGCGCCGCCGCCGTCGTCGGCCCCTCCCACCCGCGCTTTCGAACGTGAAAGGGGGCGAATGGGGGCTTTCGAACGTGAGATAGGCCCTCTCTCACGTTCGAAAGCGCCGGGGACCGCCCTCGCTCAGGCCGGGCCGAGGCGGCGGTCCACGGTGCCGAGCACGCCCATGAGCCCGGTGAAGCCGGCCAGGATCCCGGCGAGCACGACGCCCACGCTGCGTCGGCCGAGCCGCGGCACGTCCAGGAACGGGTACGGGTACCAGTCGATGCGGGGCCCGCGCGCCATGGTCGCCGCCGCCCACATCAGCGGGATGACCGAGGCCAGCCCGGCGCGCCGCGGCGTGATCTGCCCGCGGGGGTCGCACAGCGCCCACACCGCCGGGGCGAGCACGGGGTTGACGATGTGCTGCAGCGCGTCGTTGAACCGGTAGAGGAAGGTGTCCTGCTCGCGGCCGCGCAGCACCGCGTTGTAGACGATCCCCGTGACCATCACCGAGCCGAGTCCGGCGGTGCGCACGGCCCAGAACGCGTCCGACGTGGGCGCCTCACGACGCGCGGCCAGCGTCAGCGACGTGCCCGCGACCAGCGCGTTGGACAGCCACGTGAAGTACGCCGGCTGGTTGAGGGCGTGGGACCAGCCCGCGGGGAACCCGCCCTGATAGCCGACGCCCGGGATCACCATGGAGTCCTTGGACATCCCGATGGGGAACGAGGTCAGGCACCCGATCAGCGGCAGTGCCCCCGAGACCTGCCACGCCAGGCGGGTCCGACGGTCCACCGGCGGCACGGGACGCGGCTGCAGCCGGGACACGACGGCGTGCGCGATCCGCCCACGGACCCCCTGCGGGGCGGGGCGGGTGCGGCGGAGGGAGGGCAGGCTGACGCGGAGGGTGGAAAGGGGCATGGGGGTCGTCCTCGAACAGCGGGGTCAAGGGATGAGACCGCCCATTGTCACATGAACAGCAGTTGAACGAAAGGGAGCGAGACGGAGAGCACCGCCACGCCCCCCCTCCTGCCCGCCCCGCCGCCTCAGTGGGCGCCGGCCTCCTCCAGCGGCAGGATGCGCTCCGGATCCTCGACCTCCACGCGCACGCCGTCCGCCTGCAGCCGGCGCACGCCCTCGGCGATCAGCCGCCGGCCGACGTCGTCGATCCGGTCCACCCGCGTGAGGTTGAGCACCACGGTGCGGATGGGCCCGTCGTTCTCATCTCGGGCGGCCACGGCGGCGGCCTCGTACACCGCCCCGCCGCCGGTCGCGGCCGCGAGCGCCGCGCTGTCCGCCGCGGCCTCCTGCCACCGCGGGTAGACGGCGGCGTCCCAGCCGGTGCCGGGCTTCTCCGCACCGGTGCGCAGGTCCGTGAGCGCGTCCAGCACCGCCTCGGCGCCGCCGAACCGGATCACGCCCTGCAGGTGCAGGAACACGCGGTCACCCTCGCGTTCCACGAAGCGCACGGCGGTTCCGCCCAGGCTGTCGCCGTCCATGAGGTGCAGCCGGAAGTCCTCGGAGAGGCGGCGGCACGCCAGCACGCCGCGCGCCGAGTTGCCCACCTCGTCCAGGCGCGGCGAGAACACGCCGATCCCCACGCGGCCCGGCAGCGCGCCGAGCACACCGCCGGCCACCCCGGACTTGGCCGGGATCCCGACGTCGGCGAGCCACTGCCCGGCGGCGTCGTACATGCCGGAGGAGGTCATCACGGACACCACGCGCCGCGCCACGATGGACGGCAGCACGCGCTCACCCGTCATCGGATGGATGCCCCCGGTGGCCAGACACGCGCCCATCACGGCGAGGTCCTTGGCGGTGACGAGCACGGCGCACTGCGCCACGTACCCGGCCACGATCTCCTCGGCCGAGTCCTGCAGCACCCCGTAGCTGCGGAGCATGTGCCCCAGGGAGAGGTTGCGGTCCGAGACCGCCATCTCGGACTCGTACGTCTCCCGGTCCACCGCGAGCCGACGCCCGGCGAGCAGGGACATGATCTCCACGGCCCGGTCCAGCCGCTCCTTCCGGCTCGCCTCCGGCCCCACCAGCAGCTGGTGCACCGCGAGCGCGCCCGCGTTGATCATGGCGTTGTCCGGGCGGTGCGACTCCGCCTCGAGGGAGAGCTCGTTGAAGGCCTCGCCCGAGGGGTTCAGCCCCACCTGTCGGTCCACGGCGGCGAAGCCCCGGTCCACGAGCGCGGCCGCGTACGTGAACGGCTTGGACGCGGACTGGATGGTGAACTCCACGTCCGCGTCCCCCGCGGAGTGCAGCCGCCCGGTGGGGGTGGCCAGCGCGATGCCGAGGCGGTCCGGGTCCGCCTCCGCGAGCACGGGGATGTACTGGGCCGTCTCTCCCGGGTTCACGGCGCCGAGCTCGGTGATCAGGCTCGCCAGGTAGTCGGGGATCGGGTGTCTCATCTCAGGCCTCCCAGCGCAGGCAGGTCAGGGGCTCGCCCCCGGGCACGGGCACGTGGCCGGTCGCACGGAAGCCGAGCCGCTCATAGAACGGGACGGTGGCGGGCACGGACGCCTCGAGGTGCACGGGCAGACCCGACGCGCGGCGCTGGCCGTGGCGCACCAGCGCACTCGCCGCCCCGCGCCCGCGGGCGGACGGGACGGTGCCGACCTCCTCAAGGTACCAGTGCCGGCCTGCCGGGCGGGCACGCTCGCAGGCGGCCTGGATCCGCTTCAGGGCGAGGGTGTGGCGGCCGTGGACGGCGACCGCGGTGGGCAGCCCCGCCAGCAGGCCCGGCACGTCGACCCCGCGGGGGGCGGCGGGGGAGGTCCACACGGCGGCGCCGAGCAGCGTGCCATCGTCGGCGTCCACGGCGACGTCCACGGCGCCGAGCGGGGCGCCGTCGGCCCCCGCGCGCAGCCCGTGGCGCACGGCGGCGGTGAACTTGCGCTCGAGGCGGGCCTCGCGCCGGTCCTCGGGCACGAGCCCGAGCGTGTACGGGTCCGTGGCGAAGGCCTCGGCGAGGACGGCGCCCACGCGGCGGGCGGTGTCCTCGCGGGCTCCACCCGGGCGCAGGGTGAGCACGTGGACGCGGGGGCGCGGCGCAGCGGGGTCCGGGGAGGTCATGGTCGCCAGTCTAGGGACGGGGCCGGGCGCGTCATCGGACCGGCCGACGCACGTTCCACCCCGTGTGATCGGCGACACTGGTGGACATGGACTCCTCCGCACCCCTCGACCCGACCCGCGCCGCCCCGCCTGCCGCGGACGCCCCGCCCGCCGACGTCGTCGCCCGCCTGCAGGCGGAGCTGCCCGGCCGCGTGGACGTCTCCGCCGCCGCACTCGAGGCCGCCCGGGCGGACCGCTCGGGGCATCGCTCCCCCGCCGCGCCGCTGGCCGTGGTCCGCGCGCGGACGGTGGAGGACGTGCAGGCCGCGTGCCGGATCGCGCACGGGACCCGCACCCCGCTGGTCACCCGCGGAGCGGGCACGGGGTTGGCCGGCGGCGCCGTCGCGGGGGCGGGCGAGATCGTCCTGGACATGACCGCGATGGACCGGATCCTGGAGGTCTCCCCCGCGGACCGCGTGGCCGTCGTCGAGCCGGGGATCCTCAACGGGGCGCTGAACGCCGCGCTCGCCGAGCACGGGCTGTGGTGGGCCCCGGATCCCGCGTCGAAGGACATCTCCACGGTGGGCGGCAACATCGCGATGAACGCCGGCGGGCTGCTGTGCGCCAAGTACGGCGTCACGCGCGAGGCGGTGCTGGGCCTGGACGTGGTGCTCGCGGACGGCACCCTGCTGCGGCTGGGCCACCGCACCGTCAAGGGGGTGACCGGCTACGACCTGGTCGCGCTGATGATCGGCTCGGAGGGCACGCTCGGCGTGATCGTGGGCGCGACGCTGGCGCTGCGGCCGGCCGTGCGCGGCGTGCCCGTGACGCTCGGCGGGTTCTTCCCGGACGTCGTCGCGGGCGCCGCCGCGGCCGAGGCGATCACCGGGGCCGGTCACGTGCCCGCCCTGATGGAGCTGATGGACGAGGCGACGCTCGCCGCGGTGCGCGCGCACGCGGGGCCCGAGCGCGGGGCCGCCCTGCCCGAATCCGGCGCGTTCCTGCTGGTGCAGGCCGACGGCGCCGGCGCCGAGGCGGACGGGGAGGCCATGGCCGCCCTCATGCGCGCCCACGGCGGGGACGTCACCGTGACCGTGGACCCCGCCGAGGGGGAGGCCCTCATGGCCCTGCGCCGCACCGCGTTCCCCGCGCTCGAGCGCCTCGGCACCCCGCTCGTGGAGGACGTGGCCGTCCCGCGCAGCCGCATGGCCGAGATGTTCGCGCGGATCCGTGAGATCGAGGCACGCACCGGCGTCGCCATCCCCACCACGGCCCACGCCGGGGACGGCAACCTGCACCCGATCCTGCTGTTCGGCGCGGCGGCGCAGGTGGGCGGCGCGGCCGAGGACGCCGCGTCGATCCCGGCGGACGTGTGGGAGGCCGCCGGCGAGCTGTTCCGCGCGGGCCTGGAACTCGGCGGCACGCTCACCGGCGAACACGGCGTGGGCCTGCTCAAGCGCGCGTTCCTGCGAGACGAGCTCGGCGACGCCCAGCACGACCTCCAGCAGCGCATCAAGGCCGTGTTCGACCCGCACGGCATCCTCAACCCAGGAAAGGTGTTCACCCCGTGACGCAGCCGACCACCCCCGAGACCCCCGCCGACGCCGGCACGCCGACCCCGTTCGAGGTCGGGCTGCAGCTGCGCTGGTCCGACGAAGACCGCTACGGCCACGTCAACAACGCCCGCCTGCTCACCCTCGCCGAGGAGGCGCGCGTGCGCGCCCTGGCCGCGTGGGCCACGACGACGGCGTCCCCGGACGTCCAGCGCGTCGTGCGGTCCATGGAGGTCCAGTACGAGGCGCCCGTGGTCTACGCCGGGCCCGAGGTGACGGCGCGGGTGTGGATCCTGCGGATCGGCCGGACGTCCTTCACGCTGCGCCACGAGCTGTGGCAGGACGGGCGGCGCTGCGTGCTGTGCGACGCCGTGTTCGTGCAGGTGGACCCGGCGGCCGGGCGGCCCGTGGCCGTCTCCGACGAGGAGCGCGCCGCCTTCGAGCGCGTGCTGATCCCCGCCGAGGACTGACGGGCCGCCGTCGGGCCTGTGGACGGCCTGCCGTCTCGCAGGATCCCGCCGTAGGCTCTGAGGCCATGGAGCAGGACCCTTCCCCGGACGCGCCCGCGCCCTCGGCGGACGTCGAGGCGCTGCGCGGCACCCCCGTGTCCGAGTTGACGCAGCTCACCCCCGCGGCGTCAGGGGCGCTGGAGCGGCTGCGCCGAGACGTCGAGCGCTTCGACCTCGAGTACCGCTCGGCCCTGCTCCAGGTGGAGGCGCGGCTCGAGGTGCTGCGGGACGAGTTCACGCACCTGCACGACTACAACCCCATCGAGCACATCGTCACGCGGGTGAAGTCGCCGGAGTCGATCCTGCGCAAGGCCTCCGCCCGCGGGCTGTCCCTGGACCTGGACGCGCTGCGCACCAACGTCACGGACATCGCCGGGGCGCGCGTGATCGTCAGCTTCGCCCGGGACGTGTACCGCGTGTTCCGCCAGTTCACGCAGCAGCCGGACATCCGGGTGCTCGAGGTGGAGGACTACATCTCCCGGCCCAAGCCCTCGGGCTACCGCAGCCTGCACTGCCTCGTGCAGGTGCCGATCCACCTGTCCACCGGCACGATCCCGGTGACCGTGGAGATGCAGTTCCGCACGAGCGCCATGGACTTCTGGGCCACGCTCGAGCACAAGATCAACTACAAGTTCGACGGCGGCGTGCCCCCGGACATCGCGACCGAGCTCGTGGCCGCCGCCCGCGTGGCTGCGGACCTGGACACCCGCATGGAGCGCCTGCACGACCAGGTGCAGGAGACCGACAGGGACGACGACGCCGCCGCGGCCTGGGAGGACGACGGCGGTCCCGTCTTCGAGGACGAGCCGGCGGCGGGGCCGGGCGAGGCGCGGCCGGGTGACGACGCGCCCGGCGCGTCCACCGTCTGAGCCCCTCCGTCCACACCCGGCGGGCCGCGTGCACAGGGTTCTCCACAGAGTTGTCCACAGGTGTGGATGAGTCACACGCGTGTGATCCAGCAAAGCAGAGCAGGGCGTGACCGCAGGCCAGGGAGGACATGCGGAGGGAGCGGCTGCCGGTAGCCTGAGCCGATGCCCTCCACCGCCGTGCCGCCGCGCGACTCCGGCGCCGCCTCCACCCTGCCCGCCCGCACAGGGCACCGCGGGGTGTCGATCCTGCGCACCGCCGCCCTCGTCCTCGTGGTGGCGGCGTTCGTGTGGCTGGCACTCACCGTGCGCCTGCCCGGCGTGGACGAGCTGCGCGCCCAGCTGGACGGCTTCGGCTGGTGGAGCTGGCTGGCGTTCACCGTGCTGTACGCGGCCGTGGCGCTCACCCCCATCCCCGTGACGATCATGGCGGTCACCGCCGGTGTGCTCTTCGGCGCGATCGAGGGGACGGTGCTGTCCGTCGTCGGAGCCCTGCTGGGCTCGCTCGGGGCGTACGGCATCGCGCGCGCGGTCGGACGCGAGGTGGTCCTGCGCGGGCTCGGCCGCCACGCCGAGACCGTGGAGCGGCGGCTCGAGGACACCGGGTTCCTCGCCCTGCTGGCCCTGCGCGTCGCCCCGGGGCTGCCGTACTGGCCCGTGAACTACGGGGCGGGCGCGCTCGCCGTGCCGCTGGGGATCTTCGCCGGCTCCACCGCGGTCGGCGTGATCCCCGGGCAGCTCTCCCTCGTGGCGATGGGGGCGTTCGCGGTGCGCCCGGGCGTCGTGAACGGCGTGCTGCTCGGGGTGGGCTGGCTCGCCGTGGGCGGTCTGACCCTGTGGGCGGTGCGGCGCTGGCGACGGGCAGCCCGGGCCGCGGAGGGGCCGGCGGGCTCGGAGGGGCCGGAAAGCCCGCGGAGTGGTCAGGACACGCCGTCTCCGCGTGCGCGACGCGGCGTGTCGTGACCACTCTGCGCCGGACGTCAGCCGAGGGTTGTGTACCGCACGCCGAACTTGCTGCTGACCTGCAGGAACACGAGCACGTCCGTGCCGCGCGCGTAGGCGGGCATGCCGTACCAGGTGCGGGGTTCGAGCTCCGGGGCCGCCTCCGTGACGATCCGGTGCACCCCCACCGCCATGGCGCGGTCCTGCTCGGGCATCTCCTCGATCTTCACCAGCAGGTCCTGCAGGGCGTCGGCCTTCTTCCTGCCGCCGCGCTGGGCGCGCAGCTCCTGCGCGCGCTCGGCGATCGCGGCCTGCTCCGCGGCGCTGAAACCGGTGGACTCGCTCACGGTGCCTCCTGGGGTGCGGGGACGGGTCCTGCCCTGGTCTCAGCCCCGACGGCCCAGGCGACCGAGCAGGCGGGTCTGCCGGTCGGCGTCGTCGGCCACGGGGACGGGCTCGCCCAGGATGCCGGGCGTGTAGGCGGCGTCGCCGAACAGTTCCAGCGACTCCTCCACGCAGTCGATCTCCGCGTCCGTGAACCGCGCGTCCACGCCCTGCGAGCGGGCCAGGTCCCAACGGTGCACGATCACGTCGAACGCGTGGAAGCGGATCAACGCCTCACCCACGGGCATCTCCCCGAGCGCGGTCTTCATGGGCCGCAGGATGAACTCCTCGTCACCGGCGAGGGCGGACATGGCGGCGGCGTGCTTGGCCCACTGGGTGGCCATCTGCTGGCGGGAGCCGTCGAAGAGGGGCACCTCACGGCCCTGGCGGGCGGCGAAGTCGCGCTGGCCGGCGATCACGTGGTCCAGCAGGTCCAGCGCGTCCCAGCCCTCGCACGGGGTGGCGGCGTCCCAGTCCCGCACCTCCCGGACGACGGCGGTGAACGGCTCGGCGGCCGCGTTCCAGCGGGCCTCGACCTCGGTGGCGGGGATGGACATGGTGCTCTCCTCAGGGTCGCGGGGTTCTCGGGGCCGCGGCGGGCGACGACGGCGCCGGGCTCGGCTTCTTCGGGCCGCGGATGGACTCGGGGCGGGCCGGGTCCAGGACGGACCGGGGGTCGAAGAACTCCTCCAGCACGGGCCGCTCGCCCGAGACGGCCGCGGCGAGGCTGATGCCGTCCACGTTGATGCGCGAGCCGCGGTAGTAGCCGGGCTCGAGCTGGCCCCACGCCTTGGAGGTGCCGTCCACGAGGAAGAAGGAGCGGTAGCCGAGCTCGCGGAAGTAGCGGTACCGCTCGTTGTCCTCCGTGTACGTGCCGGGGCCGGTGACGTCCGCGCCGAACGGGTAGATGAGCATGTCCGTGGGGCCGAGGATCGGCTCGACCTCCTCGTGCCAGTGCCCCATGTCGAACTCGAGCTCCTCCATGGTCAGCTTCGGCACCGTCCGGTGGCCCCACGTGTGGGAGGCGAACTCCCAGCCGCTGTCCTTGAGCGCGTCGGCGACCTCGGTGGCGGCCGCGACGTCGGCGTCGAACGTGGGGCTGTCCCCGAACTCGCGGGCCGAGGTGCGGTAGCCGAACACGCCGTCGTAGCCGGTCATGGCCAGCACGCCGCGGGCGCCGTTGAGGCTGAAGTCCGGGTGCTCGGCGAGGAAGTCGTCCAGGCGCGGGACGACGTCGAACGCCCCGACGTGCGTGGTGCCCTCGGCGTCCGTGTACTCGTTGCGGACGCGGCCGTCCTCGGCCACGATCAGGCGGTCCGCGAAGCCGTCGCCGTCCATGTAGAGGTAGTACGAGCAGTCGTCCAGGGAGAGGATCAGCGGGGTCCGGCCCTCGGGGACCATGAGGGTCTTCGGGCGCACGACGTCGTCCTCCCCCACCTCGTACAGCTCGTGCGGGGAGACCAGCACGTAACCGCGCTCGTAGACCTGCCGGATGACGGCGTCGAACTCGTCCACCGTGACCATGAAGTCCAGATAGCCGCCGGCCTTGTCGTCGCCGTCGAAGGCGCGGGCCGGGTCCACCACGAGGGAGTGGAAGAACAGGTGCGGAACCCGGGCCACGTCCGACCAGGCCACCGGTTCGCCGGCGGGCGGCGGACCAGCGGGGGCGGCGGAGGTGGGCGCGGACGAGGTCGGCACGGACGACGACGCCGCGTCCTCCCCGTCCTGCCCGCAGGCGGCCAGCAGTCCCGATCCGAGCAGGGCGGAACCGGCCAGGAGCATCTGTCGGCGGGTCGGCTGCGGCACGGGCGGGGGCATCGGGCACCTTTCTCCGGGGGCACCCATCATCCCAAGGCCGCCCGGCCCGGGACCACCCCTGCCGGGCGGGCGGGCGGAGGTGGGAACCGGCCGGGCATGGGAGGCCGGCCGGCGGCGGGGCTCGATCCGCCGTAGACGGCCCAGAGTGGTCACGCGGACGACCCGAGCTCGGCGCGGACCGTGTTCGACCGCTTCGTGTTCAGCAACCACATCCGCAGCTTCAGCGTCGACTGAGCCCCGGCTGGGAGGCGCCTTCGACGCGCGCCGACGCACGCGCCCCTCGCGCCGTGCCGCGTGCCACACTGGCGAGCGTGACCCGACGTCCGGATGCACCGCCCCCGGCCGACCCGCGCACGCGTGCGGCCCTGCGCGCCGTGCTCACGGTCCTGGCCGTGATGGCGGTGCTGTTCGCCGCCGTCGTGCTGACGCTGGCCTACGGACCCGCCCGCTGAACCCGCCCTTCCCCGATCCAGGAGCAGCCATGTCCCCCGCGGACCCCACCGCCGACGTCGCGGCCCGACCGACCGGCCCCGCCGCGGTGGCCGAAGCCTTCGCGGCCGCCTGGAACGCCGCCGACGCCGACGCGCTCGCCGAGCTGTTCGCCGAGGACGCGGACTTCGTGAACGTGGTGGGCGTGTGGTGGAGGCGGCGTCGGCAGATCCGGGTGAACCACGCGCTCGGCTTCCGCTGGATGTTCCCGCACTCGCGGCTCGAGCTCGGGCGCGTGCGGGTGCGGGAGCTCGGGGACGTGGCAGTGGTGCACGCGCCGTGGACCATGACGGGGCAGACCGCGCCCGACGGCGACGAGGCCGGCGAGCGCACCGGCGTCCTGTTGCTCGTGGTGCGCCGCACCGAGACCGGGGCGTGGGAGGCGGTGGCCGGGCAGAACACGGATTCCGTGCCCGGGGCCCAGACCCACCTGGCCGACGACGAGGGGCTCGCCGCGGTGCACTATCACCCGTCCGCGTGGTTCGACCCCGACGAGGACCCGGACGGCCCGGAGGCCTGCTGAGCGGCGACCGGCTCACGCCACCGTCAGCAGCCGCACCCAGTCGTCCTCGACCCGCTCCCCGCCGACCACGAACTGCCGCGCCCCGACCGTCTCGAAGCCGAGGCGCTCGTAGAACCGGTTGGCCCGTGCGTTCTGCGCGTTCGTGCCGAGCCACACGTGCCGGAACCCCAGCCGCCGCAGCCGCTCGACGCCGTCGTGCACGAGGGCCTCGGCCAGCCCGGTGCCGCGCCCCTCGGCGAGCACGTACAGCTTCGAGAGGTGGCCGGCCGGCACGTCGCCGAGCCGCTCCGTGACGGGTGCCTCGGGGGCCGCGGCGGTCTCGTACATGGCGTAGCCGAGCAGGGTCTCCGGGGCGTCGGCCGCGGCGCCCACGAGCACGATCCGCTCCGGGTCCGCGATCCACGCGGCCACGGCGGCCTCACTCAGGTGCAACGCGATGTGCGCCTCCACCGCGGCACGCGGCAGCGAGGCCGGGGAGGCGTCCGGGAAGGTGGCCGCGGCGATCGCGGCGATCGCGGGCGCGTCCTCGGGGCGGGCCGGACGGACGACGGCGGCGCGGGGTGCGGAAGTCATCCCCGCTCAGGCCTGCAGCGCGGGGTGCAGGTCCTTCATGCGGAACCGACGCCGGCGCCGCACCACGAGCACGTCCAGGGCGAGCGCCGCCGCCCCGATGCCCATCAGCACGACCACCGGCACCCAGAAGCGCTGGTCCGGACCGCCGGAGATCGCGTTGCGGAACGCCTCGATGGAGTAGCTCATCGGCATGAACGGGTGCAGCGCCTGGAAGAAGCCGGGCAGCACCTCGGCCGGGTAGGTGCCGCCGGTGGAGGCCAGCTGCAGGACCAGCAGGACCAGCAGCAGCGCCGAACCGGGGGTGCCGAGCGCCGTCTGCATCAGGTGCGCGATGAGGGAGAACACCACGGCCACGAGCACCGTCAGGGCCACGGCCCGCACCGGGTGCACGGGGGCCAGGCCCAGCGGCAGCGTGGCGGCCAGCATGAGCAGGCCGCCGCCCACGGCCACGATGCCCACGGGCAGCCACGCGGCCAGCGCGATCGCCACCGGGTTGCGGCGCCCGGCCAGCAGCCGCCCGCTGATGGGCCGCATGATGTTGAACGCGGCGATGCCGAACACCCACAGCGCGATGGAGAAGAACATCGGCGCCATGCCGCGGCCGTAGACCTCCGCGGAGTTGTCCACCTGCATCACGGCCTCCACCGGCCGGGACATCACCAGGGCGGCCTCGTCCCGCTCGTCCTCGGTCAGGGCGGGGACGCGGTCGACGCCGTCGGAGAGCCCGGAGGCGAGCTCGTGGGCGCCGTCGTCGAGGGTGCCGAGGCCGGCGCGCAGCTCCCCGGCGCCGTCCTGGAGCTGGGCCAGGCCGCCGTCGAGCTCGGTGGCGCCGGACTCCAGCTGCCCCGCACCGTCCTGCAGGGTCAGCGCCCCGTCGTGGAGCGCGGCGTTGCCCTCGGCGAGGGTGGTCGCCCCGTCCGTCAGCTCGCCGAGGCCGGACTGCAGCTCCCCGGCGCCGTCCTGGAGCTGGGCCAGGCCGCCGTCGAGCTCGGTCGCGCCGGAGCCCAGCTGCTCGAGGCCGTCCGCGAACTTCCCGGCGCCGTCGGCGAGGGAGTCGGCCCCGTCCTTCGCCTCACCGATCCCGCCCTGCAGCTTCTCCGCGCCCGCGGCCACGGCGTGGGCGCCGTCGTTGAGGTCCGTCAGATCCGCCTTGGCGGAGGCGGCGACGTCGTCCTCGACGAAGCCCTGGACGCGCTCGTTGGCGGCCGCGGAGGTCGCGGCGGCCTCCTCGGCGCGGCCGGCGACGGCGGTCACCCGCTCGTCCGCGCCGGTGAGCGCCTCCTGGAGCGCGGCGTACTGCTCGGACTCGGCGAGCGTCGGGTCCTCTTCGGCGAGCTCGGCCAGGGCGGCCTGCGCGTCGGCGATGCGGGCGCCCGCGCCGTCCTCGGCCGTGCCGGCCACCTCGGCGACCCGCTGGACGTCCTCGTCCACCGCGGCGACGTCGGCGGCCACCGCGTCCTGCCGCTCGATCACCTGGTCCAGGCCGGGGATCACCGTGTCGTAGAGCTGCTGGGTGCCGTCGGCCACCTGCGTGGCGCCGTCGGTGAGCTCGGCCGATCCGGTCTGCAGTTGGGCCAGCCCGTCGGAGAGGTCCGTGGCGCCCTGACGCAGGGCGGGGGCGTTCTCGGCGAGCTGCCCGGCTCCGTCGGCGAGGGCCTGGGATCCCTCGCGCGCCTGGTCGAGCCCGTCGGCCAGGCGGCCGGCCCCGTCCTGCGCGGATGCGGCGCCCTCGGCGAGTCGCTGGGCGCCGTCGTCGGCCTGGGCGGCGCCGTCCGCGAGGTCACCCGCACCCGTGGCGAGCTGGCCCGCGCCCTCGGCCAGCTTGCCCGAGCCGTCGTGGGCCTGGACGATCCCGTCCTCCAGCTGGCTCGCGCCGTCCTCCGCGGAGGCCGTGCCGTCGGCCAGCTGCGCGGCGCCGTCGGCGGCGTCCACCATGCCCGACCGCAGCTCGCCGAGGCTGGAGAAGACGGCCTCGAAGTACGCCTCGATCGCGGACCGGTTCACGGCGGCCTCGACCTTGGCCTGGCTCGCGTTCGTGACGGAGCCGATCACGAAGCCGTTGGCGTCGTCTCGGCGCAGGGTGATCTGCGCCTGCCGCGGTGTCCCGCCGCCCTCGGGGCTGACGAGGTCACGACTGAGCTCGGCGGGGATCTCCAGGACGAGGTAGTACCGGCCCTCCCGCAGTCCCTCCTCGGCCTCCTCGCGCGTGGTCTCGCGCCAGTCGAAGGCGCGGTCGTCCTTGAGGCGTTCGGTCATGTCCGCGCCGGTGCGCAGCGTGGTGTCGCCGCGCTGGACGGGTTCGTCCTCGTTGACGATCGCCACCGGCAGACGGTCCATGGCCCCGTAGGGGTCCCAGTTCGCGGACAGGTAGAGGGCGCCGTAGATGGCGGGGACGAGGAAGATGAACAGCAGGGCGAGCAGGGGCAGGCCACGGCGGAAGCGTCGCAGCTCGTAGCGGAACAGCATCAGTTCTCCCGGACGGGGGGCAGGGTGAGGACGACGGCGTCGCGCGGCACGGGCGCGGAGGCCACGGCGCTCACCGCGAACGGGTGGCCGTGGTCCTTGAGGACGTCCAGGGCCGCGTGGAGCGCGACCAGCTGATCGAGGGTCAGGGTGGCGTCCACGTCGTCGAAGGTGACGAGGCGGGCCGGGCGCAGGCAGGCGACGACGGCGGCCAGCAGCGCGCGATCGGGCGCGGACAGCTCCCCGACGACGGCCTCCGGCGCCACGGTCAGCCTCACCGCGTCGGCGAGGAGGGCGAAGCGTGCGCGGCCGGCGCGGCGGCGCACGCCGTCGGTGAGACAGCGCTCGTCCACGACCTCGGCCGCGGTCAGCGCCGGCTCGAGCTCCACCACGTCGGTGGTGTGGGCGACGGCGGTGCGGGCGCGCAGGGCGTGCGGGTGGCGCGCGGCGTCGATCGGGGGCCGGTACGCGCGGGCGGCGGGCCGCTCCGGCCCGTCCAGTGCGACGTCCACGGGGCCGCCGGTGAGCACGAGCTCGCCCCGCACGCCCTGCAGGCGCCCCGTGAGGGCGAGCAGCAGGGCCGAGCGGCCCGAGCCCTGGGTTCCGAGCACGGCCAGGTGGGTCTGCGGGGGCAGCACGAGGTCGAGGGAGCCGAACACCGGCCCGCGACTGCCGCGCAGGGTCAGACCGCGCGCCACGAGGGTGGCGGGCGGGAGGTCGTCGAGGTGCGCCGGGTCGGGGGCGGGCCCGGGGCCATGGTGATCGGCGTCGGTGGGAGTGGAAGACATGGGCCCTCTTTGCCGAGTCGAGGCGGATTCAATACCATCGGTATTCAATACCATCGGCATCGAGAGGGCAACATGGCGACCCGACCCCGCCGCGAGGATGTCCGCGCGGCCATCCTCGACCACGCGGCTCGGGTGTTCGGACGGGAGGGTTACGCGCGCTCCTCCCTCGCCCGCATCGCGGCGGAGGCCGGCTACACGAAGGGCGCCGTCTATTCCGGTTTCGCGGGGAAGCCGGACCTCTTCGCCGCCGCCTGCACCGTCCAGTTCGAGCGGGCGACCACCCGAGCCATGGACGGCGTCGCCGACGCCCTGGACGACCCCGACCTGCCGCGCGAGGACCTGGTGGCCCGCGTGGCGGAGGCCCTGGCCGACGTCGTGCTCGAGACCACGGGCTCCTGGCCCCTGCTCCTCCACGAGTTCCAGGCCGTGGGCCTGCGCGAGCCCGCCGTGGGGAGAGCCTACCGGACGCTGACCGTCCGGCGGCGGGACTTCCTGGCCGGCCTGCTGCGCGAGCACCGCGTGCTGGCCGACGTCCCGGACGAGCAGGTCACACACACTGCGGCCATGCTCCTGATGCTCGTGCACACGCTGTCGGTCGAGCGGCACCTGGCCCCGGAGGACCTGACGGTGGACGACGTGCGGGACACGCTGGCCGCGGCCGTGCGCTCCCTCCTGCCCTGACGCCTGCGCGCCGGCCCCGCCTCAGCCCAGGGTGCCGGCCACACCGCGCACCAGCGCCAGCGTGCCCCCGACGCCGGCCAGGCAGATCGCGAGGACGCGCGCCTTCGCGGGGTCCACCCGGCGGGCCACCACCGAACCGGGCAGGACACCCAGCGGGCCGCCCACCACCACGGCGACCCACACCGGCCACGGCACGTGCAGCCCCGCGGGCACGGCCGCGCCGAACAGCGACTTGGTGACCAGCGAGGTGAGATTGGCCAGCAGGAACACGGGCTGGAGGGTGGCCGCCCACGAGCGCTGGTCCCACCGGCTCGCCACCGCGTAGACCGCGAGCGCCGGCCCGGCGATGCCCGCGGTGGTGTTCATGAACCCGGCGACGGCGCCGGAGGCGAACACGGCCCCGTCCCCCTGGGCGGTGAAGCGCTGCTGCAGGCCCAGGACGGCGGCCACGGCCACCAGCACGGAGGACCCCAGGAGGATCTCGAGTGCGTGGGCGTCCAGGACCCGCACGGCCCACGCCCCCGCGAACGAGCCGGTCACGAGCAACGGCGCGAGGCGGACGAAGCGCGGCCAGTCCACATGCCGGTGCAGCATCGCGAACAGCAGCACCGCGGACACCGAGGCGGCCACGTTGGACAGCGTCACCCCCGCCACCGGGCCCAGGAGCAGGGACAGCGTGGGTGCGGCGATCATGCCCACACCCATTCCGCTCACCCGCTGGAGCGTGCCGCCCAGGGTGATCGCGGCCAGCGCGACGACGGCCGGCAGCCACACCAGGGAGGGGTCCATGCGGGCAGTATGCCGGAGCCGGGGGTGCCCGTCGGCCCTGGCGCCCGCCCGTGACGGGTGCGCATGCTGGCCGTATGGCCCAGCACAGCTCCACCCCGTACCCGCTCGTGATCGTGGGCAGCGGCCCCGCCGGCGCCAGCGCCGCCCGCGCCTACCTCGACGCCGGGGGACCCGGCCCCGTCCTCATGCTCACCTCGGACGTGGACCACCCCTATGAGCGTCCGCCGCTGTCCAAGGAGCTGCTGCGCGGCATGGCGGCCCCCGAGGGCACGCCGATCGCCGGGGAGGAGCTGCCGGACGGCGTCGAGCTGCGCCGCGGCACCACCGTCACCGGCGCGGACCTCGCCGCGCGGACGCTGCGGGTCGGCGAGGAGCCGGTCCGCTTCGAGCGCCTGATCCTCGCCCTCGGCGCGCACCCGAAGCCCCTGCCCGTCGCGGACGACGACGCCGAGGTGCACCTGCTGCGCTCTCTCGACCACGCCCGCCGCCTGGTGGCCTCCGCCGGGCACGCGCGCTCCGCCGTCGTGATCGGCTCGGGGTTCATCGGCTGCGAGGCGGCCGCCTCCCTGGCCCTGCGCGGGGTGGCCACCACGCTGGTCACCCCGGACGAGGTGCCGCAGCAGAAGCGGCTCGGCCGCGAGGCGGGCGATCGGATCGCGCAGTGGCTGATCGGCGCCGGCGTCGAGCTGCGCACCGGCGTGCGGGTGGGGCAGGTGCGCGCCCCGCGCACCGTCCACCTCGACGACGGCGCCACGCTCGCCCCGGACCTGATCCTCGCCGCGGTGGGGGTCGAGCCGGGGGGCGGGTGGCTCGAGGACTCCGAGCTGACCATGCACGAGGGGCGGATCGTGGCGGACGAGCACCTGGCGGCGGCGCCGGGCGTGTGGGTGGCCGGGGACGTGGCCCGCGCCCACCACGCCGTGGCCGGCCGGCCGATCCCCGTGGAGCACTGGGGCGACGCCCTCGGCATGGGCGAGGTCGCCGGGCACAACGCGGCCCGCACCGAGGTCGGCGTGCCGGGCGGCGCCGGCCAGGCCTCCGTGCTGGCCCACGCGGCGACGGCGGACCCGGAGTCCCTGCGGCGGTGGGAGGCCGTGCCCGGGTTCTGGAGCACCATCGGCGAGCACACGCTCAAGCACGCCGCGTGGGGCGACGGCCACGAGCAGGCCCGCATGGTGGAGCGCACCGGCGGGTTCACTCTCTGGTACACGGACGCGCAGGACCGCGTGGTGGGCGTGCTGACCTACAACGCGGACGAGGACTACGAGCGCGGGCGGGAGCTGGTGGCGGGCCGGGATGCCGTGGGCGAAGGCCGGGGCCGTCCCGACCCTGCATGACAGACTGAGGGGATGACCACCCCGACCCCCGGCGCCGGCTCCCCGGGCAGCGGTGTGGCCGGGGGCGTGCTGGCCGCAGTGGGGGCGCTGGCCCTGATCGCGACCGTCCTGGCGCTGGTCCTCGCGTTCGGTCCGGCCGGCCGGGACGACGCCGGCGCGGGCGCCGAGCGGCGGCGCTGGAACGGCGGCTTCACCCCCGCCCCGCCCACGGTGAACACGCAGGGGTACGCCGAGCCCGTGCAGGGCCGCGTGACCTCCCGCTTCGGGCCCCGCCCCAACCCGTTCGGCGAGGGCGTGGTGCCCTCGGGGGTGTCCGAGGAGGCCCTGACCCGCCACGACGGCGTGGACCTCGGCGGGGTGCCGGAGGGCACGCCCTTCCACTCGGTGTCCGACGGCCGAGTCCTATTCGTGGAGGCCGGCGGGGACGCGGGCGGCAACCTGCTCGCCGTGGACGCCGGGGACGGCCACGTGTGGCGCTACCTGCACGCCGCCCCGGACTCCACCGTGGTGGACGCGGGCCAGCGCGTCTCCGCCGGGGACCACCTGGCCGGCGTCGGGCAGACCGGCGCCGCCACCGGCGTGCACCTGCACCTGGAGCTGCGCGTGGACGGCGAGCCGGTGGACCCGGAGGCCTACCTGGCCGAGCGGGGCGTGGAGCTCGGCGGCTCCTACCCGGAGCGGCGCCGCGGCCTCAGCCGGTGACCGGGCCGCCGCCGTCGTCCACGGACCCGGCCCAGCGGACCTCCCCGTCCACGACCTCGTCCGTCGGCGCCAGGCCGATCGCCTGGGCGACCCGCTGGGAGGCCGTGTGCTCGGGGTGGACATCCGCCACGAGGCGCCGCACCCCCCGGTCCCGCAGCTCGCCCTTGAGGAGGCCGGCGGCCTCCTTCGCCAGCCCGCGGCCCTGCCACGGCGTGCCGATCAGCCAGGCGATCTGCGTGGGTCCCCCGTCCACGGGGATGGTGGCCTGGACGTAGCCGACCGGCCGGCCCTCCGGCTCCAGCACCACGATCCAGTTGGCCCAGTCCTCCGCGCCGTCCTCGGAGCGACCGCGCGCGAGGATCGCGTACCGCTGCCGCAGCTCCTCCTCGCCCGGCGGCGTCCCGCCGGTGTACGTGTACAGGTCCGGGTCGGCGAGGACCGCGGCCATGGCCTCGGCGTCATCCACCCGCAACGGGCGCAGGGAGAGGGAATGCGGCATGGGCACAGTCGACCAGCCCGGCCCCGCGCAGACAAGAGGCGGGGCGCATCCGCCCGCCGCTAGCCTGGGCGCATGCCGCCCGCCCCCACCGCCCGTCTGCGCTTCCGCGAGATGGCCGACGCCGACCTCGACCACCTGGCCGGCCTCCTCGCCGATCCCGTGGTGATGCGCTTCTACCCCGCCCCGCGCACGCGCGCGGAGGCGGCGGCGTGGATCGCGGGCAACCGGCGCCGGTACGCGCAGGACGGGCACGGGCTGTGGATCATCGAGACCCACGACGACGGCGGGCCCGGCTTCGTGGGCGACTGCGGCCTGACGTGGCAGGAGGTCAACGGGGAGCCTCGCCTGGAGGTCGGCTACCACGTGCGGGCCGACCTGTGGGGGCGCGGCTACGCCACCGAAGCGGCCGCCGCCTGCCGGGACCACGCCCGGGACGTGCTGGGGCACCACGAGCTCGTGGCGATCATCCACCCGGAGAACACGGCCTCGCGCCGGGTGGCCGAGCGGATCGGGATGACCGTGGTGGGCGAGGACCGCACCGGCGCGCCCGAGGCCCGCGCGGCTCTGGGGCTCGAGGCGCGCACCGTGCTGGGGATGAGGCTCCGGCCGGGCGCGTGAGGCGCGGCCCGGCCGGACGTCTCAGCCCCGGTCGCTCACTTGGCGTGGCGGGCGAGCAGCTCGCGGGCGGCGTCCAGGCCGCCGGCCTCGACGTCGTAGGAGCCGGTGGACGCGTGGTGGGCCTCGACCGCGTCCGTGATCCGGTAGTGGTCCGGGTTGCCGGGCGGATCGGAGGTCTCCAGCACGTGGATCAGGTAGGTCTCGCCGGCGGCCAGGGCCTGGCGGTCGTCGCGCTCGTGATGGGTCATGACGTCCTCTCGGGTCGGCGCCCGGCGGGTCTGTCCCACCGGGGCGTGCGCACCAGGGTGGCGCATCGACGGCGGCGGGGCACAGTCCTGCCCGCCCGCGGGCCGGATCCGGTCAGTAGGCGGGTCAGAGTCCGCTCAGGCCCCGACGTAGGAGCTGACGACGCTCCGCAGTGCCTCGGCGGATTCGTAGATGTCCTCCAAGTTCTCGAGGTCGGCCCGCGTCCTGTTCTTGTCCGCATCGAACAGCACCAGATATTTCACCTTCCCGTCGAAGTGAAGGCGCGCGATCGGCTTCCGATTGTTGTCGTCCAGGATGACGCTGCAGTACGAGGCTGCGTCGCGCATGTAGACGCGGTTCATCGGCACGATTCCGGCGAGAATCGCCTTGATGATGCGGAAACCCTCGATCTCCTCTTCGGTCGTCACCACGCCCGGCTTGAGCTGGCCCTCCTGACCGTTCTCCTCGTCGGACAGGACCGTCTGATCGCCGGTGGCCACGGGCTCAGCGGGAGCCGCCAGTACCGGAGCGACCTGGTCGCCCAGGGCAGTCTTCAGCCGCGCGTTGACGCGATCGTTGATGTACTGGCGCGCAGCCTCCTCGGTGAGCCGGGTGAAGGTCTCCACCGCCTTGGCGTTCATGTACCCGGAGTACACGCGCTTGGCGAGGACCTTCACCAACTCATCGCTCGGCGCAGCCATCTCGGCAGAAATCTCGCGCTTGATGGCCGATACGTACTTCAGCTCCTCGGCTGCGGCGATGACCGAGTCGAGATCGAAGGATCCCTTCGCCAGCTGCTCGAGCTTCGGCACGGTGACCGGGTCGATGTCCAGAAGATCGAGGACGAGGAACGGACGCTCGTCGAGGATGTTGGCCTTGTCGAGGTCCGTGTAGAAGTTCCACACCCGCCCGTTGGTGAGCACGCCGATCCGCGCTTCACTGGTGTGGAAGTAGCGCACCAGCTGGCTCGCGTGCGCCAGGGACAGCTCCGAGCCGACCTTCTTGGCCTCCACGAGGATGTTGACCTTCCCCTCCCGCATGATGGCGTAGTCGATCTTCTCCCCCTTCTTCAGGCCCAGATCTGCGACGAACTCCGGGACGACCTCCTGGGGATCGAACACGTCGTAGCCCAACACCTGCGAGATGAATGGCATGACGAGCGCGTTCTTCGTCGCCTCTTCCGTGTCCAGGGAGCTTGCGTAGTCGCGGGCTCGCCGAGCCACTTGCGCAAGCTTGTCCTCGAATTCAGTCATGCCGTTTCACCCATCCGTGAGTAGGAGCCGGACAGCCGGGAATCCGGCAGCCTCGCACGTCAGCGCCCGAAGGCCCGCCGCAGCTGTGTCGAAATATAACCCAGCTCACAAACACGCTACGGGGACCCTCGCAGGCGCTCCGTGGCCGGGCCGCGGGATCGCCCGGAACGCGAGGCGGCCACGACGCGTCGCCTCTCACAGGAAGGAGACGGGGCGTCGTGGCCGCGTTCCGCGGGGGGCCGCCCTGTCAGGCGACGCCCGGCCGGCTCAGCGGTTGCCGGGGTGCTGCGGGTCGGCCGGGATGCCGCGGCTCAGGGGCTCCACGGGCGGGCCGCTCGTCTCCGGGGTCACGGGCGAGCCGGTGCGGGAGCCGCCGACCTCCGGGGTGTCCGGCACCTGATCGCCGGAGGGCTGGGCGCCGGAGCGCAGCGCCTCGAGCCGCGTCTCGAGGACCTGCACCACGGGCAGGCGGTCGCCGTGGGCGCGCTCGTAGGCGAGCAGCTGCTCCACCTGCGACTCGTCGAGGCCGGTGATCCGGGTCGGCAGCGTGCCGTTGGGGATGTGGTCGTAGTCCGGCAGGGGGAGCTCGTCGCGGTTCGGGGCGTTCGTCATGGCACTGTCCCTCTTCTCTCGTCGGGGTCCCTCGTCGGGATGCGTGGTCCACCCACGCTAGTGAAGGCCCCCGTCAGACGGCACCCCCTGCCGCCCCGCTCACCCGACCCCGTCCCGCCGCGCCCGCAGCACGATCTCCAGGTCGAACCGCGCGTCGGGGTCCTCGAGGGCCTCCCCGAACAGCTCGCGCAGCCGGCCCACCCGGTACCCCACGGTCTGGGGGTGCACGCCGAGCTCCGCGGCGATCGGCGCCCGCTGGCCCCAGTGCGTGAGCCAGGCGAGCAGGGTCTCCTCCAGCACCGCCCGCTTCGCCTCGCTCACCTCGTCCAGGGGCGCCAGCACGCGTTCGGCCAGCTGCGTCACGACGCGCGGCTCGGCCCCCAGCACCACGCGCGCCAGGTGGTCCGCGGCGAGGATCGGGGACGGGGCGCCGTCGTCGTCCTCCCCCTGCGCGGGCTCCGCCGTCCGGCCCGCCGCCTCCTGGACGGCCAGCGTGCGGGCCACCCGGTAGGAGTGGGGCACGAGCGGCCAGTCCACGGCCGGCCCGACGACGGCGGCCGTCCCCGCCAGCAGGCGCAGCATGCGCTCGCGGCGGCCCTGGGAGGGCGTCGCGTCGATCACGGCGACCACCTCCGAGTCCCGCTCCACCACGAGCCCGGCCCGGCCCAGCCTCTCCCGGACGGCGACGCCGGCGTCCGCGGGCAGCACCACCACCGCCAGCCGGCGCGGCAGCCGCCAGTCCGCGAGCGCGGCCAGCCGTTGCACCTCCTTCTCCTCGGTCCCGCCCCGGACCAGGGCGGTGGCGAGGGCGGCGCGGTGCAGCTCGAGCACGCCCGCCTGGGCGGACTGCGCCTCCGCGTACGCCTGGGCGCTGACCGAGGAGAGCTCGTCGATGTAGGCCCAGATGGACTCGCCGAGGTCGATCACCACGGACATGCCCATGCCGAGGTGGGCGCATTCGGCGGACAGGTCCCGGAACACGATCCGTGCGGAGGCCCGGTAAGCGCCGAGCAGGGCGTCCATCGTGCGGCCCTCCCGGAACTCCCCCGCGCCCAGGTAGGCCATGAGCGCCCGCGTCTCGGGGCTGAGCGCGGGACGGGCGGTGCCTGGCAGGCTCATCAGCTGCTCGAGCGCCGCGGTCACCCCGCGCGTCAGGTTCTCGCCGTAGCGGCCGTCCCGGGCGCTCACGTACGCCGGGATCTGCTCCGGCACCGTCTCGATGATGCGCTGCATGATGGCCGGGATCGCGGGGGCCAGCCGGCCGGGGAGGTCCGAAGGCAGGGACAGCCACGGCGGGTGCCAGTCGGTGCCGCGCGTCGGGGCGGGGGTTGAGGCCATGATCTTGTCTCCTCACGATGAATCCTGCGGGTCGATCGTACGTCCGACATGAAGAATCATGGCGCGCTGTGCCATAGCGTGGGGGCATGCCCGGCCCCTTCCTGCTCACCCGCCTGGTCACGACGCTCCTGCACCCGCTCACACCGCAGGACGTCCTCGGCCTGTTCGACCCCGTGCACTCCTCCCGCCAGCTGCGCGGGGTGGTCACCTCCGTCGCCCGCGCGACGCCCGGCGCCGTCACCATCGCGTTCCGTCCCGGACCGGGTTGGCGGGCCCACGACGCCGGCCAGTGGGCACGCATCGGCGTCGACGTGGACGGGGTGCGGCAGTGGCGCTCCTACTCGCTCTCCGCCCCCGCGGGCGCGGACCCGGAGATCACGGTGTCCGACATCGGCCTCGTCTCCGGCACGCTCGTGCGCCACACGAAGCCCGGCGACGTCCTCTTCCTCGACATCCCCGAGGGCGACTTCACCCTGCCGGACGAGCCGCGCCCGCTGCTCATGCTCACCGCCGGCTCAGGCCTGACCCCGGTGATGTCCATGATCCGCACGCTCGTGCCGACGCGCCGGGATGCCGACGTGGTGCTCATCCACTCCTCCCGCACCCCCGAGGACGCCCTGTTCCGCGAGGAGCTGGCCGAGCTGGCCGACCAGTTCCCGGGCCTGCGCGTGGTGCACCACCACACCGCGGAGGCGGGCCGCCTCGACCTCTCCTCCCCCGCGCAGCTCGAGGGCCTCTGCCCCGACTGGCGCGAGCGGGCCGCCTACGCGTGCGGGCCGGCCGGGTTCCTCGACGACGCCGAGGCCCTGTGGCGGCGCGAGGCGGCCGCGGACCTCACCATCGAGCGGTTCCAGGCCGACTTCGCCCCGGGCGTGGCGGGGGCCGGCGGCCGCGTGGTGTTCGAGCACGCCGACGTCGAGGTGGACGCCCCCGGCGACGTGCCGCTGCTCGTGGTGGCCGAGGACGCCGGCGTCGCCGCGCCCGCCGGCTGCCGCATGGGCATCTGCCACGCATGCCTCACGCCGCTGCGCTCGGGCCAGGTCACGGACCTGCGGACCGGACAGGTGCACGGCGAGCCCGGCGAACTGATCCAGACCTGCGTGAGCGCCGCCGCCGGCCCGCTGAGCCTCGGCCTGTGAACCTGACGCCCGGCCCGCGACCCGGGCCTCCCTGACCATCCCCGCCTCCCGCCCCCAGGAGCATCACATGACCCAGACCCCCACCGCCCCCGACCGCACCGGCGCCACCGCCCCGGACGATCTGGCCCTGGCCATCCCCGGCACCACCGTGCGCGGCCGCGCCGCCCGGGTCCTGCCGCAGGACCGCCCCGACACCACGAGCTGGGCTCCCCACACCGCCGAGTCCCGTGCCGCCACGTCCCGCTCCACCGCCGCCGCCACGACGCCGGGGCTGCCGGGCGTCGTCGGGAGCCCGGCGGTGCGCCCGCCCGGCGCCGCCCACCTGACGGACGCGCAGGTGGCCGAGCTGGGCCGTGAGCTGGACGCGATCCGCGACGACGTGCTCGCCCGCCGCGGCGCCTCCGATGCGGCCTACATCCGCCGCGTCATCCGCTGGCAGCGCCGGCTCGAGCTCGGCGGCCGCGCCCTCCTGCTCAACGCACGCCACCCCGCCGCGTTCGTGGCGGGCACAGCCATGCTCACGGTCGCGAAGATCGTGGAGAACATGGAGATCGGGCACAACGTGCTCCACGGCCAGTGGGACTGGATGCGCGACCCGGACATCCACTCCACCACGTGGGAGTGGGACTTCGTGACGCCGTCGCGGGCGTGGCAGAACACCCACAACGACCTGCACCACCGCTGGACCAACGTGGTGGGCAAGGACCGCGACGTGGGCTACAACGTCCTGCGCATGGACGAGTCCGAGCCGTGGCGGCCCCGCCACCTGCTCAACCCCGTGATCAATGCGGGGCTGGCGCCGATCTTCGAGTGGGGCATCGCCCTCTACGACCTCGAGCTGGACCGCGTGCAGAGCGGCGAGAAGTCCCGCGAGGAGCTGATGACGGATCTGCGCTCCGTGGGCGTCAAGGCGGCCCGGCAGTTCGCCAAGGACTACGTGGCCACGCCGGCCGTCGCCGAGGTGCTGACGGGCTCGGGCAAGGCCACGCTCGCGGGCACGCTGCTGGCCAACGGCCTGCGCAACATCTGGGCGCACGCGGTCATCTTCTGCGGGCACTTTCCGGAGGGTGCGGAGACGTTCTCCGAGGAGATGGTGGACGGCGAGACCCGCGGCGACTGGTACGTGCGGCAGATGATCGGCTCCGCGAACATCTCCGGTTCGAAGCTGATGCACTTCATGACCGGCAACCTCTCCCACCAGGTGGAGCACCACCTGTTCCCGGACCTGCCGTCCAGCCGGTACGCCGAGGTGGCGCCCAGGGTCCGCGAGATCTGCGCCCGCTACGGCCTGCCGTACACGACCGGCCCGCTGCTGCGGCAGGTGGGCTCCGCGTGGAAGAAGGTGTTCCGGCTGGCGCTGCCGTGAAGCGGCGCACGACGGGGCAGACCACGTCGGCACCGTCCCGCGCCCGGGCCGGGGCCGGGGCCGGGGCCGGATCTTCTGCGGATCTGACCCTTCTGGCCGCCGGTTCGGCCGTCAGAAGGGTCAGAACCGCAACGGATTCCGTATGAGCCGAGGCAGGCCGGTCAGCCCTGGCGCTCGGCCAGCTCCGCGAGCCGGTCGATCGACGCGCGGAGCTGCTCTTCGCCGGTCCGCAGCGCCTTCTGGATGCGCTTCGGGTCGGCGAGCCGCGTCCAGTCATAGGTGTGGGTGACGCGGCAGCCGCCGTCGTCGTCGCCGTCGACCTCCCACCGCCACAGCTGGCCGAACGGCTCCCCGCCGACCTCGGAGGGCTTCCAGGCGATGCGACGGCCCTCCTCGAACTCGACCACGTGGTTCGCGCGGTCCACGCCCTTCTGCAGGGTCATGACGAACACGTCCCCGACGGCGGTCACCCGCTGCCCGGGGGCGGCCTCGGCCAGGTTGTCGTTGCCGTCCCACTCGGGCTGGCGGGCCGGGTCCGCGATCAGCTCGAAGACGACGCCGGCCGGCGCGTCGACGTGACGGGTCGCGGACACGACGCGGTCCTCGGGGGCGGGCAGGGCGGTCTCGTCGATGTGCTCCATGGGGAGAGCGTAGACCCCGGTGCGCGCCCACCGAGAGCGCCGGCGGGGCTCGCGCCGGGGGCGGCCCGACCTCAGATCAGGCCCAGCGCGGTGAGCTTGGCCGCGGTCTCCTCGTTGGTCGGCTCCACCTGGTGGTCGCCGTCGGGGAACACGACCACGGGGATGTTCTTCCGGCCGGAGATCCGCTCGGCGGCATCGGCCTGGGCCGGGTCGGCGACGAGGTCCACGTAGTCGTAGGCGACGCCGAGCTCGTCGAGCTGGCGCTTGGTGCGCAGGCAGTCGCGGCACCAGTCGGCGCCGTAGACGGTGAGGACGTTCTGACTCATCCGTCCAGCGTACTGAGGGGTGGGATGCTGGGGGCATGCCCGCCCAGCCCTCCCCCTCCGGCCGCACCGTCCACCTGTCCACGTCGGGCGTGGACGCCCGCATCGCCCCCGACGAGTTCGGCGGGTTCGTCCTGGAGATCGGCGGGGCCGTCCAGTCCCACGTGGACCTGGCCGACCCCTTGCGCATTCGCTACGAGTACCTGCGCCGCATGGCCCACGTGCTCGACGGCGTCGCTCCGGCGGGCGCGCCGGTGCGGGTCCTGCACCTCGGCGCGGGCGCGCTGACCCTGCCGCGCTACCTCCAGGCGACCCGGCCCGGCTCGGAGCAGACGGTGGTCGACCTGGACCGGGAGCTCGTGTCCTTCGTGCTCGCCGAGCTGCCCCTGCCGGCGGGCACGGACCTCGTCTCCGTGGTCGCGGACGCGCGCCTGGCCGCCGTCGACCTCGCGCTGGACGGGGAGCGGTTCGACGCCGTCGTGCTGGACATCGGCACCGGCGAGGAGGGCGCCGAGCACCTGCGCGGCGCCGTGTTCTACGGGGAGCTGCTCGAGCTGCTGACGGCGGGCGGGGTGCTGCTGGTGAACATCGGCGACGACGCCGGCCTGCGCTTCCTGGGCGCCGAGCTGGGCGCCCTCGAGGAGGCGGCCGCCGAGGCCGGGGTGCCCGGCCCGTGGACGCTCGCGGACCAGGGGATGCTGGAGCGCCTGGACTGGGGCAACGTCGTGCTGGCCGCGGGGGCGCCGCTGGGAGAGGCCGGCTGCACGGAGCGCCTCGCCGCGGCGGGGCCGCATCCGGCGGCCGTGCTGGACCCGGCGGAGTCGGCCGCGCTGGCCGACCGCATCCGTCGCGCCTGAGGGCGGGCGCGGTGCTCAGAGCCGGGGGTCCTCCGCACCGGGGCCCGTCTGCGGTCGGGGCCACGGGTGGCCCCGGCGCTCCTCCGCCCCCTCGTTGAAACGCCGCAGGAGCCTGCTGAACTCGACGACGTCCTCGGCGGGCCAGGAGGAGACGATCTGCGCCACGTTGTCCGCGCGGGAGCTCAGCTCCGCGGCGAGGCGGGCGCGTCCCTCCTCCGTGGGACGGTGCAGCCGGGCGGAGCCGCCGTCGGGGTCCACCACCCGCTCGACGAGGCCGGCCTTCATGGCGGCGGCCACCTGCCGGTGGACGGTGGAGACGTCGAGGTCGAAGGCCTCGGCCAGCTCGGCGATGCTCATGGCCCCGCCCGCCTCCAGGCGGGCGAGCAGCACGGTGGCGCTGCGCTCCAGCGCGCTCGACCGGCCGTAGGGGGCCACCCCCTGCGTGGCCACCCGCAGCAGGAGCATGTGCTCGTACATGATCCCTTCGACCGGGTCGACCCACGCCCCCTCAGATGATTGCATCATGCAAACGATGCTACCTTTTGCATCATGCAAATCGCCGAGCAGGAACGCATCGCCTCCCCCACCTTCGTCCTCGCCTGGGTGGTCTCCTTCCTCCAGTTCCTCGCGTTCTACGCCCTCGTCACCACCATGGCCGTGTACGCGGTCCGGCAGTTCGCCGCCTCGGACGCCGGGGCGGGGCTGGCCTCGAGCGCCTTCGTCATCGGCGCCACCCTCAGCCGCGTGGTCACCGGCCACGTGGTGGACCGCTTCGGCAAGCGCCGCGTCCTGGTGGTGGCCCTGGTCGCCGTCGCGCTGTCCTGCACGCTCTACCTCGTCGCCTCCTCGCTGCCGGCCCTGGTGGCGGTGCGCATGCTCCACGGTGCCAGCTACGCCTTCGCCAGCACCGCCGTCATGGCCCTGGCCCAGGCGGCCATCCCCGACGGGCGACGCGCGGAGGCCACCGGCCACCTCGCGCTGGGCACCACCCTGGCCACCGCGATCGGCCCCGCCCTGGGGCTCTTCCTCGCCGGCTCCATCGGCTACGTGTGGCTGTTCCGGGCGACTCTGGGGATCACGGTGGTCAGCCTCGTGCTGGGCCTGCTGGTGCGCGAGGCGCCCGCCGCGGCGGGCGTCGACGGCGAGCGCGCCGCCGGCGAGGTCCCCCTGGAGCACCCCGCCCCCGCGGTGGGCTTCCGCCTGCGCTCCGTGCTGCACCCGGCGGTGCTGCCGATCAGTGGCTTCATGCTGCTGGTGGGCCTGAGCTACGCCGGGATCCTCACCTACCTGAACGCCTACTCGGTGGAGCGCGGGCTCACGGCCGGCGCCGGCCTCTTCTTCCTGGCCTACGCCGCGGCGATGCTCGTCATGCGCCTCACCCTGGGCACCCTGCAGGACCGCCGGGGGGACGACGCCGTCGTCTACCCCGCACTCCTCTGCTTCACGGCCGCGCTCCTGGTGCTGGCCTTCGCCACGCGCGACTGGCAGGTGGTGCTGGCCGGGGCGCTGAGCGGCCTCGGCTACGGCACGCTCATGCCCGCGGCCCAGGCGATCGCCGTGAACGCGGTGCCCTCCCACCAGCTCGGCGCCGGCATCTCCACCCTCATGCTGTTCGCGGACGTGGGGCTGGGCCTGGGCCCCGTGCTCCTCGGCGGACTCGTGGCCTCCGCCGGCTACGGCGCCATGTACGCGGCCCTGGCGGGTGTGCTGGTGATCGCCGCCGGGTACTACTTCGTGATGCACGGTCGCCGGCACGGGCGGCGGGGGACCGTGGCCCGCGCCTGAGTCCCGCGCGGTGACCGCGGGCTGTCGCCGCGGGCGGCGCTACCGGCGCCGCGCCGGCCAGGACGCAAGCGTGACGGCGGCGAGGGCGCCCAGGGTGCCCAGCACCGTCGTCGTGGTGACCGTGGATCCGTCGGTGGGGGCCACCAGGTCCACCATGAGGGAGCCCAGGAGGTTGCCCGAGACCAGGCCGAGGGTGGCGGCGAAGACGCCCAGGCGCGGGACGACCATGGCGCCCACCCCGATGAATACGCACCCCAGCGGGCCGCCGAGGTAGAGCCGCCAGTCGTGCGGCAGCGCGGGCATGCCGTGGCCGGAGGCCAGGACGATCCCGCCCCACACGATCCCGAGGAAGAGGACGCCGGCGGTGAAGTTGACCAGGGTCGCCGGGATGGCGGTGCCGTAGGCCGTGGCCTGACGGGCGTTGAACACCTGCTGTCCGGCGGTGGCCAGGCCGGCCAGCAGGGGCAGCAGGGCCAGCAGCGCCCAGCCGGGCCCGCCGCCGGCCTCGCCGAGCTTGGGCCACACCACGAGGGCGACCGCGGCCAGGGCGAGCGCCGCCCCCGTGAGGCGCCGCGGCGTCAGGCGCTGCACCCCGGCGGGGCTGAGCCCGAGCCGGTCCACGACCATCCCGCCGACCACCTGCCCGGTGACCACGGCGACCGTGAACACGGCCACGCCGAGGGGGCCGATCGTCGCGGACTGGGTGAGCACCAGGAGTCCGCCGATCACGCCCGCCACCGCGTACCACGGGCGCACGGACCCCGCGGCGAGGGCCGGGCGGATGCGGGCCAGGCCCCGGCGGCCCCGCGGCGTCAGCACGCTCACGAGCACCATGACGACCAGGCCCGCCGCGAAGGAGCACAGCGCGGCGAGGACGGGGTCGCCCGTCAGGTGGGCGAGGCGGGAGTTGATGCGGCCCTGCAACGGCATCACGGAGCCGGCGGCCACCGCGAGCGCGAACAGCAGGGCGGTCGCCCGCGGGGAAGGGGCCTCCGGGCGGGCGGCGACGGCGGCCGGGCGGGGGCGGGAGGGCCCGCGCTCGGCGGACGGGACAGAGGATTCGGGTGGCATCCCCCCGTTGTACACTCCTAGGCGGTCAGGCGCGCCTCGAGCCCGGCGCGCACCGCGGGCCACTCCTCGCGCACCACGCTGAAGTAGTCGACGTCGGCGATCGTGCCGTCCGCCGCCGGGCGGAAGCGGCGCAGAGTGCCCTCGAACGTCGCCCCCAGGCGGGCGATGGCGGCGTGTGAACGGGCGTTGCGGTGGTCGCAGCGCAGGGCCACCCGCTCCAGCGCCCATTTCTCGAACGCGTGCCCGAACAGCAGCAGCTTGCAGCCGGGGTTCACGGAGGTGCCCCACACCCGACGGGCGTAGACCGTGTGCCCCACCTCCACCCGCAGCCCCGGTACCAGGTCATAGAGGCTCGTGCGCCCCACCAGCTCCCCGCCCTGCTCGACGGCGAACGCGAAGGTGCCCTCCCGCTCGATCAGCTCGGCGAGGTGTGCGGACATGGCCGCGCCGTCCACCGGCAGGGGCGCGCTGTTCCCCGCCCACATGGCCGCGTCGACGAGCTCACGCAGGGCGGGGCCGTCCTCGGGGGCGAGGGGGCGCAGGGTGAGGTCCCCGCGGGTGAGGACGATCTCGTGCTTCATGCACCCATCCTGTCAGCGGCCTCGGGGCGATCTCCCGGCACGACGAGACCGAGCGCCACGGGCGAGGGCGTCGCCCGGGCGACCGGCCGGCTCAGAGCGTGGCGGAACGGCGGGCGGAGGCCCGCATGGCCGCGACCCGCTGCGCCACAGGGGCCTCCAGAGCGCCCGGCTGCAGGGCCGGGGCGAGATCGGCGGCCACCTCTCGGGCGACCCCCTCGAGGGCGGAGGCGTCCTGGGCGACCCAGGCGCGCAGCGTCAGGTGCTCCCGCATCCACGCCGTGAGCGTCTCCTCGGACTCCGGGGTGAGGGCGAAGCCCACCCCCGCCGCACCCGGGCTGGTGCGCTCCACATCCAGGCCGAGCTCGCCCGCCAGCAGGGCGGCGAACGCCTGGCGCAGCGGTGAGACGCCGGTACGACCGGACTGAAAGGCGGCGCGCACCTCGCGGCACTGCAGGCTCTCGTCGGCCACGTCGACGGCGAGGACGTCACCGGCGGCGGGGGTGAGGCCCAGGGCGGCACGGGCTGACTCCTCGGCCACCACGGCCACGATGCCGGGCACTGCGGGGGCGGCGGTGAGGAACTCGGCGTACCGCATGCCCGGAGTGGCGGCGAGCACAGCGGCGGCCTCGGCGGTCAGGGACGGGGTGTCGACGGCGGTGATGGTCATGGATCCAGGGTGAATCGCGATTCACTGAGACGGGGAGCGGCGTCCATATTCTGAGATTTGCAGCCACATGGTGAGACTCACGCCTCCCCCGACGTGCAGTACGCTGGCCCCATGCAGATGCACGCGCAGCAGTGGTGGACCGCCTGAGGGCGGCCCCGGTCATGCGCATCTGACACGACGAGCCGCTCGCCTGCCGGGCGACTCGGTCATGAGCGGCTCCGGCGGGCCCCATCCCAGGAGGACCCCCGATGACCCACCGCAACCCCGAGGACAACGCCCTGAGAGGCGCCCCCGAGCCCCGCACCCTCGCCGAGGCCTGCGACCTCGTCACCACCCCGGACCTGGACGTCTCCGCGGACGGCATGTTCGGCCAGTACGGCGGCGCCCACCTGCCCCCGCAGCTGGCCGGCCCCATGGCCGAGGTCGCCCGCGCGTACGCCGAGGCGCGCCAGGACCCCGAGTTCTACGCCGAATACCGACGCCTGCTGCGCGACGCCGTCGGGCGCCCCTCCCCCCTGACCCCGCTGGACCGCCTCTCCGACGAGCTCGGCGGCGCACGGATCGTGCTCAAGCGCGAGGACCTGAACCACACGGGCGCCCACAAGATCAACCACACGATCGGCGAGGCGCTGCTCGCCAAGCGCATGGGCAAGCGCAGCCTGATCGCGGAGACCGGCGCCGGCCAGCACGGCGTGGCCCTGGCGACGGCGGCCGCGATGGTCGGCCTCGACTGCGAGATCCACATGGGCGCGATCGACGTGGCCAAGCAGCACCCCAACGTGGTGCGCATGCGCCTGCTCGGCACGAAGGTCGTCTCGGTGGAGCGCGAGGGCCGCTCCCTGAAGGAGGCCGTGGACTCGGCGTTCGAGGTGTACGCGGCGAACCCGGAGAAGTACCTGTTCGCGATCGGCTCCGTGGTGGGCCCGCACCCGTTCCCCACGATGATCCGCGACTTCCAGTCCGTGGTCGGCCGCGAGGCCCGCGCCCAGTTCCAGGAGCGGTTCGGGGCGCTGCCCAGCGCCGTCGTCGCCGCGGTGGGCGGCGGCTCCAACGCGATCGGCGCGTTCACCGCGTTCCTCGACGACGCCGACGTCGCGCTCGTGGGCGTCGAGCCCGGCGGACGCTCCTCGGCCAAGGGCGAGCACGCGATGACCATGACCCAGGGCCGCGACGGCGTCCTCCACGGCATGGCCACCCTCGTCCTCGCCGACGACGACGGCACCCCGGACCCCGTGCACTCGATCGCCTCGGGCCTGGACTACCCGGGCGTCGGCCCACAGCACGCCCACTTCGCGCGCGTCGGCCGTGTCCGGTACGTGGCCGAGGACGACGCGGCCGTGCTCGACGCGTTCCAGCGGCTCACGCGGCTCGAGGGCGTCATCCCCGCGCTCGAGTCCGCGCACGCCGTGGCGCGCGCGATCCGCCTCGCCCCGCAGATGGGCCGGGACGAGCGGATCCTCGTCAACCTCTCCGGCCGCGGGGACAAGGACGTGGACTACGTGGCCGAGAAGCTCGGTCTCACGGGCGAGGCGGACGAGGTCGTGCGGTGAGCTGGGGCGGCGGCGTCATGGCTAGCCTGGCGCCATGACGCCGCCGCCCGCGAGGTGCCAACGAGACGCTGGTGCATGTCTCGGCGACAGCCAGCCTCACGCGGCATGCGCCGTCGCGTGGTCTAGACATGGTGACCCTCTAGTCGACGGGTCAGCCCGGACTGCACGACGGGTACGGGTGGAAGCTCACACGTCCGCAGTGCCAAGCCACCGACGCTGCCCCTCCCGGTCCCGGACGTACTCGGGCCACAGGACATTGATGGGCGGTTCGAAGCTGGCCGGCAGTAGCGGTGCGCAACCTCGCTCTGCCTTGCGGCGGGCGAACTCCTCGGCGGCGTCACTCAACAGAGAAGGGTCGGTCAGCAGATCGATGAAGGTCCCGCTGATGGTCTTGCCCGCCACGTCGATGGTCGGATCGATGGTGGCCGGGATGCCGCCCAGGGCGTTCATCACCCAAGCCGGGTAGGGAGCTTCCCCCTGGGCCTGCTTCAGGGCCGGACGCGAGATGTAGAAGCGCACGGTCGGGGCATAGTGGGTCATCTCCACGTAGTCGTCGCTGGTCCAGTTCAACTGCCAGGGTGCCAGGTGCTCGCGCAGGCCCCGTTCGGCGTCCTGCGGGGTGATGAGCGATTGGCATTCCTCCAGGAAGGGCCGGTCCATCGGCGCCAGGCCCAGTTCGCGCTGGATGGACTGCGCAACGGCAACCGCATCCGGACCGTACTGGGGGGCACCGACTTCTTCGAGATTGGCGTACAGGGCCTGGGCGAGCGCGTGATTGGTCAGCCCGGGCCGAGACCGGGCCACCCACGTCTCGTCGACCCGGCAGTGTGCCATCGCGGCGGCATGCTCGGCGTTGCGGTCGAGCACCTGCAGGATGTGCTCGGCCATGTCGATGTCCGGTGTGCGCCATGAGTATTGGATGCGGGCCACACGGGCGGGCAGGTTGTCGGCGGTGGCCTGGCCTGAGGCCAGGATGGCGTCCGAGAGACTCCAGCCGCCGAAGCTGGGCAGCATGGCGTCCTGCATGATCCGGGAGGCCGAATACATCTGCATCAGGGCAACGTTGGCCCCGGGGGCACGGGCGGCCGAGTGCGAGGCGGGGATGGGGGACTCCGGGCTACCACTCGTCTGCCAGGTCTCGGGCTCCTCGCAGACGAACTCGTATACCTTCGAGTAATACGCACCGCACTGGGTGTCCCAGCGGGCCGTGTTGCACAGAGGCAGCATGTAGAAGGGATGGAAGCTGACGATCGCGTCCACGTTTTCGTAGTAGCCGCGCAGCCCGTGAACGACCTTGGACCCGTGCATCTTCTCGGCCGGTTCACCTGTGTACCGCAGCGTGCCGGGGATGTCGTGCTGGCGCATGGCGTGCTGGGTGGCCAAGAGCCCGGCGAGGGTAGAGATCCCAAGCACCGAATGCGGGTCCGTGTGCCCAGGCGCATGTGTGTCCAGCCCCTCCCGGGCGGCGGCCCGGGTGTCGGGTGCTTGGCAGTTCCCCGGGACCGCGTCGTACTCGGCATAGGTCAACAGCGTGGGCCCCTCGCCGTGGGTCCATTCCGCGCAGAACGCGGTGGGCATACCCGCCGAGCCGGACTCCACGGTGAACCCGTAAGAGGTCAACAGGTCCACATACCAGGCGGCGGATTCGAACTCACGCCAAGCTGGCTCGGCCAGGTTCCAGATGTGCTGATGCCAGGTGGAGAGCTCGGTGAAGTGATCGTCGATCCACTGCCGGGCGGTCTGCTTGGCCTGGAATGTGAGGATGCTCATCGGGTGGCCTCCTCAGAGAACAGGGCCAGCGGCACGTGCACGAGCTGAACGCCGCCAGCGGAGACCGCCGCGGCCACGGCTGGTTCGAGTTCCCCGGGACTCGCGATACGACGACCCGTGGCCCCGAATGCCTGAGCTAGCGCGGCCCAATCGGGCTGGGTGAGGCGGACCCCGATCGGGGCGATGCCGACGGAAGCCTCGTTCTCCTCGATCTCCTTATATCCGCCGTTGTCTACCACGACGACAACGAGGTCAAACCGCTGTTCGACAGCGGTGACGAGCTCCTGAATGGAGAACATGAGCGCGCCGTCTCCGACGACGCAAACGACCGGGCGGGAATCGTCGGCGATGCCCGCCCCTATCGAGGCCGGCAGCCCATACCCCAGCGTGGCGTAGGTTGCCATGTACAGGTAGGAGTTCCGCCGAGCCAGCGGAATATGGTTCGCCGTGCCGTAGTAGCAGATCTGTGATGAGTCCGCCCCGAGGATGACATCATCCGGCAGTGCCGCAGCGATGGCTTCGGAGACTGCGACCACGGCCGGACTCCAGTCCCTGGACTCGGCCTCAATGGCCGTGCGCACCTCGGCGGCGCGCCGGGCGCCACTAACTCTCCGCTCCTTTCGATCAAGCGGCGTCAACGCCTCTATGAGTTGGTCGACAACAGCCTCGGCGTCTGCGGCAATGCCCACTTGGGCTGGAAGATTCTTGTGCAGCTGGGACTGCAGGCGGTCGATGCGCACCACCACGCCCGAGGGCGACAGGGGCCCCCACCACAGTTCCGCCTCGCCGACCTTGGACCCGACCACGATCAGCACGTCCGCGGCATTCACCACGGCCTGGGCTGTCTTCAACCTGAGCGCGGCGCCCAGGGACAACGGGTGCGTCTCAGGGATGGCAGCGCGCCCGTTGAGCGTGGTCACCACGGGGGCGTCGGCCAGTTCCGCAAGCGTGACCAATCGGTGTCCGGCGCCCAGGGACCCGCCGCCGTAGACGATCACAGGGCTGGTGGCCGAGCTGAGCAGGCGCGCCGCCTCCTGGACCTGGTCCTCAGGTGCGCGCCGGGCAGCGGGCAATGGACGCGCCCCCAAGTCGAGCTGGCCGAGGTCAATGGGGGCCTCGAGGACATCGAGGGGGATCTCGATGACCACCGGACGGGGCCGACCAGTGCGGAACAGCTCGAAGGCCTCGTGCACGGCCCGCACCGCCTCCGGAGCGCTGGACACCCGGCGGGACCACTCGGCGACGGCCTCAGCTGCGGCTTGAGAGTCCTTGGTCTCATGCAGGGCACCCATGTCCGCGAACTCTTCCCCGAGCGAGGGTCCGGGGGTGAGCACGATCATCGGTCGGGACTCAGCATATGCGGTGGCCACAGAAGACAACGCGTTCAGCAAACCCGGCCCTGAGGTCGTGATCACCACACCGGGAAGGCCGGTCTGCAGTGACCAGCCGTCAGCTCCGTACCCACTGCCTTGCTCATGACGGTTCGTCACCGCGCGAATGCCCAGCCGGGGCAGGGCCCGGTACAGCTCCAGATTGTGCGTTCCGGGGATGCCGAAGACAGTGTCGATTCCGTAGTTGCGCAGGGTGGTCAGTACGGCGAGGGCCACATTGTTCTGGCACGTGGTCTCTGTCATGGCACTGTCGGTCGTGGCGGAGTTAATCATGATGTTCCTTGGTTCCTTGGGCGCTCTACTTGCTCAGGCGTTGTCCGCGATGTAGACGGAAACCCCGCCCACCCACGTCGACAACACCGGGATGTCCTGGATGGTCGCGGCGTCCACGGCCAGTGGGTCAGCGCCGAGCACCACGAAGTCAGCGCGCTTGCCCGGGGTGAGGCTGCCCAGATCACTTTCCCGCCCCAGGACGCGCGCACCGGCGAGGGTGTGGGCCTGCAGGGCGCGCTCGGCGCTGATTCGTAACGTGTCCGGACCGAGCCGGTCGCCACGGGCAGTAGTTCGGGTGACCGCAGTTTGGACGGCCTGCAGTGGCAACGGATCGGCAACGGGGGCGTCTGAGCTGAGCGTGACCGGGACACCGGCGTCGACGAATTCCCCGAGCGGGTTGAACCTCTCCCCTGGGGTGCCAATCGCGTCGGTGACACCGGATCCCCAGTTGTAATAGTGCTGAGGTTGGTTCACCGGCAGGATGCCGGCGGCGGCCATCCGGGTGATTTGCTCGGGGGTGGGCAGTCCACAGTGTTCGATGCGGTGCCGACAGTCCTCGCGCGGGTGATCCCTCTGAACCTGCTCGATCGTGCTGATCACCATCTCGATCGCATCGGGCGACTGTGCATGAGTGGCGGTTTGCAGCCCGGCGCGATGGGCTCTGCCGACGAGCTCGGCGTACTCGGCCGGCTCGTGGTAGAGCATGCCGGTGCGGCAAGGGTCGCCCACGTACCCGTCCGGGAAGTAGGCGGTCCACCCACCCAGGGTGCCGTCTGCGTAGAACTTGAACCCCGCGAAGGAGAGCATGCTGTTGCCGAAGGCCCCGCGCATGCCGATCTCGAGTCCCTCCTCCAGGAGGGAGGACAGCAGGTACATGGCGTAGCGGATTTTCAGTTCCCCCCGCTCGGCCAGGTGCAGGTACATGTCGAACTCACGACGTGTGACCTGAGCGTCGCCGACAGTGGTCACGCCTCCGGCAGCGAAGGACTGCTGGGCCAGCGCCAGTTGTTGGATGTGGTCTTCGAGACTGTCGCCCAGGTGCAGGTTAGGACCGTGGTTGCCGACCTTGACGCCCTCCACTCCGGTGAGGATGTTGCAGGCGGCATCGGAGAGCTCGCCGGTCAGCTCCCCGGCCTCGTCGCGGAAGAACTCCCCGCCCGGGGGATTGGGGGTGTCCCGGGTGATGCCGTACTTGTTCAGGGTGAAGGTGTTGACCACGCCGCCATGGCCGGAGGCGTTCATCAGATACACCTCACGGTCCGTGGCAACCTGGTCCAGTTCATGCCGAGTGGGGTGGCGCCGCTCGACGAGGTTGCGGTGTTCATAGCCGTAGCCGCGGATCGGCCCGTTGCCGGCGGCCTGATCAGCGCGCCGGCGCAGCTGCTGGACGATCTCCGGTATCGATGCCGCTTGGGCGGGCCCGCAGTCTACCCAGGTCTTCATCTGCCCGTGCATCAAAGGATGAGCATGGGGATCGATGAAACCCGGAATCAGCGTGCTCGCGCCGAAATCCAGGACTCGGGGGGCGGGCAGCCCCTTGCCCTCATTGACCTCGCGGCAGTGCTGTTCAGTACCCACTGCCACGATGCGATCGCCGGCCAGCAACAACGCGGTCGGCCGCGTGTCGGCGAACGCAGGGTCGACAGCGTGGATAGTAGAGGCGGTGACCAGGGTGGGGCGGTAGTCGGTGGGGGGAGCGTCCAAGGTGTTGATCTTGCGCAAGCCGTGTCCTTTCGTGTCTCAGCGCGCGACGGTCGCAGCGGCCGGGGTCTCGTGGTCGACGTCGAAGACGTTGTCGCGGATCTGGGGGGCGAGCACCAGGCACACCATGCTCAGCGTGGCCATGCCCATGTACAGCAGGATCACCGACCAGATGGTCCCAGTCGCTGCGAACAGGGCCGTGGCCACGACGGGTGACAGACCAGCCCAAATCGCGTTGCCCAAGCCGTAGGAGACGGAAAGCGCACTCTGCCGCGATTCGGCGTCAAACATCTGGGACATGATCGACGCCAGGGGAGCCCAAGTGCCGTTCATCGCGATCCGGAAGGCCGTGAACAGTACGAACATCAGCAGCGGATTCTCCGGGGACATGCTGAGGAACATCGGCATCACCAGCACGGAGGTCAGCACCAGTGCAGCGACCATCGTCTTCTTGCGGCCAATACGGTCGGCCATGACTCCGATGAACAACGTCGAGACGAGCTCGCCCAGGGCTGCCACGGACAGGATGTTGAGCATCAAGTGCTCGGAGATGCCGATGCCGAAGGCTGGCTCGGTGCCGTACGAGGTGGCGAAGGTGGTGACGATGTAGTACCCGCCGGTGGACACCGGGATCAAGCCCATGCCCAGCAGCATTGCCTTCCAATTGCGCCGGATGGCCAGCTTCAGCGGCAGTTCACGATGGGCGGCCGGATCGACAGCGGCCTCCTCCTGGAAGACCGGTGTTTCCTCGGGCGTGTCAACTTGTCTGTGTAAGCGGGGTGGTCACAGGTAGGGGTTGATCCGGTCGGGGTAGGCCGCGGCGAGCTGGGCGAGGGCCTGCTTCCAGTTCGTGACGGCCTGGCCTTCGACGAGCCGG
>NZ_JAPVLT010000009.1:0-62243 GCF_027158145.1 Micrococcus sp. H39-S4
CCCATCACGGTGGCCAGCACCACCACCCAAACGGGCAAACCAGCTGGCCACCAGTGGGCAGTTCTGATGGCCACCAGCGGGAAGAAACACTGGCCGCCTATGGGCAGAACTCAATGGCCCTTGACATACGCGGTCCTGCTGTCCTCGCGGAGGTGGTGGTCGTCGGCGATGACTAGGAGTCCTTCAGAGACCAACCGACTGTGCCGGTGGACGCGGTTGAGGAGATGACTGGAGGCAACGACGTGAGGTTCTGCGGCCTCCCAGCCGCGACGTCGACGGAGTCCGTCGACGTCTACTCCTTGCAGGCCGAACCACGGTGAGTGACGGCAGATGAGTTCCACCGCTTTCTGACTCGCCCACGCCCGTACGCCCGGTTTCAGTTCCGCCCAGCCCTCCTTTCCCTGGAATATGGCATGACCGTGGAACTCAAGACCGGCCGGGACCGAGCCCGGGTGCGCCTCGTGGAGTCGGGCATGCAGAGCATCGAGGTCCCGGTCGATGGAGCGAATCTGCTCAGCGGTGACCACGAGGGCTCCGATGTAGTAGACCCCGTCCTGTTGCTGTTCCGACTCGTCCAGGTAACAGATGCGCATAGGTCTCGCCCCTCCGTCGTCTCCGGCGTTCAGAACATCCCACGCTGCTCGGAACCGGGGTCCCGCTTGATCGTCTTGGGAACCTTCCGTTCGGCCGGGGTCGGTTCGGGGAGTTCGTTCGCCGGGATCAGGTCTCCGGCGAGGATCTCGTCCAGGAGGTCTGCCTGGTCACCGCCCAGTGACACGGTCTCGGTCAGCACTCGGAGCAGATCGAGCAGCTCGTCGTTCCACTCGTCTGCCCACTCAGTGGGGCGGATACGGTCCAGCGGGGTGGCTGCCTTGCCGGCGGCGCGGCCGATGCCGGTGGCCGTCCTGGCGCCGAGCCACTTGTCCAGGATGTTCATGCCGGACACGGCGAAGGCCCTCACCTCCGGGCTCACGCCGGTGACGACGCCGTCCCCCACCGTCAGCCGCTGGGCCGCGGGATCGTAGGACACGGCCCGCGGAGAAGCAGGCAAGGCCGTCACGGGCTCCTCCCAGCCCAGGCCGGGCACCCGCGGCACCCGACGCGCGGGGCGCTCCGGTCCTGTGAACCGCTCCCCGTAGGTCTGCAGCCACAACAGACGTTCACCCAGCTTCACGGCACGGGTGAACAGGTCAGGGTCGGCAGTCAGCGGCACGCGGACGGGGCTGCCCTCCAGGGCTTCGTCGAACCGCTGGACGTAGGCGTCATGGCCGGCGATGCCCATGACGTAGGCGGCCAGGTCTTCCGGCGTGACCTCCCGGCCGTAGCGCTCCCCCAGCAATGGGAGCAGCTCGCCGGTGACGTTGGGCTGAGTGGCCTCAGCATCCCGGTAGAGCGGGATGACGTCCTTGCCGCCGTAGGAGCCGACGAAGTAGTGCAGATCCGGCACCGCCGTCGCCACGGTCACCACCGGCCCGCCGCTGGTGCGTGCGGTCATGGGGGAGACGAGGAAGAGCTGCCGGTCGGAAAGCGCCTGCCACAAAGCGGGGCGTTCCAAGTTGATCAATCGAGGATCGTCGAAGGTCCACTGGCGGTCAAAGGAGCGCCAGGCCACGCGGACGATCGGCCGGTGCGGGGCGTCGGCGGGCAGTTCCGCCAGTGGGGTCATGCCGTTCACGGCGGTGTGGATGGTGCGCCCAAAGTTGCCCGTCACATACTTCTCCGCGCGGGCGTCCGCGGACGGGTCGGCCAACAGCTCTCGCCACCGCCGTTGCAAAGTGTCCTGATCCGGGGCCACCGGCCAGGCACGGTTGTACTTGATCCCGGGCTGCTGCCAGGGGAAGAGGTCCGCCAGGGCGGGCATGGCCGCCCAGTCCTCCCCGCCGCTGGCCGGTGCCAAGGGGTCGCCCGCCCCACCGGGCAGGCGCACCCATGTGCCGTCGTCGGGATCCAACCGGGCCACCTCGTCCAGGGCCGCGAACTTCTCCGCGCGCGTGCCCCGGAAGCGCCGGTAGTACACGGACGCTTCCCGGGCGGCCTTGCCGGTGCGCACCAGAGTCACGATCGCCACCGGGGTCTGGATGTCGAAGACGTTCTCCTCCTGGCGTGCCCCGCGGCCCTCGCCGCCCAGGTCCATCACCCAGATCTCACTGGCCGTCCGACGGGCCAGATCGCGCAGACCCACAAAGGCCGGGCCGGTCAGCCACGAGGACGCCGTGATGAAGGAGATGATCGCCTGGTCCCCGGGGTCCTGCTGGAACGCCTTCCAGATGGCCCACCGCCAGAAATACACGTACAGGTTGTACAGCGAGGCCTGGGCGGAGAAGATCACTCCCTGCTCCTGGGCGGGGCCGATCACGTCGTCGAACAGCGCGTCCTCGCCGTCCCCGTGCTCCACCCAGCCGCCGGTGCCGGAGGTCACCCGGTCATAGGGCGGGTTGCCGATGGCCACGGTGATGCGCCGGTCCCGCTTGATCTGGCGGGCCGCCTCGGCGGCCTCGGCGAGGACCCGCGCGTCGCCGAATAGCCCCGCCTCCATGCCCGCCGAGGGGTCCTCCAGGGTGTCCGTCAGGTACACGCCGATCTCCTCCGCCTGGAAGGCGTGACCCTGCGCCTCAGCGAGCCGCTGGCCGATGCGCAGGTGCGCCACCGAGTATGGGCCGGGCAGCAGCTCGAAGGCCAGCAGGTTCTTCGTGAGGTTCTTGGCCACCTGGGCCACCCCCGCCGGGCCGCGTTCCTCCCGGGCCGCTGCCTCCGCGCGGTCGATGACCGCCAGCGGGTAGGTGCCGGAGCCCGTCGCGGGGTCCAGCGTCACCACCGAGGGGGCACCGAAGCCCAGGGTCTGACCGAAACGTTCCCGCAGCAGCGCGTCCACCACGCGCACCTGGCACTGCACCACACTGATCGGCGTGTAGTAGACACCCGCGCGGTTACGGGCGGCCGGGTCGTAGCGCTGGAGGAAGTCCTCGTAAAACCACAGCCACGGCTCACCACGGGAGTCCGTGGAGCGCTCGATGGCGGCCACGTCCATGCTGGACACCAGCCGCATGATGGCCCCGACCTCCGGGGCGATGTACTCCATGAGCGCCGGGATGCCGATGATCGGTCCGAGGGACGCCGCCAGAACATTGCGGTGGGCCGTCTCCAAGGCGTGCTTGGCCTCCTCGAGCGTCACCACGCCGTCGGCGTTCCGGTCCGCTTGGCCGGAGAGACCGGCGATGGCCATGGAGTAGGCCACCACCTGGGCGACGTCGCCCGCGAACTGGGCGTCCGTGGTCGTGTGGTGCACCGTGTGGTCCCAGGCCGCCTTCGCCTCCCGCACCGAGCGGTAGTTGTTGGACAGGCCTTCCTGGAGGCGCTCCCGAAGGAAGCGGGCCAGCGGGGCCAGGCGGTCCGCGAGCTGGCTCACTCGGGTGATCGGCCGGGGCTGGGCCAGGGTGAACTGTTCCAGGACGGTGCGCAGGCGGTCCGCGTCCCAGCCTGCGACGCCGTCGACGGGCAGGAACGCGGTGTCCACAAGGGAGCCGGAAACATAGAGGGCGATCTCGTCTCCGTTCGAGACGAGCAGCGCGTCCAGCTGGGAGAGCAGGTCCCATTGGCCCTTCTCCCGGCCGCGCCACTTCTCTCCGATGACCGTGTGGCCGGGTGCCTTGAGTTCCACCCATCCGCAGGGGCGACCGTCGATCAGGGCGGCGAAGTCCGGGCGCACGCCGTCGAGCTGGGCCTCTCGCAGCAGGCTGAGGTCCCCAAGCCCGGTGACGGAGGAGAACGCGCGCAGGAACTCGGAGACCGGGACCGTCAGCTGCGCCTCCGGCTCGGCGGAGACCCCGCTCGTGGAGGCGAGCCGCGCGTCACGGGCGTACGTCTCAGCGAGCTGGGCGAGGGGTGCGTCGATCATGTGTCCTGCCTTGCAGTGAAGAGGGTGGCGCGAGTCACTCTATCCAGACGGGGCGTGCTCGACTGGGCTGACACCGCGGAGGCCGGCCGCGCCCCGCTCGTGGCGAGAAATCTGGTCGGGCTCGCCGGCGCCCTCGTCCTCCTCGCCGTCAGTCGCCGGGACACGCCCTCGGTCCGCCAGCTGGACCCGGCCGCCCCGGCTCAGCCCAGCACCACCCGCGCCACCGCGCTCGCCACCACCAGGTCCTGCCAGGGCATGCCGGTGGTGACGAACAGGGCGGGCGCACCCTCCTGACGACGCGCGGTCCCGGCCACGAGCTCGGCCAGCGTCACCGTGTCCTCGATCCCGGCCAGCGCGCCGGAGGCCACCGCGAGGGTCACGTCCCCGGCCTCGCGGGCGGCCGAGTCCCGCGACTCCACCGCCACGGTCGCACGGCGGGCCAGGGCGTCGTCGGTCTCGCGGGCGTCCGTGGTGTGCGAGCCCATCGCCACGACCGTCGCGTGCTCCGGCACGAGCGTCCCGTCGAACAGCGGGGCCATCGCGGCCGTGCACGTCACCACGACGTCCGCCTCCGCCACGGCTTCCGAGTCCGCGGTGCTCGCGGTCACGCCCAGCTCCGCTTCGATGCGCGCGGCCAGGGCGGCGGCCCGGTCGGCGTCGCGGCCCACCACGGACACCCGCTCCAGCCCGAACACGTCCTGGAACGTGAGCGCGTGCTCCCACGCCTGCACGCCCGTGCCGAACACGACCAGGTGCCGGGGCGAGGCGTCCGCGAGCAGCCGCACCCCGAGCGCGGACACCGCGGAGGTGCGCAGGCCCGTCAGCTCGACGCCGTCCAGCACGGCCCGCGGGGCCTGGCCGGGGGCGCCCGGGGCGCCGAACAGCACGTAGACGCCCTGGATGACCGGCAGTCCGCGCTCCGGGTTGTCCGGCGTGAGGGTGACCAGCTTGGTGCCGACCTCGCTCCCGCGCGTCGAGGGCATCTGCAGCAGCTGCCCGGCGGCGGTGGCCACGCGGGTGCGGGGGGCGTCGGCCTCCGGGTCCAGGCCGGCGGCGAGGGCCGCCTCCAGCGCGTCGACGGCGGCGCGCGGGCTCAGGGCGGCGCGCACGGCGGGGCCGTCGATCCAGGGCAGGGAAGCGGTGGCGCGGTGCGTGTCCATGCGGCCACGCTACGGGGTGGGCCGGGCGGGCTCACCCGAACAGCGTGCGGAAGTTCGCCAGGATCCGGCGGGGGTGCTCGGGGTCGACGGCGACCAGCCCCGCCACCGTGGGCTCGTACTCGCCCGGCGCGAAGTACCCGTGGTCGCAGTAGATCTCGAGGCGCTCGAGGATCCCGGCCTGGTCCAGCTCCGGGTGGAACTGGGTGGCGTACTGGCGGGTGCCGAGCCGGAACATCTGCACGGGACAGTCGGCGCCCGCGGCGAGCAGCACCGCGCCGGGCGGCAGCGCGCTCATCGCCTCCTTGTGGCCCACGTACGCCGCGAACGTGCGCGGCACCCCGGCCAGCAGCGGATCGGCGACGCCCTCGTCGGTGAGCGTGACCTCGACGGGCGCGGCCGACTCGCCATGGGCGTTGTCCACGACGCCGCCGGCGTGCCGGCCCAGTGTGCCGACGCCGTAGCAGCAGCCGAGGAACGGCAGGTCTCGGCGCCGGACGACGTCGAGCATCCGCCCCAGCTCCGCCTCCACGGCGCGCTGCACGGGGGACTTGGTCTCCTCGGGATCGGTGCCCGTGAACGGGCTGCCGGGCAGGATCACGGCGGCGACGTCCGCGAGCTCCGCCTCCCAGTCCAGGCCGTCGGCCGCGGCCGGCTGCTGCACCGCGCGGTCCAGGCGCAGCACGCGCAGCCGGCCCTCCGAGTAGCCGCCGAGCCGCTCGACGGCCTCGACCTCGGCGGCCGCGGCGTCGTCCTCGGGGCGTGTCTGGACGAGGAGGAACGGCCGAGGGTGCGGGCTCGGGACGGCGCCGGTCGGGGTGGTCATCTCGGCAGACTAGCTGTTGTGGGTCATGAGGTTCTTGACACGAGGCACGGGCTGAGATGAGACGAGCGGGCTCCGCCCCGCAGGATGGGAATTGCGACATCCACTCATCCGCGGAAGGAAGCCCGCTCGTGACTCACGCTAACGCACCTCTGACCCCCACCGGCCGGCTGCGCATGGTCCACCGCCACCTGAACGACGGGATCCCGCAGTCCCACGTGGCCGCGGAGTTCCGCGTCAGTCGGCCCACGGTGGCCACCTGGGTCGCCCGCTACCGTGCCGAAGGCGAGGCAGGACTGCAAGACCGCTCGAGCCGGCCCCATCGCTCACCTGCCCGGCTCGACCCCGCGATCGTGGCCGAGCTGGAGGCCCTGCGCCGGGCCGAGAAGTGGTCCGCCCGGCGCATCCATCACCATCTGGTCGGCGAGGGCCACCAGGTGTGTCTTCGCACCGTGGGGCGATGGCTGCACCGGGCCGGGATCTCCCGCCTACGGGACCTGACCCCAGCCGGAGAAGACCTCCGCCGGCAGCCGGCCCGGAGGATCACCGCGAGGGGGCCAGGGCACATGGTGCACCTGGACGTGAAGAAGATCGGACGCATCCCTGAAGGGGGAGGCTGGCGCGCCCACGGAAGAGACAGTGAGGCAGGGCGTGCTTCCAAGCGGGGGTCTGGCCAGCGGGTCGGCTACACCTACCTGCACTCGGCGATCGACGGGTTCACCCGCCTGGCGTACACGGAGGCGCTGGAGGATGAGCGGGCGGTGACCACGATCGGGTTCTACTGCCGGGCCCGCGCGTTCTTCGCCGCTCACGGCATCACCGTGGACCGGGTGGTCACGGACAACGGGAACAACTACCGGGCCGTGGACTTCACCCGGAAGGTGGTCTCTCTCGGGGGCCGGCATCACCGGATCCGCCCCTACACCCCGCGCCACAACGGGAAGGTCGAGCGGTACAACCGGCTGATGGTCGACGAGGTCCTCTACGCCCGCCCGTACTCCTCAGAGCGGGCTCGGCGTGAGGCCCTGCAGGTGTGGGTGAACCACTACAACTACCATCGGCCGCATACCTCCTGCGGAGAGGCTCCTCCGGCCTCGTTGGCCCCGGTGCGTGTCAACAACGTCATGCCCTCCTACAACTAGCGGGGCATCGGGCCGGGAGGGCGTGACGGCGTCGTGGGGCGTCGTCGGGGGCGGGCCGCGGTCAGCGGTCGGCCCAGGGGCGGGCGTCGGAGGCCCACGGCAGGGGACGGACGCGTTCCTCGGGCAGCGGGTCCGCGGCCAGCCGGCCGTAGCGGTGCACGTCGAGCCGCCGCCCGCCCGCGCGGAGGCGGCCGCGCTGCGTGCCTTCGTGTCGGAGCCCGGCGGCCCGGGCGACGGCCCCCGCCGTCGGGCTGTCCGCCCGGTGGGCCAGTTCGATCCGCTCGAGGCCGCCCTCGGCCAGCTCGGCGTCCGTCACGGTGGTCGCCGCACGCGACATGATCGCGTCCCCGCGCCAGCCCTGATGCAGCCAGGCGGTGAGCGCGCCGGTGCCGTGCGCCTCGTCGCGCACGACGGCGACCAGGCCGATGAGCGTGTCCGTCCCGCGCTCCACCACGGCGACGGCGTCCGTCCCCTCCGCCTGGACCAGTCCGTCGACGTAGGCGCGGGCGGAGGCCTCGTCGGTGACCTCTGCGGGATCGGCCATGCCGACGGTGCCCGCGTGGAAGGCCGCCAGGACGGCGGGCGCGTCCGTGGCGCGGAGGAGGCGGAGCTGGGCGGGTGCGGAGCCGGTCATGCCGGGAGCATAGCCCCGACAGGGGCTGGAAAGTGAGGTGCGCCACACGAACCGCACCCCGGAGGGCGTGTCACCGGGGACGGGGCCGGCTCCCGACGCCCGTCCCGCGGCTGGGCCTCACCGGCGCGTGGCGGCCTTCGCCTCGAGCTCGTCGGCGAGGGTGCGCAGCGTGCCGAGCTCCCGGGCGATCCGGGAATCCAGGTCGGCGTCCGTGAGCGTCTCCGAGCCGCCGCGGGCGCGCAGGTAGAGCAGCTGGTCGAACCGGGCGCGGCGCCACTGATACTCGGCCTCGGCGTCGCGGGCCTGCAGGGCGCGGGAGATCTCCCGGTCGTAGAGCGGCGGCTCGTTGAGCTGGCGTTGGCGCACCTCGAGCACCCGGGCCGCCCGGCCCGGCTCGGAGGGGACCTCGTCCGCCTCGAGCAGGCGCCGGCCGAGGTTGGCGGCGGCGATGTGCTCGCCCTCCTCGCGCAGGATCAGCGACGCCAGGGACAGCGCGGCCTGGATGGACTTCCACCGCCCCACGGCCCCGTCCCACGGCAGGTTCGTCAGCAGACCCAGGGTAGCGAGCGTGCCCTCGGTGTCCTCGTGCAGCAGGTAGAGCCGCTCGGCCATGCCGAACACGTCCTCCAGCTGGGAGCCGGAGCGCAGGTTCAACCCGTGCGAGAGCCGGGCCGCGGTGGCGGTCAGCTCGGTGTCCTCGAGGTGGCGCTTGCCGACGGCGACGATCCGCTCCTCGGGGGAGCCCGCGTCCACGGGGGAGAAGGTGGTGTCCGGGACGGCCCTGCGCTCCTCCGGGCGGTCCGTGCGGACCCGGATCACGGAGCCGTGGGCGATCTTGACCTCGCGGCCGCCCTCGAGGGTGGCGATCACGAGCGCGGGGGTGCCGAAGTCGTCCCGCATCACCCGGGTCGAGGCCACCGGCGGGGCGGGCTCGCCGCGGCGGGTCAGGAAGCTGTCCCCGGGCTGCACGTCCTGGGACTTCAGATGGCGGAGGTAGCCGCCGACGACCGGTGCCATGCTCAGCGCCCCCATCCCACGTGGGCGAGGGCCTGGCGCACCAGGTCCCCGCGGCCGCCGATGAACTCGGCCTGGATGTCCTCGCCGAGGGCCTCCTCGGGGGTGAGCCAGGTCAGCTCGAGCGCGTTCTGGCGCGGCTGGCACTCACCCGTCACCGGCACCACGTAGACCAGGGCCACGGCGTGCTGGCGGTCGTCCGTCAGCCCGGTCTCGGACGGCGCCGGGAAGTACTCGGCGACGGTGCAGGGGACCACCGACGGCGGCAGCTGCGGGAAGGCGAGCGGGCCGAGGTCCTTCTCCAGGTGGCGCATCAGCGCGGCGCGGATGGTCTCCCGATACTGGACACGGCCGGAGACGAACGTCCGCTGGAACGTACCGGTCTCGTCCGCCACGTAGAGCAGGCCGATCTCGGTGACGTAGCCGAGGGAGTCCAGCCGCACCGGGATGGCCTCCACATACACCATGGGCAGCCGGCGCCGGGCCTCGTAGAGGTCCTCGTCGGACAGCCAGCCCGGATTCGGGTCGGGGGTGCGCACGCTCATGGTTCTGTTCTACCGGAGTTCCGCGCCGGGGGCACACCGGGTCCCGCGTGTTCCGCTCACCACTTGGCTCGGAAGTACTGCCGGGCCATCGGCACCTGCTCCGAGGGGACGTCGAGCGCGAGGGCGGCCGCGGTCGGCCAGTTCGGGTTCGCCAGGGCGGCGCGGCCCACGCAGACGGCGTCGGCGCGGTCCTCGTCCACCACGGCCGCGACCTCCTCGGCGCCGGTCAGCGAGCCGACGGCGGACACCACGATCCCCTCGGTGCCCTCCTTCACGGCGGTGGCCAGCGGCACCTGATAGCCCGGGCCCTGGGGGCCCTCGTAGGTGTCGCCGATGCCCGCGGAGGACAGGTCGAACCAGTGCACGTGCCCCTGCAGCTCCTGCGCCAGGCGGACGGTCTCCTCGATGCTCCAGCCGCCCTCGATCCAGTCCGAGCCGGAGATGCGGATGCCGAGGACCTTGTCCGCGGGCCACACCTCGCGCACGGCCGCCACGACCTCCTTGAGGAAGCGGGTGCGGCCCTCGAAGTCCCCGCCGTACTCGTCGGTCCGGGTGTTGGTCAGCGGCGAGAGGAACTGGTGGATGAGGTAGCCGTGGGCGGCGTGCAGCTGCACGGCGCCGAAGCCGGCACGGTCGGCGCGCTCGGCGGCGTCGGCGAAGGCCTGGACGGTCTCCCGGATCTCGTCCACCCGCATCGCGTGGGTGCGGATCTCCATGGAGTTGGTGGCCACGCCGGAGGGGGAGAGGGTCTCCCAGGAGTCGGGGCCCTCGAGGATCGGCTGCCCGGCGGGCGCGCCCGGGTGCATGGGGACGGTGGAGGCCTTGGCGCCGGCGTGGCCGAGCTGGATGGCGGGCAGGGCGCCCTCGGAGGCGATGTACTCGGCGATCGGCGCCCACGCGTCCCGCTGCTCGTCGTTCCACAGGCCGGTGTCCCACGGGGAGATGCGCCCCTCGGGTGTGACGGCGGTGGCCTCGGCCACCACGATCCCGAAGCCGCCGGCCGCGCGGGCGCCCAGGTGCTGGAACTGCCAGCCGTGCGGGACGCCGTCGCGCGCCTCGCACGAGTACTGGCACATCGGCGGCAGGATCAGGCGATTGCGCACGCGCACGCCGTTGATCTCGATCGGTTCGAAGATCGCGGGCACGGCGGGGGCGTCGGTCTGCGGGGTGGCGGTCTGAGTCATGCGCCCCACCCTACGAGCGGGTCCGGACACGGGAGGGCACGCGTCCGCGGCGGGCGGAAGGGGCCCGGCCCGTGCGACGAGGGAAGTCGTCACCGTTGCTGCGGCCACCCCTACCCTGGGCCCATGCCCTCCTACCGTGCCCGCCTGCAGATCGGCGACCTCCTGCCCGGCCACCGGCCCGACGAGGTCATGGACCTGGCCGAGGCGGCCGTCCAGGCCTCGCACGTGCTCGCGGCCAAGGACATCGAGGTCGTGGCGCGCGTCCCGCGGATCGTGCTGCGCTTCACGGTGCACGGCTCGCACCGGGCCGGCGAGGACGCCGAGGCCGCCGAGGTGGCGCGGCGGATGGCGGAGGCGGTGTCCGGCGTCGCCGTGACGGGCCGGCTGGACGTGCTCCGGCGCGACGGCGGTCGGTGGGTCCCGGTGCCCGCTGGGCCCGGGCGCTGAACGGGGCCGGGCTCAGGCGCCGGCCGGGTGCGGCCGGCGGGCGGCGTCGCGCTCGATCTGGCGGGCCCAGGAGCGGCGCACGGCCGCGGCCGTGACCAGCAGGAGCGCCCCGAAGGCGGCCGCGAGACCCACCCATGCGCTCTGCTGCGCCCCGAGCGGGCTGGGCAGCAGGCGGGGCAGGGCGAGGCAGAGCAGGGTCCAGGCCATGCCCAGGGCCACACCCAGGCGGCCGCGCCCACCGAGCACGAGGCGCAGGGCCGCCAGCAGCAGGGCCATCAGCACCAGCAGGGCGAGCAGCTCGGTCGGGAACCAGTCGACGTGCACGCCCCAGGCGTGGAGGGCGGCGCCCACCGCAGTGGGCGCGCCGGCGAGGAGGGTGCCCAGCAGCACGCCGAGCGCGCCGTCCTCGGCCACCCGTGCGAGGCGGCGGGCCGCCGGGCGGGCGCCGAGCCGCCGGACCACACGGAGCATGAGGACCAGGGCGAGCAGCCACGGGACGACGTCGAGGCCCCCGGGGGCCAGGACGGCCAGGGGGAACCACAGCGCCAGCGCCAGCAGGGTCCCCGCGACCGCGCCCCGGATGCGGCGGTGCCGCGGCGACGCGCCCTGGCCAGGCCCCCACTGCCGGAGCACGTACATCCCGGTCAGCAGCCACAGCACCGGCCAGATCGCCGGGTGCAGCGGGGACAGCCCGAACACGCTCGCGCCGGGGCCGTGTCGGCCGTCGGCGGTGAGCGGGTACGCGCCGGCATCGAGGGCGCCGAGCCCCGGGACGCGGCCGGCCAGACCGAGGCCCCACGCACCGGAGAGCACGAACAGCGCCCACGCGACGGTCAGCAGCGTCTGGCCGCGCCGGTCCGCGCGGGTCGGTGAGCCGGCCGGCTCCTCGGGCGGGGCGGGGGTGTAGCCGGGGATCAGGGGAAGGGCGCCCGTGACCGGCCCCGCCGAGGAGTGGGCGGTGGCCTCGGCCTGGACTGCCTGCGCCTTCGTGGAGAGCCGCTGCCGCCGCCGCCACTCGGGCAGGGCCACCCGGGCCCGGGCGAACAGCTCCTCATCGGTGAGCCGCTCCTCCGGGTCGGACAGCAGCGGCCGGTCGGCGGCGGCCGGGAAGACCTCGGGGCCCTCGAGCTCGCGCGCAGCCCGGGCGAGCGCGCGGGACTCCCGCTCCTCGTGCTCGCGACGGCGGCGGGCGGCGTCCTCCGCCGCACGGCGCTCGGCCTCCCGGGCGCGGTCCTCGAGGAGCCGGGCCTGGGCGAGGGCGCGTTCGGCGTGCAGCACGGTGTGGGCGCGGACGCGGGCGGCCTGGCGACGACGTCGCTCGGCCTCGAGGCGGGCGGCCTCCTCCGCCTCGCGACGGCGCCGCTCGGCCTCCTCGGCCCGACGGCGCCGCTCGGCCTCGACGCGTTCGGCCTCGAGGCGACAGCGTTCGGCCTCGGCCTCCTGCCGACGGCGCTCCGCCTCCGCCTCCGCCTCGAGCCGGAGCCGCTCCCGCTCGGCGAGCGCGGCCTCCTCGCGGGCCCGCCGCTCCGCCTGCACGCGGGCGCGCTCGGCGGCGACCTCCGCCTCCCGGCGGCGCCGTTCCTCCCGCTCCTGTCGGCGGGCCTCCGCCTCGGCGGCGGCACGGGCCTTCTCCTCGGCCGCCACCCGACGGCGCCGCTCGGCGTCACGCCGACGGCGCTGCTTCTCCTCCTCGCGGCGGCGGCGGGCCACCCGCGCGGCCTGGGCCCGGCGGGCCTCCTCGTCGAGGCGGGCCTGGAGGGCGGCGGCGTCGCGGGCCCGGGCGGCGTCGCGGGCCTGGGCCGCGGCGGCGGCCTCGGCGACGGGCCGCTCGTGCTCGGCGGCCCGGCGACGGGCGGCCTCGGCGGCGCGCTCCCGGCCGGCTCGCAGGCGGGCCCGCCGGCGCTCCTCGGCCGCAGTGCGGCGGCGTGCGGCCTCCGCGGCCTTCTCCGGGTCCCGCCCCGGGGCGGGGAGGATGCGTTCGACCGTGCCGACGAGCGGGTCGGTGAAACGGGCGAGGTCCGGGCTGCCGAGGCGGTCCAGGATCTCGCTGAGGTCGCGGCGTGGGCGCTGCTGGGCGGGAGCGCCCGGAGTGCGCAGTCGGTCCATGGCGCGGTGCACATCCGCGCGGCGGTCCTCGCGCACGCGGCGCTCGGCGGCGGTCTCGGGTCGGCCCGAGCGCAGGGCGCGCTCGTGACGGCGCAGATCGCGGCGGGAGATCTCCCCGGGCGCGGCCAGGGCGCGGCGGGGGCGCTCGGCGGGGGCACGCGTCGCGTCGTCGTCGGGACGGGGCGCCGAGGCGTCCCGGAGGCGCTCGAGGGCGGCACGGGACTCGGAGGACGCGTCCTGCATGCTCACCCCTTCCGGCCCCGGCGACGGTGGGCCATGATCCCCGCGATCATCAACCCTGCAAGGGTACCGAACACCATGCCGACCACCGCGGACGCCCACCACGGCAGGCCGGTGGCCCGGCCGGTGATCCAGCCGAGCCCCACCATGGACCCGGACCACGCAAGCGAGCCCGCCCCGGACAGCCACAGGAACACGGGCCAGCGGATCCCGCCGATCCCGGCCGCCGCCATCGACGCCGTCCGCCCGCCCGAGACGAACCGCAGCACGGACAGCCCCGCCAGGCTGCCCGCCGGGCCCACCCGCACCAGCAGGCTCCGGATCCCCCGGTGGATCCGACGCCACCACGCCCAGCGGTCCAGGCGGTCGGCGAGGCCGTGGCGGAACAGCGCGTAGAGGCCGACGTCCCCGGCCCAGCAGCCCAGCCACGCCGCCAGCACCGCGGCCACGGGGGAGACCCGGCCCTCGGCCGCGAGCGCCCCCGAGCCGATGACCACCACCTCCGACGGGACGGGCGGGATCGGGGCGTCCAGGGCCACGAGGAGCGCGGTGAGCGGGTGGAACCACGCTCCGAGCGCGTCCATCAGGGCGGCCGGGTCCCCGCCTGTCACCGCGGTCGCTCCTGCAGCTCGGCGGGGGAGGTGAACTCCCGCTCCTCGCCCGTCACCGGGTCCGTGAAGCGCAGCGACCGGGAGAGCAGCTGCAGGGGACGCGTGACGTCGTCCGGGGCGAGGTCGAGCAGGTCCGGGTAGAACGGGTCGAACGCGATGCCCAGGCCCAGGGCGGCCAGGTGGATGCGCAGCTGGTGGGTGCGGCCCGTGCGCGGGGTGAGCCGCAGGTGCGCCACGCGCCGCCCCGCCAGCGTCCCGGCGGAGACGCCGACGCCCAGCAGCTCCACCCGGGACTCCGCGTTCGCCCCGGCGTGGGGCCGGTTCGACCGCCGGGTCCGCACCGGCGCGCCCGCCCGGCGTCCCGAGGCGGCCGGCGGGATCTCCTCCACCACGGAGCGCAGGATCCCCTTGTCCTTGCGGATCCGGCTGCGCACGGTCAGCGGGAATCGCCCCAGGACGGGGTCGGCCGGGGCGCCGGGGCGGCGGGCGCCGTCGTCGGGGGCGTCCGGCAGGAGCGCCACGGCCTCGTAGGTCTTGGCCACGGCACGCCGCTCGAAGAGCAGGTGGTAGGCGCCGCGGGTGGCCGGGTTCGCGGAGAACATCACGACGCCGGCCGTCGCCCGGTCGAGCCGGTGCAGGGGCACGAGGTCATCGAGGCCGAGCTCGTTGCGCAGCCGCACCAGCGCGGTCTCCTGGACGAAGCGGCCGCCCGGGGTGGTGGGCAGGAAGTGCGGCTTGTGGATGACCACGAGGTGCTCGTCGCGGTGCAGGAGCGTGTGCGTCACGGGCAGCGGGGCCTCGTCGGGGACGTCCCGGTAGTACCAGAGGTCGTCGTGCACGCCGAGCGGCGTGTCCGCCGGGATGGGGGCGCCGTCCGCGGCCACGACCTGCCCGGAGGCGAAGCGCCGCCGGATGCCGTCCGGGTCCACGTGGCCGAAGCGGTCCAGGACGTACTCCTGGACGGACGCCCAGGGTCCGGAGGCGGGCAGGCGCAGGCGGGTCGCGTTGACGCCGTTACGCAGGGGAAGGGGGGAGGGGACGGCCACGTTCCCGATTCTCCCAGGAGGGGAGGACAGGGAAGCGCGGCCGTCGTCGCGGGCGGCTACGGCGTCGCGGAGTGCGACTCGGGGGAGGCCGGCTCGGCCAGCGTGGTCGCCAGGTCCCGCTTGCGGATCTTGCCGGTGGCGGTCTTGGGGAGGCTGTCCACCACGACCACCTCGCGCGGGTACTTGTACGCCGCCAGGGAGACCTTGGCGTGCTCGATGACCCCCGCCGGGGTCACGCTCATGCCCGGCCGGGTGCTCACGACCGCCACCACCTCGCTGCCGAGGGAGGGGTGCGGACGCCCCACCACGGCCACCTCGGAGACCGCCGGGTGCGTGGCGATGACCTCCTCCACCTCGCGGGGGTACACGTTGTACCCGCCGCGGAGGATGAGCTCCTTCTTGCGGTCCACCACGTAGATGAACCCGTCCTCGTCCCGGTACCCCATGTCCCCGGTGCGCAGCCACCCGTCCACGAGGGTGGCCGCCGTGGCCTCGGGGTTGCGGTAGTAGCCCTTCATGATGGTGGGGCCGCGGAAGAGCAGCTCCCCCACCTGGTCCTCCCCGGGGCCGAGCAGGTGTCCCTCCGCGTCCACCACGCGGCACTCGGTGCCCCACAGCGGCTTGCCGATGGACATGACGCGGCGCTCCTCCCGGGAGACGTTCACCGCCACCGAGCTGGTCGACTCGGAGAGGCCGTACCCCTCCAGGATGGTCGCCCGCGGGAACTTCGCCTCGAAGCGCCGCAGCACCTCCTGGGGCAGGGCCGAGCCTCCGGAGACCACCTGGCTCACGGACGAGAGGTCCCGCCCGGTGTCGGGGTCCTCCACCATGCCGATCAGCATGGTCGGCACGGCGGAGATGCGGGTGATCCCGTGGCGCTCCACCAGGTCGAGCGCGGCGGCGGCGTCGAAGCGGGGGAGCAGGACCATGGTGCAGGCGTGGCGGACGCAGATGTTCAGCACGCTCGTGAGCCCGTACACGTGGAAGAAGGGCAGCACGGCCAGGACCACGTCGTCGGGCCGGATCGGGATGCGCGCGCCGGAGACCGTCGTGTTCATGTAGATGCCGAAGTGGGTGAGCTCGGCGCCTTTGGGGGGGGCCGGTCGTGCCGCTCGTGTAGATGATCACCGCGGTGTCGTCGGCCTGGGTGGGGGCCATGTCCACCGAGGGGCCGGGGGCCAGCAGCTCCGCGAAGTCCCGGGTCCCCGCGGGCCGCTCCCCGGCGCCCGTGGAGACCACGTACACCGTCGGACCGCCGTCGGACCCGCCCGCCTGGGCCGCGCCCTTGACCGCCGCCTCGGCCGCCGTATCCACGGTGATGAGCACGGCCGTGTCCGAGTCGGACAGGTGATGGGCGATCTCGCGCGGCGTCAGCAGGGGGTTGAGGGGGACCATGACGAAGCCGGCACGGACGAGGCCGAAGTAGGCGAACAGGAACTGCGGGATGTCCGGGAGCTGCACCGCCACCGAGGTGCCCGGGGCCAGGCCCAGCCCGCTGAGGTTCGCGGCCACCAGGTCGGCGGCGGCGTCCACCTCCGCGTAGATCCAGGCACGGTCGCCCAGGATCACGCAGGGGCGGTCCGGGTGCTCGGCGGCGCTCTCGCGCAGGAGCACGGAGATGTTGAACGTCATGACGCGTCCTTTCCCGGGCGGAGGAGGAAGAGCGAGTCCGACACGCAGGCCGGCTTCGCCACTCCCTCGATCTCCACGGTGGTGGTCACCATGGCCAGCGCCCCCTGGGGGCCGCGGTCCAGGCGGGTGAGCTCGGCGCCGGCGCGGATGCGCGCGCCGACGGGGGTCGGATGGGGGAAGCGGACCCGGTCCGATCCGTAGTTGACGACCATGGCCATCCCCTCCACCCGGTAGATCTCCCGCACCATCGAGGGCAGCAGCGCGAGGGTGAGGAAGCCGTGGGCGACCGTCGAGCCGAAGGGTCCCCGGGCCGCCCGCTCGGGGTCCACGTGGATCCACTGGTGGTCGTCGGTCGTGTCCGCGAACAGGTCCACCTGCTCCTGGGTGACGGTGCGCCAGCGGCTGTGGCCCAGGTGGGTGCCCACGGCCCGCTCGAACTCGTCCAGTCCGTCGAAGGTCTGCATGGCGTTCTCCTCGTGGGGGGCTCAGGCCTTGGGTCCGCCGGCCACGTAGAGGACCTGGCCCGAGATGAAGGAGGCCTCCTGGCGGGCGAAGAAGGAGGCCGCGGCGGCGATGTCCTCGGGGGTGCCGGTGCGGGCGACGGGGATCTGCTCCGCCGCCTTGGCCACGTACGTCTCGTAGGGGACGCCGATCCGCTCGGCGGTGGCCCGGGTCATGTCCGTCTCGATCAGGCCCGGCGCGATGGCGTTCACCGTGATCCCGAAGCGGCCCAGCTCGATAGCGACGGACTTGGTGAAGCCCTGGATCCCGGCCTTGGCCGCGGCGTAGTTCGCCTGCCCCCGGTTGCCCAGCGCGGACGTGGAGGAGATGTTCACGATCCGCCCCCACCCCTGCTCCGTCATATGGCGCTGGGCGGCGCGGGTCATGAGGAAGTGCCCGCGCAGGTGCACGTCCATCACCGTGTCCCAGTCCTGGGCGCTCATCTTGAACAGCAGGTTGTCCCGGAGCACGCCCGCGTTGTTGATCAGCACGGCGGGCGCACCCAGCTCGGCGACGACGGCGTCCATCACCTGGGCGACCGACTCCTCCCGGGCGACGTCGGCGGCGAAGGCGCGGGCCGTCCCGCCGGCCTCCTCGATCTGCCCGACGACGTCGGCGCACGCCTCGGCCGAGAGGTCGACGGCGGCGACGGCGAAGCCGTCCTCCGCCATGCGTCGGGCCAGGGCGGCGCCGATGCCGCGCGCGGCTCCGGTGACGACGGCGATGCGGGGCTCGGTCATGGGGTTCCTCCGGGAGGGTCGGTGCGGGTGCGGGTGCGGACGGGGCGGGAAGGACTCAGGACAGGCGCTCGATGACCATCGCCATGCCCTGGCCGCCGCCGACGCACATGGTCTCGAGGCCGATGTGCTTGTCGTGCTCGCGCAGCGAGTTCAGCAGGGTGGCGGTGATCCGGGCTCCGGTCATACCCCAGGGATGGCCCAGCGCGATTGCCCCGCCGTTGACGTTGAGCTTGTCCAGGGGGATCCCCAGGTCCTCGGCGGAGGGGAGCACCTGCGCCGCGAACGCCTCGTTGATCTCCACGAGGTCGACGTCGTCGATGCTCATCCCGGCCCGCGCCAGCGCCTGCCGGGACGCCTCCACGGGGCCCAGGCCCATGATCTCGGGAGAGAGGGCGGAGAGGCCCGTGGACACGATCCGGGCGAGCGGGGTCAGCCCCAGCTCGGCGGCGCGAGTGTCGCTCATGACGACGAGCGCCGCGGCGCCGTCGTTGAGGGGGCAGGCGTTGCCGGCGGTGACGGTGCCGTCGGGCCGGAAGACGGGGTTCAGCTGGGAAACGGCCTCGAGCGTGGTGCCCGCGCGCGGGCTGTCGTCCCGGGTGACCCGGATGCCGTCGGGCAGGACGAGCGGGGAGATCTCCCGGTCCCAGAAGCCGGAGGCCTGGGACTTCTCCGTGAGCTGCTGGGAGCGCACGGCGTACTCGTCCTGGGCCTGGCGGGAGACGCCACGCAGCTGCGCCACGTTCTCAGCCGTCTGGCCCATGGCGATGTAGACGTCCGGCAGCTCGCCCTCCTCGGCGGGGTCCGTCCACACGGGGGCGTCGCCCTCGGCCCGGCGGGCCGAGCGCTCCCACGCGGAGCGGAACGCCGGGTTGCGGGTGTCCTCGTCGGAGGCGCCGCGGTCCAGCCGGCTGGCCGACTCGACGCCGGCGGAGACGAACACGTCCCCCTCCCCGGCGCGGATGGCGTGGAACGCCATGCGGGTGGACTGCAGGCTGGATGAGCAGAAGCGGGTGATGGTGGTGCCGGGCACGGAGGGCAGGCCGGCCAAGACCGCGACCACGCGGCCGAGGTTGCCGCCCTGCTCCCCGCCGGGGGCGCCGCAGCCCAGGATGAGGTCCTCGACCTCGGCGCGGTCCAGCTCGGGGACCCGGTCCAGGGCGGCGGTGACCATCTGGGCGGCCATGTCGTCGGCGCGCAGGTCGCGGAGGGACCCCTTGCGGGCGCGGCCGATGGGGGAGCGGACGGCGGAGACGATGACGGCTTCAGGCATGGTGGTGCTCCTTCGGGAAGGGGGGCGGGGAGAGGGCGGGGAGGTCTCAGGCGAAGGCCGACACGCCGGTGATGGCGCGGCCGACGATCAGCGACTGCATGGAGTCGGTGCCCTCGTAAGTGTAGACGACCTCCATGTCCGTCAGATGGCGGGCGACGTGGTTCTCCAGCAGCAGCCCGTTCCCTCCCAGGATGTCCCGGGCCATGGAGGTCACCCGGCGGGCCTGGCGCGCGGCCGACATCTTCGCGAGCGAGGCCATCGGGCCGGTCAGGCGACCCTGGTCCTGCAGCTCCAGGAGGCGGAAGCACGTGAGCTTGATGTTGGTGACGTCGGCCAGCATGGTGGCCAGCTGCCCCTGGACCAGCTGGTGGCCGGCGATCGGCTTGCCGAACTGGACGCGCTGCCCGGCGTAGGCGACGGCGGCCTCGTACGCGGCGACGGCGTGGCCGAGCGTCTCGACGGCCACGCCGCCGCGGGTCGTGCTCAGGACGCGGTTGACGTCCTTGAAGGAGGAGCAACCGGGGAGCCGGTCCGCCTCGGGGATGCGCAGGCCGGAGATCACGATGTCCGGCTGGAGGATCGCGCGCTTGCCGATCTTGCCGGTGATCACGGTCGGCTCGAAGCCGGCGGGGAACTCCGTGTCCGGCTCCCGCTCCAGCACGAACGCCTTCACCTGGCCGTCGGCCACGTCGCGGGCGTAGATGACGATGACGTGGGCGTAGGAGGCGTTGCCGATCCAGCGCTTCGCGCCGTCGAGCACCCAGGTGTCGCCCTCTCGGCGGGCGGTGGTCTCGAGGGCCACCGAGTCGGACCCGTGGTCGGGCTCGGTGAGCGCGAAGGCGCCGATCATCTCCATCCGGGCCATCCGGGGCAGCCAGCGCTCCTTCTGCTCGTCCGAGCCGAAAGCGTTGATCGAGCCCATCGCCAGCCCGGAGTGCACCCCGAAGAAGGTGTTGAAGGATCCGTCCCCGCGGGCCAGCTCCATCGACACCAGGGCTCCGGCCATGCGGCTCATGCCGGGGCAGCCGTACCCCTCGATGACGGTGCCCGCCACGTTCAGCTCCGCCAGCTTGGGCACGAGCTCGAACGGGAACTCGGCGCGCTCCCAGTAGTCGTTGATGACGGGCATGAGCTCGGCGTCGACGAACGCGCGGACGCGGTCGCGCACCTCGCGCTGCTCCTCCGTCAGCTCGTCGTCGAGGAGGTAGATGTCGTGGTCGGGCAGGACGCCCGAGCGGGTCTCGCTCATGTCGGCTCCTCTGGGGGGGCTCGGGTGGGATGGGTCCGGGTGCGGACGAGGTCTCCGCCCACCGTATGACCGGCGCCACAGTGGCACTATGGGCACGGAGCACAGAGTCGGTTGTGCAGCCAGGACACGAGTCCCGCCCGGCCGGACGCCGCCGGCGGGGGCGGCGAGGAGGACGGCATGGTGCAGGAGGCAGGGGTCCCCGAGGAGTCCGGGGACGCGGAGCGCCGTCTGCGGGAGGCCTGGTCGGCGCTGCTGGAGGACGCCGACCGGATCGCCGACGAGATCGCCGCCGCCACGCTGGGCGGCGACCAGGGCGGGGCGTGGTCCACGCCGGAGCTGCGGGCCAGGCTGCGTCGTAGCACGCGGGAGCACGTCCGTCGGGGCCTGCGGGGCCTGGCCGGCGTGCCCTCCGGGGAGGGCGCGGGAGGGCGCCTGGTCGACACGTGGCGGGCCACCGGCGTCGAGCGCGCCCGCCAGGGGGTGCCCCTGGAGACCGTGATCTCCACCTACACCTCGGGCAACCGGCTGCTCTGGGAGGAGCTGGGACGGCGGGTCCGCGAGGGCAGGCTCGACATCACGACCGAGGAGCTCCTCGAGGCGGGGCGCCGGCTGTGGGAGGACCTGAGCGTCACGGGCGAGGTCCTCAGCGCCGCCTACCGGCGGGAGACCGCGCGCCTCACCCTGCGCGACCTGCGCCGTCAGGAGGACTGCCTGGCCGGGCTGCTGGAGGGGAAGGGCGCGGACCCCGTCTACGCGGAGCAGGCCGAGGAGATCCTGGGCGTCCGGGCGACCGCCCCCCTCGCCTGCGTCGTCGCCCTCGCCGAGGACCCGGGGAGCGACGTGCTCCATCACCCCGAGGACCGCATGGGGCGACTCGGGGCGACGTCCCGCTGGGCTGTGCGCGAGGGGGCGCTCTACGGTGTCGTCGAGCCTCCCTCGACGGACGAGGAATGGCTCACGGAGGCGCTGGGCCCGCTGGTCGAGGGCCAGGTGGGAGTGGCCTGGGCCCGGCAGGGGATCCCCGAGACGGCGGCGGCGTTCCGGCTGGCGACGCGGGCGGCGCACACGCTCCCGCCGGGCGAGCGGCGGCTCGCCTGGGCCTCCCATCGGCTGCCGGAGGTGCTGCTGGAGTCCAGCCCGGAGGTCGCCGCGCTGCTGGTGGAGGAGGTGCTGGGACCGCTCCGGGCGCTGCCCGCGGACCAGCGCGCCACTCTGATGGAGACCCTGCGGGCGCTGCTGCGCCGCTCGGGCTCCGCGACCCTCGCCGCGGAGGACCTGATCTGCCACCGCAACACCGTCATCTACCGCACCAAGCGCCTGGTGGAGCTGACGGGGTGCAGCCTGCAGGACCCGCGGGGACGCCTGATGCTGGAGCTGGCCGTGCTCGCCGCAGACCGGGCCGGCGGGCCGGTCCGGAGGGCGCGGCCGATCAGTCCCTGACGGGGGCGCCCGAACCGGTGGTCTCGTCCGAGGAGGCGGGCCCGCGCTCGCCCGGCTCGAGGACCACGACCTCGTCGGCCGGCTCCGCGCGCCCCGTGGCGCCCTCGGCCGGGATGGCGGCGCCGACGTCGGCGATCACCGTGTCCAGCACCGCGCCCGAGGGCACCGTGCACTCGCCCAGCAGGATGCTCCCGCGCACCACGGCGCCGGCCTCGACCACCACGCTGGGGCCCACGACCGAGTCGGTCACCTCGCCCGCGATCCGGCAGCCGGGGCTGAGCAGGGAGCCGGTGACGGTCGCCTCGGGGGCGACCCAGGCCGGCGGAGCGGCGTGCGGATTGGTCAGCAGCGGCCAGCCTTCGGCAGCGACGTCCAGGCCGGTGCCGTCGAGGATCTCCCGGTGGGCGCGGACGTACGCGTCCAGGGTGCCGATGTCCCGCCAGTACCCGACGAGGCGGTGCTCCCGCACGCGCCCCCGCGCCACGAACGCCGGGATGATGCTCTCCCCGTAGTCGCCGAGGGAGGAGCCCACGGGGTCGCCGTCCTCATCGGTCTCGCCCTCGTCCTTGGTGGCCGCCTCGTCCTCGCCCGCCACGAGGTCGCCGACCACCTCGGAGAGCGCGGCGACGTCGAACACGAACACCTCGGTGGCCACGAGCGTGCCCGCCGGGTCCTCCGGCTTGTAGGCGTAGTCGGTCACGGCGCCGTCGTCGTCCACCTGGACGACGCCGAAGCGCGAGGGGTCCTCGTCCGTCTCGGTGGTGACCACGGTGAGCTCGGCGCCGGAGCGGGTGTGCTCGGCCAGCACGGGGCGCAGGTCCAGCTGGTACAGGTGATCGGCGGAGAGCACGACGACGGTCTCGGCGCCGAACTGCTCCAGCAGCGGCAGCTGCTGGGCGATCGCGTGGCCGTTGCCGCGGGCGAAGCCCTCCTCGGCGCGGCCCTGCGCGGGGGGCAGGAGCCGCAGGCCGTGGCGGGTGCCGTCGAGATCCCACGGCCGGCCGCCGGCCAGGTGCTGGTTGAGCGTGAAGGGGCGGTACTGCTCCACGACCCACACGTCCCGCAGGCGCGAGTGGGCCAGGTTGGACAGGACGACGTCGATCAGCCGGTACTGGCCCGCCAGCGGCACCATCGGCTTGGCGCGGGCCGCGGTGAGCGGCATGAGGCGGCCGCCGGTGCCGCCGGCCAGCACGAGCGCGACGACGGCGCCCTCCGGGTCCTTCGGGAACGGGTCGGCCATGACTTCTCCTCGGGTCGGGGGCGGGTTCAGCGTAGGGAACGGGGACGACACGCGGCCACCGTTGGGGCGCGTCCGGCTCAGCGCTGGCAGTGCGGGCACCACCACAGCCGCCGCGCATCGTCCTCGGGGGAGCCGTAGTCCTCCTGGCGGACGGGGCCGCGGCAGCGCAGGCACGGGGTGCGGTCGTGCCCGTAGACCCAGTACGACGGCGTCCCCCCGCCACGCGCGCCGGGCGTCCGGCCGGGTGCCGTGTCGGGTGACGGACCGGCCGGGACCAGCACCTCGACCCCGAAGGGTCGCGCCGGGTTCGGACGCACGCCCGTGGTCCGGCGCCGGGCGCCCGCGGCGGGGGCGGCGGGCGGGACGTTGGCGCGCAGCAGGTCCCGGGCGAGCAGCACGAGTCCGGCGACGTCCTCGACCTCGCCGATCGGCCGGTGCGGGTCGATACCGGCCAGCAGGAGGGTCTCGCAGCGGTAGATGTTGCCGATCCCGGAGACGAGCCGCTGGTCGAGCAGGGCCAGGCCGACCGGCCGCTCGGGCCGGGCCGTGAGCCGCCGCACGCCCTCGGCGAGCAGCGCGGCGCCGTCGTCGGGCGTGTCCCAGGCCGGGTCCAGCAGGTCGGGGCCGAGGTGGCCGAGGACGGCGGCCTCGTCGGCGGTGGGCACGAGGGTGAGCAGGCCCAGCTGGGCGCCGAGCACGCGGTGCTCCGCCGTCTCCAGCACCGCCCGCACCTGCCAGGCGGGGGCGCCCCACCGGGCGTCGATGGCCGAGACGAGCCAGCGGCCCTCCATCTTCAGGTGCGAGATCAGGGTGAGCGGACGGGCCCCGGGGCGGGCCGTGGGCGGGGTCAGCCGCATCAGCAGGTACTTGGCGCGCGGCAGGACCTCGGCCACCGTCCAGCCGGTCAGGTCCGCGGTGGCGTGGCGGGGCACGCGCAGATCCGCGTGCGTCAGGACCCGGCCCTCGAGCACGGGGCGGAGCCGGTGCGCGACGCGGACGAGGGAGTCGCCTTCAGGCACGGGCCGTCACCGGCTCAGGCCGCGTTGAGCTGCCAGGTCACGCCGAAGCGGTCCCCGACCCATGCGAAGCGGCGGGAGAAGCCGTCGTCGTCGGGCGGCATGCAGTCACGGCCGCCGCCGGCGAGGAGCGCGTCGTGGATGGCGTCCACCGCGGTGGCGTCCGGCAGCTCGACGAACAGGCTGATGGCCGGGGTGAACGTGAACCCGTGCGGGGTGAAGGAGTCGAAGAAGCGCAGCCGCTGGCCGGCGATCTCGAGCTCGCCGTGCAGGACCTTGCCCGCCCAAGCGGCGCCGCGCGGGGAGGATTCGTCGAAGAGGTCGCGGCGGACCTCGGTGACCGGCAGGTGCTCCACGAACGCGGTGAGGTAGGCGTCCATGGCCGCACCGGCGTCACCCTCGAACAGGAGGAACGGGGTGACGGAAGGGTCCGAGGGGTGCGGCAGGGAGTCCTCCAGGGCCTCGGGGGCGGGGGACGTGCCCGTGGGGGCGGTGCCCACGTCCTCGGGCGGGGCGGCGTCGATGCTCATGGGCCGAACCTACCCCCGGGCCCCGCCTCCGCGACAGGGCCACCCCGGGCAACGCGGGTTGAGTTGTCGCGGGTGTCCGACGGCGGGACCCGTGACAACTCAACCCGCGTTGCGGACGGGCGGACGGGCGTGGGTTCTCAGTTCCGGAACCGAATGCCCGATGGGCTCGAGTAGAACCCCGCGGCCAGCAGCGCCTCGGCCAGCGGCGTGCCGAGCACGGGCCCGCCGTTGACCTTCTCCAGGCTCAACCGCTCGGTGCGGCCGGTGCGCAGCGCCCACACGAGCGCCTCCGCCGCGGCCCGCAGCTCGCCCGGATCCTCCGTGAACGCGAGCAGCGTGCGCCCGCCGCGCTCCATGTAGAGCGCCAGCCGCCCCGCGATCAGCACGACGACGGCGCCCGCCTTCCGGCCCGGGCGATGGCCCGTGGGCACGACGCCGTCCGGCCCGGCCGGCACGGACGGCCAGTCCAGCGCGGCGCCGTAGGGATTCGCCGGATCCGTCGCGGCCAGGGCGAGCGCGAGCGGGGCGGTGTCGACGGCGGCGTCCTCCTCGTCCCGCTGGAACCCGCGCAGCCGGTCCACGACGGCGCCGGTGGAGAACTGCGCGCCGCCCAGCCCGTCGACGAAGTGGCCGCGGCGCACCTGGCCCGCGTCCTCCATCCGGGTGAGCAGCCGGTACTGCCCCGCGAATCCGCCGGGGACCTCCTCGGCCACCACGGAGCCGCGCGTGATCACGCCGTACCGGTCCAGCAGCAGCTCGGCGGTCGCGTGGGCGCGGATCGTGGGGTCCTGCTCGGCGGCGGGCAGCAGGGACCAGCGGCCGGCCGAGCGGGCCTGCTCGGCGGCCGAGAGCCCGACGGTCCCCGCCGTGAGGCCGGCCGAGCCCCGGGCGCCGCCCTCGGGCGAGGTGAGCCCCGCGTACCGGCCCCGCCCGCGCACCCCGGCCAGCCGCCCGCCGAGCCCGCGCCCGGCCGCCGCCCCCGCGGCCCCGCCCGTCCGCGCGGTGCGGGCCCGCGGCGTCTGTCGGCCGGTGCGGTGCGCGGTCTTGCCGAGCGAGAGCAGGCCGCGGACGGGGGCGAACGTGTCGTTGCCGACCCGGCCGTCCCACACCAGGCCCCACAGCGCGGCCAGCACCGCGGGGCCGCGGGCCAGGTCGGCCGGGTCGCGGTGCGGGTCGGGGCCGACCGCCCGGCCTGCGCCACCCGCGTCGCCGCCCGCCGCCTGCACCGCCCGCACCCGCTCCACGAGCTGGGGGAAGAACCAGGCCCCGCCGCCGGCGAGCACCTCGAGCACGGCCGCGCGCAGGGCGGCGTCGGCCGGCGTCTCCTCCGCGGGCTCGGGCAGGCGCAGCGTGAGGTCCACGGCGTCGGCGGGGTGCAGGGCCACCCAGCCGTCGTTGCCGGTGGCCTCCCCGACGCCCGACCACACGTACTCGCCCGTGGCCAGCAGCTCGTCGAGCAGGGCGGGGGCGTAGTCCCGCACGCGGGCGGGCAGCACGAGGGATTCCCACGCGCTCGCGGGCAGGGGCGTGCCGGCCAGCTGGTCCAGGACGGTGGCCACCCCGTCCACGCCCTCGAGCGTGGCCGGCGGCCGCCAGGCCCCGTCGCGCCCCGTCCGCGGCCGCAGGTGCTGCCAGTCGGCGAGGAACCGGGCGTAGGCGGCCTGGTCCACCGGCTCGACCTCGGCGCGCAGCGCGGCGAGGGAGCGCATGCGGATCCGCCGCAGCACCTCGGCGTCGCACCACTCGGCGTCCAGGCCGGTGGCTCCGGGGGTGCCCTCCGGCCGGAACGCGCCCGTGCTCACGCGGCGCTCGGTGGCCAGGCGCTGCAGCACCGAGAGCACGACGGCGCCCCCCAGCCCCAGCGCAGCCCCCGCCTCGGCGGCGGTGAAGGGGCCGTGGGTGCGGGCGTAGCGGCCCACGAGGTCCCCGAGCGGGTCGTCGACCGGGTCGAGGAATGCGGTGGGCACTCCGTGCGGGATCGGCGTGCCGAGCGCGTCCCGCAGGCGGGCGGCGTCCTCGACGGCGGCGAACCGCTCGACCCCGTCCTGGCGCAGGCGGAACGCGCGGCCGGCGCGCTCGAGCTCCGCCAGCATCCCGGCGACGGCGTCCTCGTCCGCGGCCTCCTCCGCCTCCCCCTCGGCCCGTGTGCGCCGCGCGGCCTCGGCGACGGACAGCGGTCCCAGCAGGCGCAGCAGGTCCGCCACGCCCTCGACCCCGCGGGCGCGCCGGTCGGGCGCGAGCCGCTGCAGCTGGGCCTCGACCTCCGCGATGACCTCGGCGTCGAGCAGCTCGCGCAGCTCCTCCGTGCCCAGCAGCTCGGACAGCAGCGCGGGGTCGAGGGAGAGCGCGGCGGCGCGGCGCTCGGCCAGCGGGGAGTCGCCCTCGTAGATGAACTGGGCGATGTAGCCGAACAGGATGGACTGGCTGAACGGCGAGGGTGCCGTCGTCGTGACCTCCACGAGCCGGACGGCCCGTGAGGACACCCGCCCCGCGAGCTCCTTGAGCGCCGAGAGGTCGTAGACGTCCTGGAGCACCTCGCGCACGGTCTCCAGGATCACGGGGAACCGCGGGTGCTTCCGTGCCACGTCCAGCAGCTGCGCGGACCGCTGCCGCTGCTGCCACAGGGGGGTCCGCCGCCCGGGGTCACGGCGCGGCAGCAGCAGGGACCGGGCCGCGTTCTCCCGGAACCGGGCGGCGAACAGCGCGGACCCGCCGACCTCCGCCGTGACGATCTCGTCCAGCTCCTCGGCCGTGAACTCGAACAGCTCCGCGCCCGGCGGCTCCGCGTCCATCAGGGGGATGCGCAGCACGATCCCGTCGTCGGCCGCCATCGCCGCGCCCGAGCCGGTCTCCAGCCCGTACCGCTGCGCCAGCCGCGCCCCCACCGCGAGCGCCCACGGGGCGTGCACCGCCATGCCGTAGGGGGAGTGCAGCACCACGCGCCAGTCGCCGAGCTCGTCCGTGAACCGCTCCACCACGAGCGTCTGCTCGGTGGGCAGCACCCCGGTGGCCTCGCGCTGGTCCTTCAGGTAGGCCAGGAGGTTGTCCTGCGCCCACGGGTCCAGGCCTGCGGCGGCCAGGCGGGTGCGGCCGGCCTCGGGGTCCGCGTCCAGCTCGCGGCGGAAGCGCCCGACGGCGTCGCCCAGCTCCGCCGGCCGGCCCGCGGCGTCGCCCCGCCAGAACGGGAGCTTGCCGGGCTGCCCGTAGGCGGGCAGCACCAGGACGCGGTCCGCGGTGATGTCCACGATGCGCCAGCTCGTGGCGCCCAGCAGGATGACGTCCCCCACGCGGGACTCGTAGACCATCTCCTCGTCGAGCTCGCCGACCCGGCGCCCGCCGGAGCGGGCCGAGCCCGCGGACGCGGTGCCCGCCGACTCGGCCGTGTCCCCGGCCGCCGCGCCGCCGGGGGTGCCGTCCGCGCCGCCGTCGGAGGCCAGGAACACCCCGAACAGGCCGCGGTCCGGGATGGTGCCGCCCGAGGTGACCGCCAGGCGCTGGGCGCCGGGGCGGGCGGCGAGCGTGCCGTTCTCCCGGTCCCACAGGATGCGCGGGCGCAGCTCGGCGAACTCGTCCGAGGGGTAGCGGCCGGCCAGCAGGTCGAGCACGGACTCGTAGGCGGAGAACGGCAGCGTGGCGAACGGCGCGGACCGGCGCACGAGGTCGAACCACCCCTGTGCGTCCAGGTCCGCGACGGCGACGGCGGCCACGGTCTGCTGGGCGAGGATGTCCAGCGGGTTGGCGGGGATCCGCAGCGACTCGATGCGCCCGGCCGTCATGCGCTCGGCCACGACGGCGGTGTCCACGAGGTCGCCCCGGTGCTTGGGGAAGAACACGCCCCGGGAGACCTCGCCCACCTGGTGGCCGGCACGGCCCACGCGCTGCAGACCGGAGGCCACCGAGGGCGGCGACTCCACCTGGATCACCTGGTCCACCGCGCCCATGTCGATGCCCAGCTCGAGCGAGCTCGTGGCCACGACGCAGCGGATCTGGCCGGTCTTCAGCGCCTCCTCGACGATGGCGCGCTGCTCCTTGGACACGGAGCCGTGGTGGGCGCGGGCGAAGTCGGAGACGGTGCCCGATCCGGTGCCGGTCTGCCCGGCCACCTGGGCGGGGCCGTGGAAGCCGGTCGGGTCCGGTGTGCGGAAGCCGGGGACGGCGTCCGGGTGCTCGGCCGCGGCGGCCGCCTCGGCGCGGGCCTCCCAGATCTCGTTGAGCCGACCGGTGAGGCGCTCGGCCAGGCGCCGGGAGTTGGCGAACACGAGCGTGGAACGCCGCTCGGCCACCAGGTCCACGATCCGCTCCTCGACATGCGGCCAGATGGACCCGCCCGTCACCGCGCCCTCGTCGCCGAGCCCGCCCGTCGAGGAGCCGGGCCCCAGGTCGTGGGCTGCGGCGGGGGAGGAGAGGTCCGTCAGGTCCGGCACCGGCACCGTGACCGTCAGGTCCCAGCGCTTGGCCGAGGCGGGCCGCACCACCGTCACCGGCTGCGTGCCGCCGAGGAACCGGGCCACCTCGGCGGCCGGCTCGACCGTGGCGGACAGGCCGATCCGCTGCACCGGCGTGTCCAGCAGGGCGTCCAGGCGCTCGAGGGAGACGGCCAGGTGGGCGCCGCGCTTGGTCCCGGCCACGGCGTGCACCTCGTCCACGATCACCGTGCGGACCCCGGCCAGCGCCGCTCGGGCCTGCGAGGTGAGCATGAGGTACAGCGACTCGGGCGTGGTGATGAGGATGTCCGGCGGATCCTGCTGCAGGCGCCGCCGCTCGGCCGCCGGGGTGTCCCCGGAGCGCACACCCACCCGCACGCGCGGCACGGGCCTGCCCTGGTGCGCGGCGGTCTGCGTGATGCCCACCAGCGGGGCCCGCAGGTTCCGCTCCACATCCACGCCGAGCGCCTTCAGCGGCGAGACGTAGAGGACGCGGGTGGCCGCCGTCCCCTCGGTGGCGGGCTCGCGCACGAACGAGTCGAGCGCCCAGAGGAAGGAGGAGAGGGTCTTGCCCGAGCCGGTCGGCGCGATCACCAGCGCGTGCCGCCCCGAGGAGATCGCGTCCCACGCGCCGAGCTGGGCCGGCGTCGGGGCCTCGAACGCGCCCGTGAACCAGGCGCGCGTGGGCTCGGTGAACCGGCCCAGGACGACGTCGGCCGCGGGCGTGGCCGAGCCCGCTGCGGTCTCCGCGGGCCCGCTCATGCGTGGTGGTACGGTCGGCCGGCGGAGATCTCCTGGGCTCGGTAGACCTGCTCCGCCAGGATCAGCCGCACGAGCTGGTGCGGGAAGACGAGCGGGGACAGGGACCAGACGCGGTCCGCGCGGGCGTGGACCCGGGCGTCCACCCCGTACGCGCCTCCGATCACCATCGTCACCGGGGCGCCGACGTCGAACCGGCTCTGCAGGTGCCGCGCCAGACCCGGCGAGTCGAACGCCGTCCCCCGCTCGTCCAGCAGGATCAGGTGCTCGTCCGCGCCGACCGCGCCCAGGATCCGGTCCGACTCCTCCGTGCGCGCCGCCTCCTCCTGCCGCGCGGAGTGCGGCAGCAGACGCCACGAGAGGTCGTAGGGCTTCTTGAGGCGCCGCTCGTAGCGGTCGATCCCGTCGACGACCCACGCCTCATGCTTCTTGCCGATGGCCAGCACCCGAACAGACATGGCCCCATGATCGCACCGGCCGCGGACACGGTACGGGGGTCGGCCCCCGCCGCTCGGTTACGCTCGCCGGGGCGGGGTGCCTGGCTCCGCACCGGAAGGGGGCCCATGACGTCGACCGCACGGTCCCCGCGGGTGTCCCGCCGCGCCGCGCTCGGCCTCGGGGTCGGCGCCCTCGCGGTGGGCGGGGTGGCCGTCGTCACCGACCTGGCCGGCGCGACCGCCGGGCCGCTGGGCGCCAACGCGCCGGCCCTATACGGCATGCGCAGCTCCACCGGGCACACGTACGCGGCCCTGCCCGGGCGCGCCGGACGCATCGACGTGCACCGGCCGCCGGGCCAGGGCCCGTTCCCGGTCCTCGTGTGGAACGCGGGCTCCGGCTGGCGCAGCGATCGCGGCTACAGCGACGGTGTCGACGTCGCCCGCGGCCTGGTCCCGCACGGCTACGCCGTCGCCGCGTTCTCGGTGCGCAGCTCCAAACAGGGCACGTTCCCCGCCCAGGTGGAGGACGCGACGGCGGCGGTCCGCTGGGTGCGGCGCAACGCCCCGGGCCTGCAGCTGGACGCGGGGCGGGTGGCCGTGGCCGGCTCGTCGTCGGGCGGCTGGAACGCCCTCATGGCCGGCCTCACGGGCGGACAGGACCTGGACCGCGAGCAGGTGCCGCTGCCCGGCCGGGAGGTGCCCGACGGCGGCCACGCGATCCCGGAGGAGGACCGCGTCCACGCGATCGTGGACTTCTTCGGCCCCACGGACTTCCTGACGATGAACCGCCAGATGCTCCCGGGCGCGTGCGCGGACTACAACCGCGCGAACCGGCTGAAGCACTGCCACCTCGACGACCGCAGCACCAAGTCGGACATGCTGGGGGTGCCGGTCCTGGCCTCGGGCGGCCTGACCCGGCTGGCCTCCCCGATCGCGCACCTGCGCCCGGACTCGCCGCCCCTGCTGGTCGTCCACGGGCGCAAGGACGTCACGGTGCCGTGGGGGCAGAGCCTCGAGCTGTACCGGGCCGCCGAGGCCGCCGGACTGCGCACCGCGTTCTACTCGGTGGCCGAGGGTGGCCACGACCTGGGCATGATGACCGCGAAGACCCGCAGCGCGGAGGTGCTCCGCAACGGTGTGCCGGCCAGCGCCGTGCACGCCTCCATCTCGTGGTCCGCGGTGGCCTCGTTCCTGGACGCCGTCCTGCCGCGCTGAGGCGGCGGCCGGACCCGCCCCGGCATGGCGAAAGCCCGGGAGCGCAGGGCTCCCGGGCTTCACATCTGGCGGTGACGGTGGGATTTGAACCCACGGTACGGGGTTACCGTACACAGCATTTCGAGTGCTGCACCTTCGGCCGCTCGGACACGTCACCAGACCAGAACACCCTACCCGAGCCGTGGCGGCGCGCCCAAACCGGCCGCCCGCCGTCGTCGGGCACGGGCGCGTTCAGTCGCGCTGGGCGGCGAAGAACCCCCGCAGCAGCGCCGCGCTCTCCTCGGAACGGACGCCGGCGCGGACCTGCACCTGGTGGTTGAAGCGGGGGTCGCGGACCACGTCCAGCACCGAGCCGCACGCGCCCGCCTTCGGGTCCCACGCCCCGAATACGACGCGCGGGATGCGGGCCAGCAGCAGCGCACCGGCGCACATGGGGCAGGGCTCGAGGGTCACCACGAGGGTGCAGTCCGTCAGGCGCCAGCCGTCGCCCGCCCCGGCGGCGGCCCGCAGCTCCGCCCCGCGGCGCAGAGCGAGGACCTCGGCGTGGGCGGTGGGGTCGTGGTGCTGCTCGCGCTCGTTCCCGACGACGGCCAGGACGGTCCCGTCGCCGGCCACGAGGGCGGCACCGATCGGCACGTCGCCGGCCGCTCCGGCCGCGCGGGCGGCCCGGAGGGCCAGGCCCATCCACACGTGCTCCTGCTCGGCCGTGGGCGCGGGGGAGGGGACGGGGGCGGACACGCGGCCAGCCTAGCGGCGGTGTCGGCGCCCCCGCGGGCACGGGGACGGGCGGAGGGGCACGCGTGGGCGGTACCGTGGGCGCCATGCGCGTCCACATCGTCGACCACCCGCTCGTGGCCCACAAGCTCAGCGTCCTGCGGGACAAGAAGACCCCGTCCATGATCTTCCGGCAGCTCACGGAGGAGCTCGTGATGCTGCTCGCCTACGAGGCGACGCGCGACGTGGCCATGGAGGAGGTGCGGATCGAGACCCCGGTGACCGCGACCACCGGCTTCCGCCTGGCCCGCCCGCGTCCGCTGGTCGTGCCGATCCTGCGCGCGGGACTCGGGATGCTGGAGGGGATGACCAAGATGGCGCCGTCCGCCGAGGTCGGGTTCCTCGGCATGGCCCGCAACGAGGAGACGCTGGACATCGTCACCTACGCGGAGCGGCTGCCGGCCGACCTGTCCGGGCGTCACGTGTTCGTCCTGGACCCCATGCTGGCCACGGGAGGCACGCTGATCGAGGCCATCCGCTTCCTCTACCAGCGCGGCGCGGCGCGGGTCACCTGCCTCTGCCTGCTCGGAGCGCCCGAGGGCATCGAGCGGTTGGAGGCCTCGCTGGGCGACGTCGAGGTGGACCTGTACCTGGCCGCCGTCGACGAGCGCCTGGACGAGCGGTCCTACATCGTCCCCGGCCTCGGTGACGCCGGCGACCGGCTCTACGGCCTGGCGGAATGACCTGATCGGACCTCCGCGTCCGCCGCGAGACGACCACGGTCCCCGCCCCCACCGGGCGGGGACCGTGGTCGTCTCACGGGAGCGTCTCCGGCGGGGACGTCAAGCGGAGCCGCGAATGTGTCGTCCATTTAGTGGACGTCATGGCCCGCTGTGACCCGTCATCATCGCGTCATATGGAATGCCTGGAAGTCGCCTGCATAAATATTCCGCATAATCACTCGTCCTGTGGCGCGTCCTGCCGTGTTGAACAATGAAAGAGTCACGCGGGCGAGCCGACCGTCCTCGCGACGCTATTCCGATCCGCGAATAGTGATGTTGAGCACATTCAGGACTCTTCTTCTCAAATAATGAGACAAAAGTGCGAACGTTACTTGCCAGTCCCCTCGGTGAAGTCACATTCTTGTCATGTGACGCCTCGTCCGCCGCACCGACCGAGCGGTGGAGGGGCCATGAGCCGAAAGAGGAGTGGTGGCCATGGGTCAGTCCGCCGGATACGTGCACATCTCCGTCCGCAACGCGCAGCGCCGGGCCGACGGCATGTCCCGCCGAGGCCAGGCCCGCGCAGGCCTGCGCCTGGCCGGTGGCACCGACGCCCCCGACTCCCAGACGGCGCCGACGCCGGTCCTGGCGCCGAACGGCATCCCGGGTCCCCAGGCGGTGGCCCGGGAGAACGAGGCCCGTGGGTTCGTCATCTACGTGGGCATGGACGAGCTGGCCGCCTCGGCCGCCGGCACCTCCCTCACGCGGCTGGCCAATGAGCTGCGCCACTACGTGGAGTCCCTCGTCCCCGGGGCGGAGTCGCACGCCGCCGTCGCCCTGGCCCCCGCCGGCGCGGAGGGCCGCGACATCGAGGTCGTGCGCCAGGTGCTCGGCGACCCGACCGTGCAGGGCGGCACCCGTCCCGACCTGGCGCAGGCGCCGGCCCCCGTGTCCACGCGCCAGCCCGGTGTGCTGATCGACCTGTCCCGGCGCGAGGTGCAGCTGGACGGTGAGTCGCTGAACCTCACCTTCAAGGAGTTCGAGCTCCTGAACTACCTCGTGGAGAACGGCGAGCGCACCGTCGGCCGCGAGGAGCTGCTCGACGCCCTGTGGCGCAACGCCGACGAGGTGCCCAACGAGCGCACCATCGACGTGCACATCCGCCGCCTGCGCGCCAAGCTCGGCCGCCTCGCGAACACCGTGCGCACCGTGCGCGGCCAGGGCTACCGCTTCTACCGCCACCCCGAGGTGGTCGTGTGGGCGGCGCCGGAGTACAGCATCTGACCCGCGCCCGCCCGTGTCCGACGACGGCCCCCGCTCACCCGAGCGGGGGCCGTCGCCGTAGCCTGGCCGCATGAGCACCGCCGACGCGAAGACCCTGATCGTCCTCCGGCACGCCAAGGCCGGCTGGCCCGACGCGGCCGACGACCATGCCCGCCCGCTCGCCGAGCGAGGCCACGCCCAGGCGCCCGCCGCCGGCGACTGGCTCCGCGAGCACGACCTCGTCCCGGACGCCGTCGTGTGCTCCGATGCGCTGCGCACCCGTCAGACGTGCGTGTGGGTGTGCGAGCGCCTGGGCGAGCTGGCACCCACGCCCTACCTGGACCCGCGGCTCTACGGCGCCGACGCGGCGCGGGCCCTGGCCGTCGTCAACGAGACGGAGGAGACCACGCGACGGCTGCTGGTGGTGGGCCACATGCCGTGGGTGCAGGAGCTGGGCATGCGGCTGATGAGCCTGGACTCGGACCAGGACGCGGCGCTGCGCATGAGCGAGCACTACCCGACGCTCGGGATGCAGGTGTTCCGGGTGGAGAAGCCGTGGGCCGAGCTCGACGGCCGCGACGCCGCCCTGACGCACTTCGTGGTTCCGGGGCGCTGACCTCCGCGGCGGCGCGCGTGGCAGAGGCGCGCCGACATGACGAAGGCCCCGCTCCAGCAGGAGCGGGGCCTTCCGATCGTGCGCCCAAAGGGATTCGAACCCCTGACCTTCTGTTCCGTAGACAGACGCTCTATCCAGCTGAGCTATGGGCGCATCATCCGATCCGCCGGAGCGGCTCGAACTCGTAGAACACTACAGGACCTCTCCGGCGAAGTGCAAATCGACGGTCTGCGGTGGTCTGAGTCGGGGGTGTGGCGGGGGCGCGGCCATGATAGCCGGGCTCGGGTACCATGGCAGGACCGTGCGGCCACAACGATGTGGTGCGCGCTTCGGCGGTGCACGCATCGGAGTGGACGGGACGGAACGGCCCCGGACCCCAATGGGAGGACTCTCCACCATGGCTGACAACGCCACCACCTCGTTCGCGGATCGCGCCCTGGCGGACGCGCCCACGGACTACGCCCAGCTGCGCGAGTGGGTCGCTCAGATCGCAGAGCTGACGCAGCCGGACTCCGTCCAGTGGGTCGACGGCTCCGAGGAGGAGCGCGACCGTCTCGCGGACGAGCTCGTGGCGGCGGGCACCCTGACCCGCCTGGCCGAGGACAAGTTCCCCCACTCCTTCGCCGCGTTCTCCGATCCCGCCGACGTCGCCCGTGTGGAGGACCGCACCTTCATCTGCTCCGAGAAGGAGGAGGACGCCGGCTTCACCAACAACTGGATGGACCCGGCGAAGATGCACGGGATCCTCGACGACGCGTTCACCGGCGCCATGCGCGGCCGCACCATGTACGTGATCCCGTTCGTGATGGGCCACCTCGACGCCGAGGACCCGAAGTACGGCGTGGAGATCACCGACTCCGCCTACGTGGTCCTGTCGATGCGCATCATGGCCCGCATCGGCCAGGACGTGCTGGACAAGATGTCCCGCGAGCAGGCCTTCTACGTGCCGGCCGTGCACTCCGTGGGCGCCCCGCTGGAGCCGGGCGAGCAGGACGTGCCGTGGCCGTGCAACGAGACCAAGTGGATCGTGCACTTCCCCGAGGAGCGCTCCATCTGGTCCTTCGGCTCCGGCTACGGCGGCAACGCCCTGCTCGGCAAGAAGTGCTACGCGCTGCGCATCGCCTCCGTGATGGCCCGGGACGAGGCCTGGCTCGCCGAGCACATGCTGATCCTCAAGCTGACCAACCCCGAGGGCCGGTCCTACCACATCACCGGCGCCTTCCCCTCGGCCTGCGGCAAGACCAACCTCGCCCTCATCGACCCCACGATCGAGGGCTGGAAGGCCGAGACCCTGGGCGACGACATCACCTGGATCCGCGCCGGCAAGGACGGCGAGTTCCGCGTGATCAACCCGGAGACCGGCTACTTCGGCGTCGCCCCCGGCACCGGCTGGTCCACCAACCCGAACGCCATGCGCGCGATCTCCAAGGGCAACTCCATCTTCACCAACGTCGCCCTCACCGACGACGGCGGCGTGTGGTGGGAGGGCATGACGGACGAGGTCCCCGAGCACCTCACCGACTGGCGCGGCAACGACTGGACGCCCGAGTCCGGCACCCCGGCCGCCCACCCGAACTCCCGGTTCTGCACGCCCATCGAGCAGACGGACATGCTGGCCGACGAGTACCGCGACCCGCGGGGCGTGAAGCTGGACGCCATCCTGTTCGGCGGCCGCCGCAAGACCACCGTGCCGCTGGTGACCGAGGCCTTCGACTGGGAGGACGGCATCCTCAAGGGCGCCACCCTCTCCTCGGAGACCACCGCGGCCGCCGCCGGTGCCGTGGGCGTCGTGCGCCGCGACCCGATGGCCATGCTGCCGTTCCTCGGCTACGACGCCGGTGACTACCTGGCCCACTGGGTCAGGGAGTCCGGCAAGGCCGACCCGGAGAAGCTGCCGCGCATCTACCTGGTCAACTGGTTCCGCCGCAACCGCGACGGCGGCTTCGCCTGGCCCGGCTTCGGCGAGAACTCCCGCGTCCTGAAGTGGGTCGTGGAGCGCCTCGAGGGCAAGGCCGAGGCCGAGGAGACCCCGATCGGCCTCGTGCCGGCCGCGGGCTCGCTCGACCTGTCCGGCATCGAGGTGTCGGCCGAGGACCTCGAGGACGCCCTCAAGGTCGACGCCGCGGAATGGGCCGAGGAGAACGAGCTCATCGAGCAGTGGCTCGGCCGGTTCGGCGAGTCGCTGCCCGCCGTCGTGCGCGAGCGCTTCGAGGCGCAGAAGGCCCGGTTCGCCCAGGCCTGACCGGCCCGGCCGACCACGACGGCCCCCCACCTCCGCGCTGAGGTGGGGGGCCGTCGTCGCGCCCGGGGTGACGCCGGGGTGGGTGAGCCGCCTCCCACTGCCGCCGGATTTCCCGCGCTCTTGCTCTGACGTGGACGTCCTCTCAGAGTCTCGTTCGGTTTCCTCCCAGGAAACGAGGCGTATAAATGTGCCCGTGCGTGGGCCGTTCCGACCCCGCCGGGCACACCTCATGAAGGAGCACACATGCATCTGCAGCCCAAGGACCTCGAGAAGCTCCTGGTGGTGGTGGCCGCCGACCTGGCGCGCCGTCGCCAGCAGCGCGGCCTCAAGCTGAACCATCCGGAGGCGATCGCGATCATCACCTATGAGCTGATGGAGGGCGCGCGCGACGGCCGCAGCGTCGCCGACCTCATGAGCTGGGGCAGCACCATCCTCACCGTCGACGACGTCCAGGAGGGCGTGGCCGACATGATCTCGATGGTCCAGGTCGAGGCGACCTTCCCCGACGGCACCAAGCTCGTCACCGTCCACGACCCCATCCGCTGAACCGGACCCAGGAGGAGACCATGAAGCCCGGAGAGTACGTCCTCGCCGACGCCCCCGTCGTCTGCAACCCCGGCCGTGAGGCTGTCGAGCTGTCCGTCACCAACCGGGGCGACCGCCCCGTGCAGGTCGGCTCGCACTTCCACTTCGCCGAGGCCAACCGCGCCCTCGACTTCGACCGTCAGGCCGCCCTCGGCTGCCGCCTGGACATCCCGGCCGGCACCGCCGTGCGGCTCGAGCCCGGCGACGAGACCACCGTCAAGCTCATCCCCCTCGGCGGCGACCGCGTCGTCTACGGCTTCCGGGACATGGTCGACGGTTCGCTCGACCCCCACGAGGCAGCCGGCCTCCACGCCGCGCCCGCCGCTCCCGCCACCCCGGCCCGTCACGAGTCCGCCGCGGGCGACGCCCCGTCGCCGCTGAAGGAACGCGCCGGCTTCGACAACGAGACCCGCTGAGTCCGCAGAGAGGACACACCATGAGCTTCGAGATCAGCCGAGAGCAGTATGCGAGCCTCTACGGACCCACCACCGGCGACGCGATCCGCCTGGCGGACACCGAGCTGTTCGCCGTCGTCGAGGAGGACCTGACCACGCCCGGCGAGGAGGCCGTCTTCGGCGGCGGCAAGGTCATCCGCGACGGGATGGGCCAGAACAGCCAGCTCGTCCGCGACGTCGGCGTCCCCGACCTGGTGATCACCAACGTCGTGGTCATCGACTGGACCGGCATCTACAAGGCCGACATCGCCGTGCGCGACGCGCACATCGTGGCCATCGGCAAGGCCGGCAACCCACACACCATGGACGGCGTAGACATCGTGATCGGGGTGGCCACCGACGTCATCTCCGGCGAGGGCAAGATCCTCACCGCCGGCGGCATCGATACCCACGTGCACTTCATCAGCCCGGACCAGATCGAGACCGCGCTCTCCTCCGGTCTGACCACCATGATCGGCGGCGGCACCGGTCCCTCCGAGTCGTCGAAGGCCACCACCATCACCCCCGGCGAGTGGAACATCCACACCATGCTCCGCTCGTTCGAGCACTGGCCCATGAACTTCGGCCTGCTCGGCAAGGGCCACGGCTCCTCCATCTCCCCGATGGCCGAGCAGATCCGTGCCGGCGCCATCGGCCTGAAGGTCCACGAGGACTGGGGCGCCACGCCGTCGTCCATCAACACCGCCCTGCAGGTGGCGGACGAGTACGACGTCCAGGTGGCCATCCACACGGACACCCTCAACGAGTCCGGCTTCGTGGAGGACACCCGCGCCGCGATCGACGGCCGCGTGATCCACACGTTCCACACCGAGGGCGCCGGCGGCGGCCACGCCCCGGACATCATCGAGCTGGCGCAGTATCCGAACATCCTGCCCGCCTCCACCAACCCGACCCTGCCGTACACGACGAACACGGTCGAGGAGCATGTGGACATGCTCATGGTGGCGCATCACCTGAACGCGGACCTGCCGGAGGACGTGGCCTTCGCTGACTCCCGCATCCGCCAGGAGACCATCGCGGCCGAGGACGTCCTGCAGGACATGGGCATCTTCTCCATGACCTCCTCCGACTCCCAGGCGATGGGCCGCGTCGGCGAGGTGCTGATCCGCACGTGGCAGGTCGCGGACTCCATGAAGCGTCAGCGCGGCCCGCTGCCCGAGGACGAGGGCACCGCGGGGGACAACCACCGCATCAAGCGCTACGTGTCGAAGTACACCATCAACCCCGCCATCGCCCACGGCATCGCCGATTCGGTCGGCTCCGTGGAGGTCGGCAAGTTCGCCGACCTCGTGCTGTGGGAGCCGCAGTTCTTCGGGGTGAAGCCGGACCTGGTCATCAAGGGCGGGCAGATGGCCTACGGGGTCGTGGGCGACCCCAACGGCTCCATCCCGACGCCACAGCCCCGCTGGTACCGCAGGTCATTCGGCGCGTACGGCCAGGCCGTGCACACCTCTGCCATCACCTTCATGTCCGAGGCGTCCATCCGGGCCGGCGTGCCGCGCGCCCTGGGGCTGCAGAAGACCATCCGCGCCGTGCACGGCATCCGCGACCTCACCAAGGCGGACATGCGCCACAACGGCGAGACGCCCCGCCTCGAGGTGGACCCGGAGACGTACGAGGTCTGCGTGGACGGGGAGCCCGTCACGTGCGAGCCGCAGGACGTCCTGCCCATGGCCCAGCGCTACTTCCTGTTCTGAGAGAGGGGACCGCATGATCGTCACCGAGATCCTCGGCAACGTCCACGACGACGCCGGCGCCACCCTGGTGGGCGACCGCCACCGGGAGCAGGTGCACCTCGAGGGCTCCGCCCTCGTCAAGCGCATCCAGCGGCTGCGCACCGACCACGGCAATGAGTACGGGCTGCGTCTGCCCGCCGGGTCCCCGGACCTGCGGGACGGCGACATCCTGACCGTCGACGACGAGGGCGAGCGCGGCAACGCCGTGATCGTGCGCGTGCTGTCCACGGACGTGCTGGTGATCTCGGCGCGATCGCTGCGCGAGATGGCGTTCGTGGCGCACAGCCTGGGCAACCGGCACCTGCCGGCCCAGTTCTTCGACGCGGACGGGCCCTTCGGCCGGGACGCGATGGTGGTGCAGTACGACCACACCGTCGAGGACTTCCTGCGCGCCCACGACGTGCCCCACGAGCGGCAGGAACGCGTCATGGACGTGCCCTTCCGCCATGCCGAGCACACCCACTGACATGGCCGGGACCACCTCCACGGCGGCGCCGGGCGTCCCGTCCGGCGTCGCCCTCCTGGGGATGCTGCAGCTGACGGACTCCGCGCTGCCCACGGGCGCCTTCAGCCACTCCCTGGGCCTGGAGACCTACATGAGCGACGGCCGGGTCGAGGGCGAGGAGGACTTCGCCGCCTGGCTGGAGATGTTCGTGGAGCAGCAGCTCACGTTCACGGACGCGCTGGCGGTCCGCCTGGTCTACGCGGCGGAGAATTTCGACGCCGTCGCGGACCTGGACGAGCTCGTCACCGCGCAGGCGCTCCCCGCCCAGATCCGCGAGGCGGGGCGCACGATGGGGCGGCGACTGCTGCGCATCGGCGCCCCCGCCTACCCGGGGGACTGGGTCCGCCGCTACCACGAGGGGGTCGAGGCGGGCACGCTCGACGCCCACCAGGCCCTCGTCTGGGGCGTCATCGCCCGGGAGATCGGGGTGCCCGTCGAGGAGGCGGTGGCCGCGCACCTGCACGCCTCCGTCATGTCGCTGACGCAGAACGCCGTCCGCGGCATCCCGCTGGGCCAGGACGCGGGCCAGCGGGTCGTCCGCCGGGCCCAGGAGTGGGTCCTGCGGGCCGTCGAGGTCTCCCGTGACCTCGACCCCGACGACCTCGGGGCCATCGCCCCGGGGCTGGAGATCGCCCAGATGCGGCACGAGCGGCAGCGCGCCCGCATGTTCATGAGCTGAGCGGCCCGCGCACCACACCGGGCCGGCCGTACCCCGCGCGGGGCCGGCCCGGCACCACCGACACACACAGAAGGAGAACACCATGGATCCCGTGATCATCGGCATCGGAGGCCCCGTGGGGGCCGGCAAGACCCAGCTCGTGGAGCGCCTCACCCGCGCGATGAGCGAGGAGATCTCGATGGCCGCCATCACCAACGACATCTACACGATCGAGGACGCCAAGATCCTCTCCCGCACCTCGGTGCTCCCGGAGGAGCGGATCGTGGGCATCGAGACGGGCGGCTGCCCCCACACCGCCATCCGCGAGGACACCTCCATGAACGAGGCGGCCATCGAGCAGCTCAAGGCCCGTTTCCCGGACCTTCAGGTGATCTTCGTGGAGTCCGGCGGCGACAACCTCTCGGCGACCTTCAGCCCGGAGCTCGTCGACTTCTCGATCTACATCATCGACGTCGCCCAGGGTGAGAAGATCCCGCGCAAGGCCGGCCAGGGCATGATCAAGTCGGACCTGTTCATCGTCAACAAGACGGACCTGGCCCCGTACGTGGGCGCCGACCTGTCCGTCATGGAGTCCGACTCGAAGGTGTTCCGCAAGGACCGCCCGTTCGCCTTCACGAACCTCAAGACCGACGAGGGCCTGGACGTCGTCATGGACTGGATCCGCAACGACGTGCTGATGGCAGACCTTGGCTGAGGGCCTCACCGGCGAGCTGCGCCTGCGCGTCGCCGTCCGCGGCGGCCGCTCCGTGGCCGCCCGGCAGTTCCACCAGGGGGCGCTGCGCGTGCTGCGCCCCCATTACCTGGACCGGTCCGGGCAGGTCTCCTACACCGTGATCAACCCCGGCGGCGCCTACTTCGGCGCCGACCGGTACGGGATCGAGGTCGACGTCGAGGAGGATGCCTCCCTGCTGCTGACCACGCAGTCCGCCACGAAGGTCTACCGCACCCCGCAGGGCCCCGCCCGGCAGGACATGACCCTGCGGCTGGGACCCGGTGCCGTCCTCGAGTACGTGCCCGACCAGCTGATCGTGTACCGGGGCGGGTCCTATCTGCAGGACACCCGCGTGGTGATGGACCCCTCCGCCTCTGTGCTGCTGGCCGAGGTGATCACCCCCGGGTGGTCGCCCACCGCCGAGCCGTTCCGCTACGACCGGCTCGGCATGCGCACGGAGGTGACCGTCGATCCCGGCGGGGACCCCCGCCGGCTCGTCGTGGACCAGCTCCGGCTCCACCCCGCGGAGGGCCAGGGCCTGACCGGGATGGGCATGCTCGAGGGCCACTCCCACACCGGGCAGCTGCTGGTCGCTGACCGTCGGCTGGACGCGGACCTCGTCGCCGAGCTCACGGAGGTCGTCGACGCCTCGGACACGGTCTCCGGCATCACCCGGGCGGGCACGGGCCGCGCCCACGGGGTGGACTGCGTGAGCGTGCGCTCCCTCGCCGCCTCCACCGGCCGCATCACCGCCCTGCACCACGCGCTCGCGGACCTGCTCCGTGCCCGCTGGCGGGACCAGTCCCCGCTCGCCCTGCGCAAGTACTGACCCACCCCATCCGTGCCCGCCGAGGAGGAGGACCCCCTATGAGCCATGCCGTCCCGACCGCCGTGACGCCCCACAGGACAGCCGCCCCGGAGCGACCGCTCCGGGTGCGGGTGGCGGCCGTCTACGCAGTGGTGGTGGCGCTCCACGTCCTCGCCGCGGCGCTGCTGCTGGGCGGGTACGGCGGAGCGTCGCCCTCGCCCGTGCTCCTGGCCGCGCTCGTCACCGCCTACGGGGCGGGGCTCAAGCACAGCTACGACTGGGACCACATCTCCGCGATCGACAACTCGACGCGCAAGTTCGTCTCCGAGGGCGGCAGCCCGGCCGGCGTGGGCCTGGCGTTCAGCCTGGGCCACTCCCTCGTGGTGACTCTCGCGGCGGTCTTGGCCGTCGCCGGGGCGGGGCTCATGCAGGGGGCCTTCGCCGATGGGTCGCCGGCGAACCGGGTGCTCGGACTGATCGGCACCGGCGTGTCCGGTGGCTACCTGCTGCTGCTCGGCGTGTACAACGGCGTCTCGGCGCTGCGGCTGCGCCGGGCGTCCGCAGTACGGCGTCCGGGCCCGGCGGAGGAGCCCACGGGTCTGGTCACGCGCCTCCTGCGGGCCCCGCTGCGCCGTGTGCGCTCCCCGCGGGACATCTTCGTCATCGGGTTCCTCTTCGGCCTGGGCTTCGACACGGCCACGACCATCGGCCTGCTGCTGCTGGCCGTGTCCGTCTCCGCCGCCGGCATCCCCCTGGTGACCCTGCTGGCGCTGCCGGTGGCGTTCACCGCCGCCATGACGCTCTGCGACACCACCAACGGGCTGGGCATGATGCGGCTCTACTCGAGCGCTCTGCAGCAGTCCGAGCGCCGGCGCCGCTTCAACCTCGTCGTCACCTCCGTGTCCGCGGTCTCGGCCCTGTTCATCGCGGTGCTCACCCTCGGCGCGTTCGTCCATGAGCTGCTGGGCTTGACGGACCCGGTGACCACCTGGCTGGCGGAGGTGGACCTCGGCCACGCGGGACTGGCGCTCGTCGGCGTCTTCGTTCTCATCTGGCTGTGCGCCGCCCTGCTCGAGCACCGGCGCGGCCGGGTCTGTCCCGTGGGGGATGGGGCATGACGACGTCGACCACGGCTCCGTCCCGATCCCCCCGTGCGCCGCGTCCCCTCGGGACGGCCCTCCGCACGGTGCTGCGCGGGGTGTCCCAGATCTTCTTTCTGGAGAACTCCCTGAGCGGCGCGCTGATCCTGGGTGCCCTGGCGCTGATGCACCCCTGGGCGGCGGTGACGACGGCCCTGGGCTCCGCCGTGCAGGCGCTGTGCTCGGCCGTCCGGCACCCCGACGAGACCGAGGACGACCTGCGGGCCCGGGCGGTCGTGCTCGGCGACGAGGCGCGGCACGGGATCATGGGCTACAACGGCGCGCTCGTGGGGGCCGCCGCGGCGCTCGTCTTCGCGCCCACCCCCCTCACAGCCGTGCTGGCCACGGTGGTCGGCGCCGCAGCCTGCGTCCCCGTGCACGTGCTCGTGGCCCGGCTCTTCGCGACCCGGCCCCTGCGCTCCGCGGGACTCCCGGTGTCCACCGCCCCGTTCTGCCTGACCGCGGGCATGCTGACCCTCCTCACGGCCGCCCTCGCCGGGCCCTCCGCCCCGCTGACCTCATCCGGGTCCCCGTGGCCCGGTCTCGGCCTGGGACTGCTCAACAGCTTCGCGGAGGTGGTCCTGGCGGACGGCGCCCTCCCGGGCGCGCTGATCCTGGCGGCCCTCTTCGTGGGGTCCTGGCGGGTGGGGCTCTACGGGCTGTTCGGCGCGGTGGCCTCCTTCGCCGCGGCCCGTCTCATCGTGGGGCACGAGCTCACGGACGTGTCCACGGGCCTGTGGGGGTACAGCTCCGTGCTCGTCGCCATCGCGCTCGGCGCGGTGGTCCAGGGGCTCGGCGGCTGGCGACGGCGGGTGCCGCTCGTCGTCGTCGGCGTGGCGCTGAGCCTGGCCTTCCAGCACGTGCTGGTGGAGACCGCGATCCCGGTGTTCACCTGGCCTTTCCTGCTGGGCATGTGGGCCACGCTGCTGCTGGTCGCCGGGGCGCGGCGGGCGGCCGGCCGGGGCTGAGACCCGACGTCCGGAGGAGGGCCGGATCAGGCGGCGAGCCAGAGGTCCGGGCCGAAGATCTCGTAGCGGATGGACGTCGCGGGCACGCCGGCGTCGATCAGCTTCGAGCGGGTGGACTGCATGAACGCGAGCGGGCCGCACAGGATGTAGTGCCCGTCGCGGGGCAGTTCGACGTCGTCGAAGTGCATCACACCCTCGACGGTCGTGACGCCCTCGGGGTCCTGCTCCGGCCGCACCCCGAGGAAGAGGCGGGCGTCGCCGTGCGGCAACGCCGCCAGGGACTCCGTCACCTGTTCGCGCAGGGCCACCGCCTCCCAGGACGCGTCGCCGTGGAAGAAGAGGACCTGGCGGTCCGAGCCCTGCTGGGCGAGCGCGTCCAGGATCGCGGCGGCCGGGGTGATGCCGATGCCGGCGGTCGCCAGGACCAGGGGAGCGGTGGAGTCCTCGTCCTCGAGGGTGATGTCGCCGTAGGGGTTGGACAGCTCGATGACGTCGCCGACCTCCACGTTCTGGATGAGCATGGGCGAGACCTCGCCGCCCTCGTCCAGCTTCACGGTGATGACACGTTCGGTGGTGGACTCGGCCTTCTCGGAGAGGGAGTACTGGCGGCACTGGCGCAGGCCGTCCTCGACCTTCAGGCGCACGGACACGTAGCCACCGGCCCTGCCGCGGGACTGCGGGGTGTCGTCGGTCGGCTCGAAGCGGAAGGTGACGGCCGCGTTGCCGGTGGGCTCCTTCGCGACGACCCTCCAGTCCGTCCACATCCTGTCGTTGGCCTGCTGGGAGTAGAGGCCCTTCTCGATCTTGATGAGGGCGTCGGCCATGAGCCAGTAGACCTCGGTCCAGGCGTCGGCCACCGCGGGCGTGACGGCGTCGCCGAGCACCTCGCCGATGGCCCAGAAGAGGTTCTCGTAGACGATCGGGTACTGCTCCTCGACGATGCCGAGGGCGGTGTGCTTGTGGGCGATGCGGGACAGGACGGCCTCGGGCAGGGTGCCCGGGTTCTCGAGCAGGTGCACCGCGAACTTCACGATCGAGCCGGCGAGGGCCTGGGCCTGCTCGCCGTTGCGCTGGTTGGCGCGGGAGAAGACGCCGTCGAGGAGCTCGGGGTGGGCCTCGAACATGTGGGCGTAGAACAGGGGCGTGATCTCCGGCATGTGCTCGGCGACGACGGCGGCGGTGGCCTCGATGACGGGGCGGGACTTCTCGGACAGCACGGGGGTCTCCGTCTCCTCGGTGGGGAATCTTGCGCTGGTTTTGCCAGATTACACCCGGCCATCGCCGTCGGGAACTCGCCCCCGGCTCGTTCCCTCAGTGCGCCACGGGGATCTCCGGCAGGCCCAGCAGCACGGGCCCGCCGACAGGCCCGGCGCTCACCAGATCCCGGATCCGCACGGTGTCGAGCTCGGCGAGGAAGGCCTCGCGTGCGCGGTGCAGGGCGCCGCGCAGGCGGCAGTCGCCGGCGTAGGGGCACGCCACCCCGGAGTCGCGCCCGGCGCAGTCGATCACCTCGTCGCGGCTGCTCAGCGAGCGCACGAGCTCGCCCACACGCTGGTCCAGACCGGCCGCGGCGATCATGGCCCCGCCGTGCCGACCGCGCAGCACCTCGATGGTCCCGCGGCGACGCAGCTCGGCGACCGCCTTGATCACGTGGTTGTAGGGCACCTGGATCCGGTCCGCGATCTGCTGGCTGGTGAGCCGTTCCCCCTCGGCGGCCGCGAGCGTCATGAGCACACGCAGGCAGACGTCGGTGTAGGCGCTCAGCTTCATCCCGCCATCATCCCACCGGTGCACGGCGCCGCCGCGCCTGCGGTGTCCGGGCCGATTGGCATACTGACGCCATGGACGCCACCTCGCACCCCGACGCCGGCCCCCGCCTCCCCGAGACCTCCGCGCCGGGGGGCGACGCCGCGCTGCACGAGGAGGCCCTGGCCGTCCTGCGTCGGCTCGTGGACCGGCCGGACGCGCGATTCAAGGACGGGCAGTTCGAGGCGATCGAGACGCTCGTGGCCCACCGCCGCCGCGCCCTGGTGGTGCAGCGCACCGGCTGGGGCAAGTCCGCCGTGTACTTCGTGGCCTCCCTCCTTCTGCGCGCCCGCGGCGCGGGGCCCACGCTGATCGTCTCCCCACTGCTCGCGCTCATGCGGGACCAGGTCGCGGCCGCCGCCCGGGCGGGCGTGCGCGCGGCGTCCGTGAGCTCGGCGAACGCCACGGAGTGGGACGAGGTCCGGGCCCGGCTCGCGGCGGACGAGGTGGACGTGCTGCTGATCTCGCCCGAGCGCCTCACGAACCCCCGGTTCCGGGACGAGCAGCTGCCGGACCTCGTGGCGCGCATGGGTCTGCTCGTGGTGGACGAGGCCCACTGCATCTCCGACTGGGGCCACGACTTCCGGCCGGACTACCGCCGCATCCGGGACCTGATCGGGCTGCTTCCCGCCGAGGGGCCGCGCGCGGTGCCCGTGCTGGCCACCACCGCCACGGCCAACGCCCGTGTGGTGGCGGATGTGGTGGAGCAGCTCGGCGTCGCCTCCGAGCGGGATGTGTTCGTGCTCCGCGGCCCCCTGGCCCGCGCCTCGCTGCGCCTGGGTGTGCTGCGCCTGCCCAGCCCGGCCGCGCGCCTGGCCTGGCTCATCGACCACCTCGGGGACCTGCCGGGCTCCGGGATCGTCTACGCCCTCACCGTCTCCGCCGCCGAGGACACGGCGCGCGCCCTGCGCGAGGCGGGGCACGAGGTGGTCGCCTACACGGGCCGCACAGACCCGGAGCGTCGCGCCGAGATCGAGGAGGACCTCAAGGCCAACCGGGTGAAGGCCGTCGTGGCCACCTCGGCGCTCGGCATGGGCTTCGACAAGCCGGATCTGACGTTCGTGGTGCACCTCGGTGCGCCGGGCTCGCCCGTGGCGTACTACCAGCAGGTCGGCCGCGCCGGCCGTGGGACGGACCACGCGGACGTGCTCCTGCTGCCCGGGCCCGAGGACCGTCGCATCTGGGAGTACTTCGCCACCGCCTCCATGCCGGACGAGGAGCAGGCGCGCGCCGTGCTGGGGGCGCTCGCGGACCACGGCGGGGCCCTCTCCGTGGCGGCGCTCGAGCCGTCCGTGCGGATCAAGCGCACCTCCCTGGAGCTGCTGCTCAAGGTCCTCGCCGTGGACGGGGCGGTCGAGCGGGTGGGCGGCGGCTGGCGCGCCACCGGGCGGGAGTGGACGTACGACGCCGAGCGGTACGCCCGCGTGGCCGAGGCCCGCCGGGCCGAGGAGCGGCTCATGCTCGACTACCAGACCACGGACCGGTGCCGCATGGAGTTCCTGGCCCGCACCCTGGACGACCCCACCGCGGCGCCGTGCGGCCGCTGCGACGTCTGCGCCGGCCCCTGGTACCCGACGGGATCGGACGGGGCGGCGCGTGAGCGCGCGGAGGCCGCCCTGCGCCGCACCGGTGTGCCGATCGAGCCCCGTCGCATGTGGCCCTCGGGCATGGACCGGCTGGGCGTGCCCGTCAAGGGGCGCATCGCGTCCGAGTCGCAGGCCGAGGAGGGCCGCGCGCTCGCCCGCCTGACGGACCTCGGGTGGGGCACCGTCCTGCGGGACCTGCTGGACCGGGAGGACGCGCCGGTGCCGGAGGAGGTCCTGCGGGGCGCCGTCGACGTCCTGGCCGGCTGGGGGTGGCGGACGCGGCCGATCGCCGTCGTCGCGATGCCCTCGCGCACCCGCCCGCAGCTGGTGGGGTCGTTCGCCGAGGGGATCGCCCGGATCGGCCGGCTGCCGTTCCTCGGCTCGCTTGAGCACGCGCGCGGCGGCCCCACGGCCGGGCCGGGCGGCAACAGCGCCTACCGGCTCGGGTCCGTGTACGGCCGGTTCGCCGTCCCCGAGGCGATGGCGCAGATGTTGCGCACCGCCCCGGACGCCGGCCGCCACGGCCCCGTGCTGCTGGTCGACGACCTCGTCGACTCGCGGTGGTCGCTCGCCGAGGCTGCGCGGGTGCTGCGCGAGGCCGGCGCCCAGGGGGTGCTGCCGCTCGTCCTGGCCCAGGCCGGATGAGCCGCCGAGGTCAGCGCTCCGCGCGGACGATCGCCAGCACGGCGTCGCGGAGCGCCTCCATGGTGGCGGCCGTGCGGGCCTCGCCGTTGTAGCGCAGGAACGGCTCCGTGTTGGACGGGCGGAGGTTGAACCACCACGTGCCGTCCTGGGCGGCGACCGTGGTGCCGTCCATGCGGGTCACCGTGGTGGCCACCCCGGCGAAGTCCTCGTGCACGGCCTGGCCCTCGCCGACGCCCTCGCCCACGGCGGGGGCGAACTGCGCCACCACCGCGGCCACGGCGGCGTCCTTGTCCGCGACCTGCGAGTTGATCTCTCCGGAGGCCACGTACGGCTCGTACTCCTCGGCCAGCTCGGACAGCGGCTGCTCCTGGCCGCCCAGGGCCGCCAGCACGTGCATGGCCGCGAGCATGCCGGTGTCCGCGTTGAAGAAGTCGCGGAAGTAGTAGTGCGCGGAGTGTTCGCCGCCGAAGACGGCGGACTCGGCGGCCATGACCGCCTTGATGAAGGAGTGGCCCACGCGGGTCTCCACGGCCCGGCCCCCGTCGGCCGCCACGAGCTCGGGGACGGCGCGGGAGGTGATCAGGTTGTGGATGACCACGGGGGTCTGCTCGCCGTCGGCCTTCGCGCGGGCGATCTCGCGGCGGGCCACCAGGGCGGTGACCGCGGAGGGGGAGACCGGGGCGCCCTGCTCGTCGATCACGAAGCAGCGGTCGGCGTCGCCGTCGAAGGCCAGGCCGATGTCCGCGCCGTGCTCCACGACGGCGGCCTGCAGGTCCCGCAGGTTCTCCGGTTCCAGCGGGTTGGCCGGGTGGTTCGGGAAGGTGCCGTCCAGCTCGAAGTAGAGCGGCTCGATCTCCAGCGGCAGGGCGGCCAGCTCGGCGTCGCCGAGGACGGCCGGGGTGGTCTTGCCCGCCATGCCGTTGCCCGCGTCCACCACGACCTTCAGGCGGCGCACCCCCGTCAGGTCCACGAGCGAGCGCAGGTATGCGGCGTAGCCGGGGAGGATGTCCTCCTCCGTCACGGTGCCGGCGGTCTCGGCGGCGGGGATCTCACCGGCGTCGAGGTAGGCCTGGGCCGCGTCGCGGATCTCGAACAGCCCGGTGTCCGAGGAGACCGGCACGGCGCCGGCCTGGGCCATCTTCATGCCGTTGTACTCGGCCGGGTTGTGCGAGGCGGTGAACACCACGCCCGCGGCCTGCTTCACGCCCGCCGCGTAGTAGAGCATGTCCGTGGAGATCAGCCCCAGGGTGACGACGTCGGCGCCGCGGCGCGTGGCACCCTCGGCGAAGGCCGTCATGAACGCGGGCGAGGAGGGGCGCATGTCCCCGCCGACCAGCACGGTGTGACCGGCCAGGCCCAGCACGTCCACGAAGGCCGCGCCCACCGCGCGGACGCTCTCCGCCGTGATGGACTCGCCCACGATGCCGCGGACGTCGTACGCCTTGAAGGAGTCGTGCAGGTCGAGGGAGGGGGTCGAGGTAGTCACCCGACCGATCGTAGTGGACAGCCTGGATACAGTGAGGGCGTGCCCCCGACCACTCCGCCCCCGAGCGCGGGGCCCCCGGCCGTCCCGCCGTCGGGACCCGCGCCGGCCGCTCCCGGGGAGCCCGCGTACCGCAGGCTGCTGATCGGGCTGTTCCTGGCGGGGGTGGCCACGTTCGCCCAGCTCTACTCCCCGCAGGGCCTGCTGCCGCTGGTCAGCGACGACCTGGGCGTCCCCGCGGACCGTGCCGCCCTGCTCGTCTCCGCCAGCACACTCGGCCTCGCCCTGTCGGTGGTGCCGTGGTCCGTGGCCGGGGACCGGTGGGGCCGCCGACGCGCCATGGTGGTCTCGATGGTCTCCGCCAGTGCGTGCGCGCTCACGGGCGTCCTCGCACCCACGTTCGAGGCCATGCTGGGCCTGCGCCTGCTCGAGGGCATGGCGCACGGGGGCGTCGCGGGACTCGCCGTGGCGCTGCTGGCGGAGGAGGTGGTCCCGCACGCGGTCGCGGCTGCCGCCGGCACCTACATCGCCGGCACCACCCTCGGCGGGCTCTCCGGCCGGCTCCTCGCCCTGCCCGTCGCGGAGGCGTCCTCGTGGCGCGGCGGGATGCTGGCCGTCACCGTGGTCGGGGTGCTGTGCACCGTTGGGTTCCTGGCGATCACGCCGCGCGCCCGACGTTTCACGCCGTCGCCCACCTCCCCGGCGACGCTCGTGCGCATCGTGCGCGGCCACCTGCGCTCGCCGGAGCTCGTCGCCGTCTACCTGCAGGGGGCGCTGCTGATGGGTGGGTTCGTGGCGCTGTACAACTTCGTGGGGTACCGCCTGCTCGACCCGCCGTTCTCCTGGACGCCGACGGCGGCCGGCCTCGTCTTCCTCGCCTATCTCGCGGGCACGTGGTCGTCGCCGCGCGCGGGTCGGCTGGCCGCGCGGGTGGGCCGGCTGCCCGTCCTGGCCGGTGCGACGGCGGCCATGGCGGCAGGCGTCGCCCTCACGTCGGTCCCGCATCCGGCGGTGCTGGTGCCCGCCCTCGTGCTCGTGACGGGCGCGTTCTTCGCCGCCCACGCCGTGGCCTCCGCGTGGTCTGGGACGGCCGCCCCCACGGGCCGCGCCCAGTCGACCTCCCTGTACAACTTCGCGTACTACGCCGGCTCGAGTCTCTTCGGCTGGCTGGGCGGCGTGTTCCACGAGTCCCACGGGTGGCCGGGGACGGTGCTGATGGTCCTGGCCCTGGTGCTGACCGCCCTGGCGAGCGCCGTCGTCGTGCTGCGCGGGCGCGGGACGGCCCCGGCGCGCTGAGCCGGGGCCGTCGTGGGGGCGGGTGTCAGCGGGCCGACCCGCGGGTCACCAGCCGAGGGCCTCGGCATCCGTGCCGGTGGCGGACCGGGCCTGGTCGCGCCAGGCGGCGAGGACCTCCGGGTCCTGCAGCTCGAGCCACGCGATCATCTGCTGGTAGGTCACGCAGTAGGTGTCCTCCTCGACGCAGACCTCGCGCATGACCTTCTCCACAGCCGGGTTGAACGCGTTGAGACCCCAGTCGTTGAAGTGGTTGCCGAAGACCAGCGGGGCGCGGTTGCCCGCGAACGCCGAGTCGTACATGTAGCGGTAGGTGCGGTACTGGAAGTCGGTGAGTCGGGCGACGTCCTCCGGGATGTCCTTGCCGCCGTTGCCGGAGATCCAGAAGTTGTAGTCCATCGCCATCACGAACGGGCTGGCCGCGTCCTTCTCGGCGAGCACGGGGGACCAGGTCATCGGCATCTCGAACTCCCAGATCCCGTCCTCCTGGTAGGGCCAGGCGACGCCGGAGGCGGCCGCGGCACGCGACGTGTCGTACTCGAGTCCGTTGTCCTTCCACATCGGGACGAGCTGGTCCCACTCCCCGTCGAGGCAGGGCAGACGTCCGCCCTTGACGTCGTCGGGGGTGACCTCCAGCGCCGGCAGGGAGCTGCCCGGGTTGTAGGTGCCGGGGTCGGAGAGGATGTCCGTGAACGAGCCGTACTCCTGCTTCCATTCGGCCGTGGACCAGTGGTCTGCGCCGTACCTCGTGGGCGCGCACAGGTGGCCCGCGTAGTGGGTGCCGATCTCGTGGCCGGCGGCGTGGGCCGTGTTGATGTTCTCGATGCGCTGCGCCACCTCGGCCTCGTCGCCGCCGAACTCCGTGCCCACGTAGCCGGGCTCGTTGCCGGGCGCCGTGTAGTTCTCCCGATTGGCGGTCTCGATGAGGTTGATCGCGGACTGGAACACCGTGAACTTCGCGTCGGAGTCCGCGGCCGCGTCCAGGAAGGTCTTCCAGCGCGCGTCCTGACGGCCGCCGTCGAAGGAGAAGAGGACGAACTGCGGCGGGCGTTCCTCCGCCGTGAAGGCCCGCATCGGCACGCCCTCATGGGAGCGGGCGGACGGGCGGGGGAAGGACATGCGGTCTCCTGGCTCGGTCGAGTGGCGGGCGGAGTGTCTCCTCCATGGCCGCCGTGTCCAGACACGGAGGACTCCGCATTCCACCGTAGGCGAGGCCCTCGGTGGCTCTGGGGCCCTGGCAGAACTGTGACCAGGTTGTGATGTGGCGCCGCGGCCGTCGGCATGGCCCTCGCGGGCCACACCTAGACTGGAGGCATGGAATATCTCGTCCCTGTCCTCGCGGTGGTCGTCATCGGCGCCCTCGCGTTCGCCGCCGCCCGGTGGATGTCGGCCGGTCGAGCGCGTCAGGCGGCGGATCAGCGCACGCCGTCCGGTCGCGGGCTGGACATCGGACCGGAGCGGGCGCGTCTGGCGGCGGGGCTGCTGGACGAGGACGCCCATCGGCGCGTGTACGGGCACATCGCCCAGAGCCGCGTGATGGAGGCCGTGCGCGACTACCGCGCCCACACGGGACGCGGCCTGAAGGACGCCGTCATGGACGTGCAGTCCCTCGCCGTGCATCCGCAGGTCTACTCCGAGCCGGTGCAGGAACCGGACGCCACGTCCGCCGGAGTCGCGGGGCCCGTTCCCGACGACCATGGAGAGCCCCACCGGGACGACGCGGTCCCGGCCGAGACCCCCGGGCCGAAGCGGCCCGGACAGGATTTGAGCGGGCGGAGGGAGCCGGACGCCCAGACGACCGAACGCGAGACCTCTGACGCTGTGGCCGAGGACGACGCCCAGCAGGACACCGACCACGCCTCAGCTGCGCCGCGTCCGACGGCGACGCCCGCCGATGAGCTGACCACCCTGACCGTCCCGGCCGAGTGGACCGCCGCCCCCGCCGAGGAGGAGCTCCCCTTCGAGGTCGAGGTGATGCGGGGGACGGACTCCGTCCGCCTCTCCTCGCAGGACCTGCCGCCGTGGCTGCGCGACCAGCTCTCCGCCATGGTGCGGGACGGCAACCTCGAGTCCGCCGCCGTCCAGCTGTCCAGCCACTCGGAGCTCTCCGTCCCGGAGGCGTACGAGCTGCTGCGCCGCATGCGCGAGCGCCGCGGGGAGGGCTAGTCACCAGCCGGTCGGTATGTCAGGTCCCCGCGTACAGACGCGAAGAGGGCCGGAATCGCGTGGATTCCGGCCCTCTCTGGCGGAGACGGGGGGATTTGAACCCCCGGCCCAACTTTCGTCGAGCCCTTCATTAGCAGTGAAGTCCATTCGGCCGCTCTGGCACGTCTCCTCCATCCGGCGCGCCTCGCACGGGGCGACGCGCGGTCAGACCGGTTCAGTTTAGCGCGCCAGGCCAGGGCAGGGCAAAGGAGCGGCGTGCTCACGGACGGATCACCATCGCGCACGAGCGGGGCCCCGGATCCATGGATCCGGGGCCCCGCGTGATCTGTCAGCCGTCCGGCCTGAGGCCGACGCGTCCGTTCAGATCAGATGCGATCCTTGCGGTCGTTGCGGCCGTCGAGGTCGCGATCGGTGGCGTCGCCGTCGACCTTGACGTCCTCGTGGCGGACCTCCTCGGTCACCGTCTCGGTGTCCTGCACCTGGCGCTTGCCCAGGGAGACCTTCTCGGCGTCCACGGTCTTGTTGACGACCGGGGTCTCCTCGTAGGTGGTGACCTCGACGTCGCCGTCGCGGCCGGCGGTGCGGGCCTCGGCGGAGTTCGGGTCGACGGACTCGCGCTCCACCACGACCTCCTCGCGGGTGACGGGCACCTCGACGGTCTCGGTGGTGGTGTAGGCCTGCTTGCGCAGACGGACGCGGCCGGAGGCGCGGCGCTCGGTGCCGACGTTCAGGTGCTCGTCCTTGACGACGACGGAGTCGGCGTCGGTCACGTCGCGGCGGTCACGGTCGGTCACGTCGCGGCGGTCGCCGTCCACGACGGCCTCGTCGCGGCGGTCGGCCACGCCGGCCACACCCGCGGTGCCGGCCACGCCGGCGGCGCCGGCGTCGGTGCGCACGTCGTCACGACGCACGTCGCCGTCGTGATCCGCGGCGGAGTACTCCATGGAGTAGTACTCGTAGATGCGCTGCTCCTCCTCGGGGGTCAGCGAGCCGTCCGCGTCCACGTTCGGGGCGTCCTTCACGAAGGACTTCTCGAAGGGCACCGTGATGCCGTCGGCGGTGGTCTGGGCCTGCTGCAGCGGCACGAAGGTCTCGCGGGCGCCGAACAGGCCGGTCTTCACCGTGACGAAGGTGGGCTCGTTGGTGACGTCGTCGAGGTAGACCTGACCGACGGAGCCGATCTTGTCGCCGTCGGTGGCGAAGACGGTGGAGTTCTGCAGCTGGTCGAGAGCGTTGCGGTCCATGAGGAATTCTCCTTCTGAATTGGTGTTTTGTTGCCTTACGCTCATTCACAATTCCCCATGGGCCCGAGTGGCGTCAACCATCGGCCCCCCAGATTCCCAATTCCCAGACTTCTCCCAGAATCTCGGTGTGATCCGCATGATTCCGCGGATTCTTCGTCCGGGCCTGCTGTGGATCCTGGGGGATCGGTGGGAGTGTGGCGCATGCGGTCCGCGACCCTTGACGGCCACCGATATTGTGTGGAATACGCGCGCCGCAGGCGTGAAAACGATCCCGAGGAGAGTGGAGGCCCCATGTCCGAGCCCCTGGTGGCCGAGCGCCGCCTCGCAGTGGTGGGAGCCGGCCCCCGCGGCGTCATGCTGCTGGAGCGGATCCTCGCCCGACTCGAGGGCGCGGCCCCGGACGCACACCCCCGGCGGCTGCGCATCGACGTCGTGGACCCCTATCCGCCCGGGCCAGGGCGGGTGTGGCGCACGGACCAGTCCGAGCTGTACCTCATGAACACCCCCGCGTTCTTCCCGACCGCGTGCGCCGCCGACAACCCCGGTCTGCGCCCCTCCACCGCCGCGCAGACCTTCGACCAGTGGCGTCGCGTGCACCCGGAGGCCAGCCTCGGCGTGCGCCGCCACCAGTACCCGGCCCGAGCGGTCTACGGGCGCTACCTCCGGCACCTGTACAAGGACGTCGTCGCGGGGCTGCGCGCCCGCCCCGAGGTCGTCGAGGTCGTCGAGCACCGCGCGGAGGCCACCGCCCTGCACCCCCGGCCCGACGGCGGCGCCCGCCTGGAGCTGCGGGACGCCGACGGTGCGGTCTCCGCGCTCGACGCGGACGCCGTCGTGCTCTGTCTGGGCCATCAGCCTGCGGAGCTCAGCCCCGGCCAGAACCGGATGGCCGCCGCCGCGCGGGGCAGGGACGAGCTGCACTACCAGGGCCCGCAGATCCCCTCGGACGTGGACTGGGAGACCGTGGAGGCCGGGGCGGACGTCCTCGTGCGGGGCATGGGCCTGAACGCGTTCGACCTGCTGGCCCAGCTCACCCAGGGCCGGGGCGGGGTGTACCGCCGCACCGGCGACGGACCCGGCCGGGCCCTGCGGTACGAGCCGTCGGGGGACGAGCCGCGCCTGCACCTGATGTCCCGCCGCGGCATCCCGTACCTGCCCAAGGCTGAGGTGGACGCCTTCGTGCCCCGCGGCGTCACCCTCAGCTACCTCTCCGACGCCGCCGTGGACGCCCTCGCCGCCCGGCACGGGGCCCTGGACCTCGCCGAGCACCTCTGGCCGCTGCTGCACCGCGACGTGGTCCGGCACTACTACGCCACGCTCGTCCGGGCCCAGCCCGAGATCCTCGGCGGCCCCGTCGAGGCGCGCCGATTCCTCGGGGAGCTCGTCGGCCAGCTCGAGGAGGCCGGCCGCGGCGCCCCCGTGACCTCCGCGCACGCCGAGGAGCTCCTCCAGCGGTACGCCCCCGGCCGGCGCTTCCTCGACATCCTGGCCTATGGGTCCCCGTTCGAGGACGCCGTGTTCGCCTCCCATGAGGACTATCAGCGGGCCGTCGCGGAGCTCATGGAGCAGACCTGCGTCGAGGCCGCCCTCGGGGAGGAGTCCCCGTTCATGATGGCCGTCGGCGCGCTTCATGCCGGCCGACTGCGGATCAAGGCGTGGGTCGCCGAGGGCCGGATCACCGAGGCCTCCCGCATCCGGGACGTCCAGGGCTGGTTCGAGCCGCTGGTCGAGGGCCTCGCCTCCGGCCCGCCCCTGTGGCGCGTGGAGCAGATGCTCGCGGTGCACCGGGCCGGCCTGCTCACCTGGGCCGGCCCCGCGCCCGTGGTCGAGGCCGAGGAACACGCATTCACCGCCCACAGCCCCCAGGTGGGAGCGCAGGACTCGCTGGGGCCCGCCGTCGTCGAGGGGGCCTGGCTGGTGGAGGCGATGATGCCGCCCAACCGCGTGCAGGCCGCCGCCTCCCCGCTGGTCCGTCAGATGCTGGCGGACGGCGTCGCCGCGGCCGGGACGTGGGAGGACGAGGAGGGTGTGCGCGTGCCCGCCACCGGCTTCGACGTCACGGCCCGCCCGTACCGGCTGCGGGCCGCGGACGGCACGGTCCACGCGGACGTGTTCGTGCTGGGCCTGCAGCTCTCGGGCGTGCAGTGGGGCACCGCGATCGCGGCCGAGGCCGGGGCCGATCCGGCCGGACGTGCCCTCTTCCTCGCCGACGCCGACGCCGCCGCGACGGCCGTGCTCGCCGGCTGAGCCCCCACGACGACGGCGGGGCCGTCCGGGTTGCTCCCGGACGGCCCCGCCGTCGTCATGCCGGGTGCGGCGCCCCGCGTCCCGTCAGGGACGGACCGGCCCGCGGCCCTTGCCGGGGTGCTCCGGGCCGTGGCCCTTGCCCGGGTGGTCGCCGCCGTGACCCGGGGTCGCGCCGACGCAGCGCAGCCACTCGCGCACGGAGTTCGCGGGCTTGCCCGGCACGCCGCGCGGATCGGTCACGCCGTCGCAGGTCTCGCCCGGGGAGGGCTCCGGCTCCGGGGTCGGCTCGGTCACGGGCGCGTCGAGCTGGAGGCCCACCAGGATCGGGTTGTGGTCCGAGGACCGCCACTGGTCCGCGGAGTACAGGTCCTCGACCACGTAGTTGTGGCGCGAGTACTCCAGTGCCACGGATTCGTTCGCGTTGATCATCCAGATGTCCTGGCCGGTGATCGCCGTCGCCGCCGACGGCGAGGCGTAGATCCCGTCCAGGCTGCCGACGGCGCCGCCGAACGCGTACGAGTACTCGCCCGTGAGCGCGCCCTGCGAGAGGTACCCGGCCGCCTCGAGCACGCGGATCGGGTCCTCCTTCTCGTAGGCGTTGAAGTCGCCCATCAGCAGGACGCGGTCGGTGCCGGTCTCGGCCTTCATGCGCTCGGCGAAGGCCACGAGGGCCTCGGCCTGGCCCACGCGGTCCGCGTTGTACGCGCCCTGGCCGTCGCCCGCGTCCACGTTGTCCCCGGTCGCACCCGAGCCGCCCTTGGACTTGAAGTGGTTGGTGATCGCCACGAAGTCGGTGCCGGCCGCCCCCTCGGACGTGCCGTCGGCGGCGCGGAACAGCTGGGCCATCGGCTCGCGGGCGTTGTCGAAGTTCGTCTGGTCGTCCAGGATCACCGACTCGCCCACCGGGGTGACCTCGGCCGGCTGGTAGATGAACGCGGAGCGGATGACGTCCTCGTCCGCGAGCGCGGGACGCGCGGTCGGGGAGGCCACGTAGGCCCAGCGCTGCTCGCCGGCCTGCGCGTTGAGGGCCTCCACGAGGTGGGCCAGCGCGTGGTCCCGGTCGAGGCCGAACTTCTCGGAGTTCTCGATCTCCTCGAGCGCGACCACCGAGGTGCCGAGGCCGTTGATCGCGGCCGCGATCTTCTCCTGCTGGCGGGCGAACGCCTCGGAGGTGTAGGCGCCGCGCGGCAGGCAGCCGTTCGTGGTGACGGGGTTGCCGGCGCGGTCGCGGTAGGCGCTGCAGCCGGCCACGTCCTGACCCAGGGTCGTGAAGTAGTTGAGCACGTTGAAGCTGCCGACGGTGACGTTGCCGCCGACCGCCTCGGGGGCGGCCTCGGCCGGGCGGGTGTCCTCGATCGTCACGGGCTGGACGGCGGCCGCCGTGGCATCGGTGAGGTGGCCCAGCGGCTGGAAGGACCACGCGTCGAAGCGCCAGTCGAGGATGACTCCGGTGGTGAACTCCAGGCCCGCGCCCACGCGCACCGGCTGGTCCGCGTCCAGGTACGGCAGCGGATTCTGGTTGCCCGGCGAGCGCATGAAGTTCGTGGTGGCCCCGTCGTCGAGCACGATCAGCTGCTGCGCGTTGGCGGCCGCGACGGCCTGGGCCTCGGCGCCGGGCCGAGCCACCGACGTCGGGTTGTCCAGCGGCGTGGTGCCGGGGACGATGCCGAGGGAGCCGTACTGGTTGAGGGAGTAGTTGTCCGTGACCGTCCAGTCGCCCTGCGGGGCGAGGACCATGCCCTCGAGCGCCTCACGGTCGGCCTCCTCCAGCGGGAACTCCACCGGCGTGGGGGCCACGGCGCCGGGCTCGGCGACCGGCAGCACGCCGCCGGCGGCGACCTTGATCTGCGTGAGGCCGTAGTGCTCGGCCGCTTCGCCCGTGACCTGGACGTGGTCGCCGAGCGTCACGGAGCCGACCGTGTCCGGCGAGTACACGAACACGCCGTCGGAGGCGCCCGGGGTGGCGTCGGGGGTGTCGCCGCCGGTGCCGGCGGTCTGGATGTAGTAGCCGTCGTAGCCGCCCGTGGAGTACACGGCGGTGACGACGCCGGTGGTGGTCACCTGGCGCCCGGCGTACGGGGTGGCCGTGCCGGTGCCCTGGAGCTGGGCGATGGTGATCCGCTCGGCCGGGGTCGGCTGCGGCTCGGGCTCCGGGGTCGGCTCGCCGCCGGTGGCGGCGGCGTTGGTCGGGGTGACCTGGTCGGTGACGGTGAAGTCGGCGCTGTTGTCGTCCGTGTCCACGCCGTTCGTGCGGGTGAGGGACTTCGGGTCCGAGTTGGCCGAGGGGGCGCCGGCAGCCGCTGTTTCGAAGGTGTTCGTGGCTCCGTAGCCGAGCACGTCCGCGACGCCCGGCACCTGGCCGGTCACCACGGAGCCGACCGGCAGGTCCGTCACGGTGCCCGCCTGGCGCGCGAGCACGATCGTGCCCTTGGTGCCCGCGGGGTTGAACGCCCCGCCGGCCACGAGGTCTGCCTGCGGCAGGGCCGCGCCCGCGGTGCCGTTGGAGCCGCCAGAGACCAGGAAGTGGCCCTTCGCGGGCACCGTGCCGGACAGCGCGACCGTGCCCTGGGTCGCGGCCGTGCCGGCGGCGGAGCGGTACTGCAGGGACCAGCCGTCGAGGTTGATCGGCTGGTCGGTGGGGTTGTAGAGCTCCACGAACTTGTGGGTGTACACGGCGTTCGCGGAGCCGCCGTTGGTGTATGCCTCGTTGATGACGAGGGAGTCGCCGGCCGGGCTGGCCTGGGAGGGCAGGGCCACGGCGGGGGCGAGCAGGGCCAGGGCGGCGGTGGTCACCGCGGTGCGCGCGGCGAAGCGGGGCAGGGGGGTCATGTCGTCCTCGGTCTCGTTCTCGATGGGTCAGCGCGGCAGGCCCGCGGCGGTCAGCCAGGCATGGGCGGAGAAGACGGGGTGCGTGGCGGCGCCGCGCTGCACGCCGCGGCCCTTGCCCGGGTGGTCCTCGCCCTTCACGCGGCCCTTGCCCGGGTGGTCGGCGCCCTTGTCATGGCCCTTGCCATGACCCTTGCCCGGGTGGGTCGGGGCGGGCTGCTCCGGCTCGGTGGGGGACGGGGCCGCGGTGACCTCGAGGGCATGGCGCACCACGGTCGTGCTGCCGTCGGCGTAGCGCACGGTCATCACGAGCTCGCCCGTGCCCGCCGCGGCGGGGGCGGTGATCCCGGAGAGCGTGACGGTCTCGGAGCCCGCGGGGACGGCCACGGTGCCCAGGGCGGTCTCGGTGCCGTCGGCCGTGCGGAAGGCGACGTCGACCGCGGTCGCCGCGGGGGCGCCGTCGGAGTCCACCACGAGGTCCCCGAGGGTCAGGCCGACGGCCTGCCCGGCCTCGACCGAGGCGGGGGCGTCGGTGACCGGCACGCCGTTCTTGCCGAAGTCCGGGGCGACGGCGCCGTGGGCCGCGTCCTGGGCGCGGGCGTAGTCCGTGATCGCCTGGGAGTCCAACAGGCCCATGTTCACGAAGTTCTGGCGGCCGGTCGCGAAGGCGGTGTAGCCGTCGGGGGCCTTGGTCGGGTCCCCGAGCGTCGTCCAGGTGTCGTCGGCCAGGAACGACTGGCTGGCCACCGTGTACATGCGGTCCGCCTGGAGCGGCTCGCCGTCGATCCACACGCCGGTCACCTTGTCCCCCTGCGGGCGGGACTCGTCGTAGGTCCAGGTCAGCTCCTCGGACCAGCCGAGGGTGAACTTGCGCACGTCGTTCCGCCAGTTCTCCTCGAGGGCCAGCTTGATGGAGGAGCCCGGGATGTCGAAGTAGGTGATGGTGTTGCCGAACGGCGCCATGTCGAGCAGCTCGCCCAGGGTGAGGCGACCGACGAGGTCGGCCGGCTTGGCCGGGAACGCGCCGCCGTCGGTGAAGCGGTCCGTCAGCAGCTCGGAGCGCAGGCCGCCGGGGTTGGTCACGCCGAGGTCCACCTCGGGGTTCGCCTGCTCGGCGGCGTGCTTGACGGCGTCGCCCACCCAGGTGCCCAGGGTGGTCTCGGCGGCGCGCGTGCCGCCGGCCTTCCAGGAGCCGCCGGCGTCGATGAGCGTCTGGTAGTCGGTGGTGATGGAGGCGGACAGGTCGGCCACGACCTCGCCCTGCAGGTCCTCGAAGACCGCGACGGCCTCCTGCTCGATCGCGTACACCTGGGCGGTGACGGGGGATTCCGCGGCGGCCTCGGCGGGGGCCTGCGTGGACCGGGCCAGCAGGCGCGGGGTGAGCCCGGTGACCTCGCCGTCGGCGCCCACGGTCAGCTCGACGGCGGCCAGGTGGCTGCCGGAGGCACCCGCCTGGATCACGGGGCGGTGGGCGCCGCCGGCCGCGGCGTCGTACTGGTAGAGCTGGTGGGTGTGGGCGTTGAAGATGAGGTCCACGGCGGAGGAGGTCTCGCCGACGATGCGGTCGAACTCGGCCCGGGCCGCCCGCTCGGCGGCCAGCTCGCCCGCGCCGGCGGCGCCGTCGTGGTACGAGGCCACGATCACGTCGGCGGCGTCCTGGGCCTCCAGCTCGTCCGCGACCGCGTTCACGGCGGCGACCTCGTCGAGGACCTCGTTGCCCTTCAGTCCCGCGCCGGTGGTGGTCGCGTACAGCTCGTTGGGGGAGGCGCCGATGACCGCGACGCGCACGCCGTTGACGTCGAAGACGGCGTGCGAGGTGAGGACGGGCTCCTTGCTCGTCGGGTCCACCAGGTTGGCGGAGAGCACCGGGAACTGGGCCCGGGACTCCACGCGGCCCTGCAGGTCGTCCAGGCCCTTGTCGAACTCGTGGTTGCCGGCGGTCAGCGAGGCCAGGCCGAGCGCGTTCATCACGTCGATCGTCGGGTTGTCCTGCTGCACGTTGGACACGGACTTCGAGCCGCCGATCAGGTCGCCGGCGCTGGTCAGCAGCGTGGAGCCGGCGCCGTGCTCGGCCTCGAACGCGGTGCGGTAGTCCTCCACGGTGTCCGCGAACTGCGTGCCGATGTAGTCCGCGGACAGCGCGCCGTGGAAGTCGTTGAAGGACAGGATCGAGATGGTGGTCTCGTCCGCGGCGGCCGTCTCCACGGCCAGGGCGGGCGCCGCGCTCGCGGGCGCGAGGACGAGGACGGTGCAGGCGGCCGTGGTGACGGCACGGCGGCGGAACAGGCTGGGCATGGCTCTCCCCGGGATGCGTGATGACAGAGGTGCGCCGCCGGTGGACGGCGGGGTGACGCGCGGAGTCCATCACATCCAGGTGGCCCCCAGGTGAACGAGAGGCGGGGGGCCGCATCGACGCGAGCGTCGGGGCGTGCTTCCCGCGCGCCGAGGCCGCCGCGGCGTTCGACTGGGTCGACGCCGCCACCCGCACGGGCAAGGTCGTGCTCTG
>NZ_JAPVLT010000009.1:62253-85176 GCF_027158145.1 Micrococcus sp. H39-S4
GGGGGGGGGGGCGGGCCGGCCCCCCGCCTCTCGTCGTGTGCACGCGGATGGTGAGGGATTCGAACCCTCGGCACGGGGTCACCGCACACCGGTTTTCAAGACCGGCTCCTTCGGCCGCTCGGACAACCATCCCGGGCCTGACCGCGACGGCGTGGGCCGCCGCGTCGAGGACCCACTCTAGCCCGTGGCCCGGCGGGCGACCGGTGGCGAGTCCGGCCCCCCGCGCGCGAGGATGGACCCTCGACCCCCGACCAGAGGAGGAGACCCCCATGGACGTCCCCGCACAGATGCGCGCCGTGCGATTCACCGGCGCCGGCGACAACGGCGTCGTCCGCGTGGGCCACGAGCCCGTGCCGGACCCCGGCCCGGGCGAGGTGCTGGTGCACGTGGCCGCCGCGGGTCTCAACCGCGCGGACATCGCGCAGCGCGAGGGCCGCTACCCGCCGCCGCGCGGCGCCTCCGAGATCCCCGGGCTCGAGGTCTCCGGCACCGTGGCGGCGCTGGGACCCGAGGCCGGGATGCCGGGTGAGGGGCGCTTCGCCGTCGGTGACCGGGTGTGCGCGCTCCTGGCCGGCGGCGGCTTCGCCGAGTACGTCGCCGTGCCGGCGGGCCAGCTCATGGCCGTCCCCGACGGCGTCGGCCTCGTCGAGGCGGCGGCCCTGCCGGAGGTCGCCTGCACGGTGCACTCGGCGCTCGTGGGCCGGGCAGGCGTCCAGGCCGGGGACCGGGTGCTCGTGCACGGCGCCACCGGCGGCATCGGCTCCTTCGCCGTCCAGTTCCTCGCCGCGCTCGGTGCACGGGTGCTGGGCACCGCCGGCGGCCCGGAGAAGGTGGCGCTCGGCCGGCGGCTGGGCGCCGAGCACATGTTCGACCACCGCGCCGCCGAGTCCGGTGCCTTCGCCCCGTGGGTCAAGGAGGTCACGGACGGCCACGGCGCGGACGTCATCCTCGACGTCGTCGGCGCCCCGTACCTGGCGCCCAACGTGTCCGCGCTCGCCCCCGAGGGACGCATCGTGACGCTCGCGGTCCAGGGCGGCGCCGTCCCGGAGGACTTCAACATCATGAAGCTGGTGGTCAAGCGCGGCTGGCTCACGGGGGCGACGCTCCGCTCCCGCTCGGTCGTGGACAAGGCCGGGATCGTGGCCGCGGCCGAACGTGCCGTGTGGCCCCTGGTGGCGGCGGGCCGCATCGACGCGAGCGTCGGGGCGTGCTTCCCGCTCGCCGAGGCCGCCGAGGCGTTCGACTGGTTCGACTCCGCCACCCGCACGGGCAAGGTCGTGCTCGTCACCGACCCCGCCGACGCGCGCCGGCCGTCCGGCGACCGCGCATGAGGGGGCCCTTCGCACGCTTCCGTCAGGAGCGTGCCGACGACCGCGAGCTCGGCACAGGGCTGTGGCGCCGTGCCCACGACCGCCTCGGCCGGGCCCTGGACCGCTACTGGCAGGTGCTGGAGGGCCAGCGGGGCACGGACGTGCTGAGCCACGAGGAGCGCAACGGCGTGGTCCACGCCGGCAACGTCCTCACGGAACGGCTCCCCGCGGTCCGTGCCCTGTGCGTCCGCCTGCACCGGGACCACGAGGGCGACGGCGAGCACATCCCGGCCGAGGCCGCCGACGTCCACCGTGAGCTCTCCCGCGCCGCACACGAGCTGGCCGCCACCGCCCAGGCCCTCGCCCTGTACCGGCTCGGCCAGGGCTCGGCGGAGTCGGTCGGCCGGCACGCCGAACGCACCCTCGGCCACCTGGACCGGGCGGAGGAGCTGGGAGCCGGGCTCTGACGGCGGCGCGCCCCGGAGGGCCGGCCCGGAGACGAGAGGACCCCGCCGCGTGGTCACGCGGCGGGGTCCGGGGGAGCCCCCTGCCGGATTCGAACCGGCGACCTGCTCTTTACGAGGGAGCTGCTCTGGCCAGCTGAGCTAAGGAGGCACGCGACCGTGAACGGCCACGGCTGACGAGCATACCGGTTTCGCGGCCCCGATTCCACCGCGCGGCCGGGTGCGCGGGCCACCGAGTGTGGCCCGCCCCTTCCGCGGGCGTTCACCCCCAGGCCATGCCGTGGCCAGACGAGGACGGTTCCCTGGTGGGCACACACCGTCGACGGGAGACGCATGAGCCTGCCCCACGCCCCTCGCACCCCGGCACCCCCCGCCGCGGCTTCGTCGGCCGTGCCCCTCCGCCTGGCCGTGGTGGACATGTCCGGCACGTCCATCGTGGAGCACGGGCTCCAGGACACGGCGTTCGCCCGCTCGTTGGACCAGCACGGCGTCCCGGCGGGCACGCCGGAGCACGACGACGCCGCGCGGCGGTTCCGCGCGCTCCGGCCCACCTCGCGCACGGCCGTTTTCCCCCGCGTGTTCGCCGACCGGGCGGTGGCCGCGGCGGCGACCCGCACGTTCGAGGCGACCTTCGACGCGCTGCTGGCTGAGCACGGCGTCCGGGCCGTGCCGGGCGCGGAGGAGGCGCTCATCCGCCTGCGCGCCCTCGGCCTCCACGTGTGCCTGTGCACCGGCTACGCCCGCCACACCCAGAACATGATCCTCGAGTCGCTGGGGTGGATGGGCCTGGCGGATCTCAGCCTCTCCCCGGACGACGCCGGCCGCGGCGTCCCCTACCCGGACATGATCCTCACCGCCCTGCTCGGTCTCGACCTGGAGGACGTCCGCAGCGTCCTCGTGGTCGGGGACACCGCGGAGGACATGACGGCCGGGCGCCGCGCCGGGGCCGGACTCGTGGTCGGCGTGCGCACGGGTCGCGACGCGGACCACGTCCTGCTGGCGGCGGGCTCGGACCGGGTGGTGCCGGGCCTGGCCGACGTGCCGGACCTGGTGGTCCGCACCCGCTGAGCCGGCGCCGGTCCACCCGGCGCGGCCGCTCAGCGACGTCGCGGGGTGCGCACCCGGCGGGGCAGCAGGGCCAGCATCATGGCTTCGAGGGCCAGCTGCTCCGGCACGTTGGCGGCGATGCGCTCGCGGGCCGTGGTGACGGCGTCGATCCGGGCGAGCACCTCGGCCGAGTCGCCGGCGGTGCCGCGGGCGTACGCCTCGATCTCGTCCCGACGGTGCTCGTTGATGAGCTCGCCGTCGGCCCCCAGCTGCACGCGCAGCACGTCCCGGAACAGGCCCATGACGTCGATCATGGCCCGGTCCAGCGAGTCTCGGACGGCGCGGCGCCGCCGGCGGGTCTGGTCCTCCTCGAGCCGTTTGACGTGGTGGCGGAGCTTGGGCGGGACGGGCTCGCCGGGCTCGAGGCCCAGGGAGCGGCGCAGTGCCTCGAGCTCCTCGGCGTCCCGGGCTTCGGCGGCGGACTCGGCCTCGGCCTTGGACACCTCGGCCAACGTGGCGGCCAGGGCCATCGCGTCGGAGACGGCGGTGGCCTGGAGCGGCAGGGAGAGGATGCGCTCGCGGCGTTCGAGGGCCTCCGGGTCCCGCGCGAGGCGGCGGGCCATGCCCACGTGCGACTGGGAGATCCGGGCGGTGGTGAGCGCCGTCTCGCGGTCCAGCCCGTCGCGGCGGTGCAGCAGCTCCGCCACCTGCTCCACGGCGGGGATGCTCAGCGTGATCAGCCGGCAGCGGGAGCGGACGGTGGGGAGCACGTCCGCGGGGGACGGGGCGCACAGCATCCAGATCGTGCGGGCCGGCGGCTCCTCGATGGCCTTGAGCAGCACGTTCGTGGCGCGCTCCGTCATGCGGTCCGCGTCCTCCATGAGGAAGATCCGCCAGCGCCCGGTGGCGGGGGTGGACTGGCCGGCCTCCACGAGGGCGCGGACGTCCTCGATCCGATAGCTCACCGCCTCGGTGGCCAGCACGGTCACGTCCGGGTGGGTGCCGCCGAGGACGGTGCGGCACGCGTGGCACTCGCCGCAGCCGCGCGCCGCCGGGTCCGCGACCTCGCACTGCAGGGCCGCGGCGAACGCACGCGCCGCCGTCGACCGGCCGGAGCCGGGCGGGCCCGTGAACATCCAGGCGTGGGTGGGACGGTCCTCGGCCGCGGCGCGGCGCAGCTGGGCCACCGCGGCCTCCTGGCCCGCGAGGTCCGCGAACACGGCGGGGGCGGGGGCCGTCATCGGTCGGCCGCCTGGGCGGTGACGCGGGCCAGCGCGCGGGCGGTGAGCTCCTGCGGCGGCAGCGCGCCGTCGAGCACGAGGTACCGCTCGGGCGCGGCCGCCGCGCGCGCGAGGAAGGCGGCGCGCAGGGCCTCGTGCCGGTCCGCCGTCTCCCGCTCCATGCGGTCGGGGGTGCCCTCGCCCTCCGCCGCGCGCCGGTCACGCCGGTCCGCGGCGGTGGCCGCGTCCACGTCGATCAGCACCGTCAGATCGGGGACGAGGCCGTCCGTGGCCCACTCGTTCAGGGCGGCGATCCGCGCCTCGCCCAGCCCGCGCGCCGCGCCCTGGTAGGCCACGGACGAGTCCACATACCGGTCCGTGACGACGACGGCGCCCCGGGCCAGCGCGGGGCGCAGCGTGCGGACGGCGTGGGCGGACCGGGCCGCGGCGAACAGCAGCGCCTCGGTGCGGGGGTCCACGGGGGCGTGCCCGGGGTCCAGCAGCAGCTCCCGCAGCGTCTCGCCCAGGTCCGAGCCGCCGGGCTCGCGCGTGAGCACCACCTCGTGGCCCGCGGCGCGCAGGGCCTCGGTCAGGGCGCGGGCCTGGGTGGACTTGCCGGATCCGTCCGGTCCCTCGACGGCGACGAACAGGCCGCGATGCTCGGTCTGGGTGCTCACGCCTCGAGCCTAGACGCCGCCCCGGACGGGGAGGGAACCCGTCCGGGCCGACCGCCTAGACTGACCGGCATGAGCGCCCCCATGCACTTCGCCCTGCTCGTCGACCACTGGCTGTTCCGCGTCCTGGCGATCGCCGCGCTCGGGCTCGAGGTCTGGGCGCTGGTGGACGTCGTCCGGCGCCGCCCCGACGACTTCGCCCGCATCGGGGGCCGGGACAGGAGCTTCTGGCTGATCCTCACCGGCGTCGCCGCCGTCGTCGGGCTCCTCGGCGTGCTCGCCGGCGGCGGGATGGGCATGTTCGGCCTCGTGGCCGCGTGCGTGGCGTGCGTCTACCTCGCCGGCCCCCGCCAGGACATGGGCCCGGCCCTGCGCCGCTGAGGGTCCCGCGCCGTCGGCGCCGCCCTCATGACGACGGCGCCACCGCCGCCCAGCGCACGCTCAGCTCCCCGCGCCGCCACTGGTGCGGGCCGCCCAGCACGGGCCAGCCCGCCGCGCGGAGCGTGCCGACCGTCGCCAGCCACCGCTGCCGCGTCCCGTAGGCCGCGAGCGGGGCGTGCGCGGCCCACGCGGCGTCGGCCTCCGCCAGGAGCCGATGGACGGGCTCGCCGGGTACGTGCCGGTGGATGAGGACCTTCGGCAGGCGCGCCGCCACGTCCGAGGGGCGGGCGAAGGACCCCAGCCGGAGGGCCACGGTCAGGCTCGCGGGCCCGTCCCGACGCAGGTCCACCCAGGCCGCCCGCCGGCCGTCCTCGGAGCAGGTGCCCTCCACGAGGACGCCGTCGTCGGCGAGCCCCGCGCACAGCAGGGACCAGATCGCGGGCACGTCCTCCTCCCGGTACTGGCGCAGCACGTTGAACGCGCGCACCACGGTGGGCGGCCGCGGCACGGGCAGCTCGAAGCCGCCGACCGCCCAGGTGACCCCCGGCAGGTCGCCGGCCCGCTCCCGGGCCCGGGCCACCCGAGCGGGGTCGATCTCGAGGCCCACCAGCTCGAGGGCCGGGTTCTGCACGCGCAGCCGCTGGGCCATCTCGACGGCGGTCACCGGCTCCGCGCCGAAGCCCAGGTCCACGGCCAGCGGGCGGGGAGTGCGCCGCAGCAGGGGGCCGTGCACGTCCGTGAGCCAGCGGTCCACCCGGCGCATCCGCTGCGCCGCCGTCGTGCCGCGGGTGATGTGGCCCTGCGGGCCCCGTGCCGGGACTGGGCCGGGCGTCGTGCGCGCGCGCAGCCGCCGGGCCTTCTCCACCATGGGCTCCAGCGTAGGGGAGCGGCGGGACGGGTCCGCCTAGGATGGTGACATGGCGAACACCACGTACACGCTGGTCCTGCTGCGGCACGGTCAGAGCGAATGGAACGAGAAGAACCTGTTCACCGGCTGGGTGGACGTCCCGCTGACCGAGAAGGGGCGCGCCGAGGCCGCCCGCGGCGGTGAGCTGCTGGAGGCGGAGGGCATCCGCCCGGACGTGGTCCACACGTCCCTGCTCAAGCGCGCCATCACCACGGCCAACCTGGCCCTCGAGGCCGCGGACCGCCAGTGGATCCCGGTCAAGCGCAGCTGGCGCCTGAACGAGCGCCACTACGGCGCCCTGCAGGGCAAGGACAAGGCCCAGGTGAAGGAGGAGTTCGGCGAGGAGCAGTTCATGGTCTGGCGCCGGTCCTTCGACACCCCGCCGCCCGCCCTGGACGACGACTCCGAGTTCTCCCAGATCGGCGACGAGCGCTACGCGGACCTGGGCAAGGACGCCCCCCGCACCGAGGCCCTCAAGCAGGTCATCGACCGCCTGCTGCCCTACTGGGAGGAGCAGATCCTGCCCGACCTCAAGGCCGGCAAGACCGTGCTGATCGCCGCGCACGGCAACTCGCTGCGCGCCCTGGTCAAGCACCTGGACGGCATCTCGGACGAGGACATCGCGGGCCTGAACATCCCGACGGGCATCCCGCTGGTCTACGAGCTGGACCAGAACTTCAAGCCGATCACCGCGAACGGCCGCTACCTCGACCCGGAGGCCGCCGCCGCCGGCGCCGCCGCCGTGGCCGCCCAGGGCTCCGCGCACTGACGCGTCCGACGACGACGGGCCGGGACCCCGCCGGGGGCCCGGCCCGTGGCGTCGGGGACGGTCAGGAGCCGGTGGCGTCCGGGCGGTGGGTCGCCCACTCGCCCGTGACGAGGTAGCGCACCTTGGCGGCCACGGACAGGCCGTGGTCCGTGAACCGCTCGAGGTAGCGCGAGGCCAGCGTGACGTCCGTGGTGGTGGCCGGCGTCGCGCTCCAGTCCGGGGCGGCGATCGCGCGGAAGACGGACAGGTGCAGCGCGTTGACGTCCTCGTTGAGGGCGTCGATCCGGTCCCCGTGCGCCAGGTCCTGGGTCTCGAGCAGCAGGACGACCTCCTCGGCCACCTCCACGGCGGCGTCGCACATCGCGGTGATCACGGTCCGGACCTGTTCCGGGATGACGTGCTCGGGGTAGCGCAGCCGGGTCAGCTGGGCCACGTGGCGGGCGAGGTCGCCCATGCGCTCGAGCGAGGAGCTCATCCGCAGCGTGGCGACGACGGTGCGCAGGTCCGTGGCCACGGGCGCCTGCAGCGCCAGGATGCGCACGGCCTGCTCGTCGAGGGACTCCTGCAGCTGGTCGATCCGCGCGTCCTCCGAGATGACCCGTTCGGCGCCGTGCACGTCGGCCGCCTCGAGGGCGGCCTGCGCGTCCATCATGGCGCGGTGCACGAGGCGGGCGATCTCGCTCAGGTCGCGGCCCAGCCGCTCGAGGTCGGCCCGGTAGAGCTCGCGCATGGTCTCCTCTCCCCGGCGACGCCCGTGCGCCGCCGACCCCGACTCCCCGGGGCAACGGTCCACCCTGGCAGGGCAAGATGAACGGCCCATGAACGCCGATCGTCCGGCGTCTGGCGGTGCCTGGGCAGCCCGTCTCCGGGCCGCCAGAGGCTAGTCTGGTGCCGTGGATCCCGTCATCATCGGCCTGCTGTGCGGAGCGGTCGGACTGTTCACCGGAGTGGCCTCCATGCTGGCCTTCCGGGCGTCCGAGCGCTCGCGGACGGTGGACCTGACGGTCGGCGAACCCACCCTCGCCCCGGGCGCCGCCGAGGTCCTCTCCGTGGTCGGCCGCGCGTACGCGGTGGTGGACGACGTCGACGGCGTGGTGCGCGCGAACCCCGCGGCCTACGCCCTGGGCCTCGTGCGAGGGCACTCGCTCGTCCAGGACCAGCTGCGGGAGCTCACGCGGACCGTGCGGGCCGACGGCGTCATCGTCGAGCGCCGCATGGAGCTGCCCCGAGGACCCCTCGGGCAGTCGAGCCTCGTCGTCGAGCTGCGCGTGGCCCCGCTGGACGAGGAGTACATCCTGATCCTCGCCGACGACCGCACGGACGTGACCCGCACCGAGGCCATGCGCCACGACTTCGTCGTCAACGTCTCGCACGAGCTCAAGACGCCGGTGGGCGCCATCTCCCTGCTCTCCGAGGCCATCGGCGACGCCGCGGAGGACGAGGAGGCGGTGCGTCGCTTCGCCGCACGCCTGGGCGTCGAGTCCCGCCGGCTCTCGGCCCTCGTGCAGGACATCATCGAGTTCTCCCGGCTGCAGGCCAAGGACGTGGTCCAGGACGGGGGGCCCGTGGACCTCAACGCCGTCGTCGCCGACGCCGTGGACCGCCTGCGCCTGACCGCCGAGGACCGCGGCATCGCGCTGCGCGTGGGCGGCCGCGTGGACGCGGTGGTGCACGGGGACCAGGACCAGCTGATGACCGCGGTGCGCAACCTGGTGGACAACGCGGTGCGCTACTCCCCGGAGGGCACCACGGTGGGCATCGGCCTGAGCTCCGTGGACGGGCTCGCCCAGGTCACCGTCACGGACCAGGGCATCGGCATCAGCCCGGAGGAGCAGGAGCGGGTCTTCGAACGCTTCTACCGCGTGGACGCGGCGCGGTCGCGTCAGACGGGCGGCACGGGCCTGGGGCTGAGCATCGTCAAGCACGTCGTCATCAACCACGGAGGGGAGGTCACCCTCTGGTCCCAGCCGGGCCGCGGGTCGACCTTCACCATCCGCCTGCCCGAGTGGGGGGACGGTGTCGCCGTCGACGGCGCGCCGGGTGCCGCCCACGTCACCGAGCGGCGCGGTCACCGGGTGACCGCCTCGGCCGCACCCCCGACCCGGAAGGAGACGAGCGCATGAGCCGCATTCTGATCGTGGAGGACGAGGAGTCGTTCAGCGACCCCCTGTCCTACCTCCTGGAGAAGGAGGGGTTCGAGGTCACCGTCGCCGCCGACGGCAACGAGGCGCTGAGCGTCTTCGAGCGCGACAGCGCGGACCTGATCCTCCTGGACCTGATGCTCCCGGGGATGTCCGGCACCGAGGTGTGTCGTCAGGTGCGCCAGCGCTCCAACGTCCCCGTGATCATGCTGACCGCGAAGGACTCGGAGATCGACAAGGTCGTCGGCCTCGAGCTCGGGGCGGACGACTACGTGACCAAGCCGTACTCCTCGCGTGAGCTGGTGGCCCGCGTCCGCGCCGTGCTGCGCCGTCAGGGGGACCAGGAGGAGCCGATGTCGGCGACCATCAGCGCCGGCCCCGTGCGCATGGACGTCGAGCGGCACGTCGTCTCCGTGGACGGCGAGCAGGTGTCCCTGCCGCTCAAGGAGTTCGAGCTGCTGGAGATGCTGCTGCGCAACGCCGGGCGCGTGCTCACCCGCGGCCAGCTGATCGACCGCGTGTGGGGCTCCGACTACGTGGGGGACACCAAGACCCTCGACGTGCACGTGAAGCGCCTGCGCTCCAAGATCGAGCCCGATCCCTCGAGCCCCCGCTACCTCGTCACGGTGCGCGGCCTGGGCTACAAGTTCGAGGCCTGACCGGCGCGCTGCACCCGGGACGACGACGGCCCCGGCTCCACCTCGCGGTGGGGCCGGGGCCGTGGCGTGCCGGGCGCAGGCCCGGCGGAGGTCAGTGCTCCTCGCCGTAGTGGTGGGTCTCCTCGTGGAGGTGCCCGACGAGATCCTCCTCCGAGGGCTCGACTCCCTCGGGGAGCAGGTCACGGTACTGCTCCTGGGTGGCGCTCAGCAGCGGGACGGCCAGGTCGGCGGTGCCGCCGTTGCCGGAGACGGTCACGGGCAGGTTCTCGCCGACCCACACGCCCTCGCGCTCCAGGACGGTTGTGTTCGCCTCGTCCTCGAGCTTGCGGCTCTCGCCGGCGGGGACCTTCAGGGTCGCGGAGCCGCCGCCCTCGGCCTGGAAGGTGTAGGTCTGATCCTGGCCGGAGGTGTTCTCCACGGTGCCGATCAGGCGGGCGGGGCCCGACTCGCCGTCGCCGACGAGGGCGAGGTTGCGGTAGCTCAGGAAGTCCTGCTCCTGGCCGTTGATGCCGTCCGAGGGGGAGTACTGGATGGCGGTGGCGATCGGGCTCACGGCGGAGCAGCCGGTGGCGCCCAGCAGGGCGACCGCGGCCAGCGCACCTGCGGCGAGGTGGCGCCGGGCGGGCCGGGATGCGTTCTTCACAGAGGTCTCCTCAGGTGCGATGACGTGCTCAGGAGCCCCGAGGCAGGGGTCCTGCCAGGTCAGGCTACCGCATCCCGGGACGCCGGCCGGCCCGTGGCGCCGGGTCGTCCACTATCACATCCGGAGGCCGAAGATGTGACGGCGCGCGCGGCATGACGAGGCCGCATGATAGAATGAGACGACTGAAAGGGGCACAACAACATGGTTTTTGAGGTCGGAGAGACCGTCGTCTACCCCCATCACGGTGCTGCGCGGATCGAGGAGATCAAGATGCGCACCATCAAGGGGGAGGAGAAGATGTACCTCAAGCTCAAGGTGGCGCAGGGAGACCTGACCATCGAGGTCCCTGCGGAGAACGTCGACCTCGTCGGCGTGCGTGACGTCGTGGATGCGGAGGGGCTCGAGCACGTCATGGAGGTCCTGCGCGCCGAGCACGTGGAGGAGCCGACCAACTGGTCCCGCCGTTACAAGGCGAACCTGGAGAAGCTCGCCAGTGGCGACGTCAACAAGGTGGCCGAGGTCGTCCGCGACCTGTGGCGCCGCGACCAGGACCGCGGCCTGTCCGCCGGTGAGAAGCGCATGCTCGCGAAGGCTCGCCAGGTGCTCGTGTCCGAGCTGGCGCTGGCCAAGAAGGTCACCGAGGAGGAGGCCGAGGGTCGCCTGGACAAGGTGCTCGAGGGCTGACGGGCAGCACACGGCAGGGGAGGGGTCCGCGTCCACGACGCGGGCCCCTCCCCTGTCTCGTCCCCGGCCCGTCCGGCGCCGCCGGAGGGGGTCCCGGGCCACGGGCACCGGCGCGCTCCCTAGGATGAGGCCATGCCCACCGCCCTCGTGATCGCTGCCGCCGGCGCCGGCACCCGCCTCGGCGCCGGGCTGCCCAAGGCCCTCGCCCCCCTCGCGGACGGCCGCACCCTCCTGCGCCACTGCCTGGAGTCCGTCGCCGCCGCGCGCGCCGCCGGGCTCGCCCTGGACGCCGTCGTGGTGCTCACCCCGCCGGTGGAGGCCGATGCCGGCCGCGTGGCCGCCGAGGTCGACGCCGGCCCGCGCCTGGACGTGCCCGTGCACTGCGTGCCCGGCGGCGCCGAGCGCGCGGACTCGGTCCGCGCCGGACTCGCCGCGGCCTCCGGCGCTCTGGCCGACCTCGCCCCGGCGGGGGCGCCCCGCTGTGTCCTCGTCCACGACGCGGCCCGCGCGCTGACCCCGCCGAGCGTGTTCGGGGCCGTGACGGCGGCGCTCGGGACCGGCGCGGTCGCCGCGGTCCCGGGCCTGCCGCTGACGGACACCGTCAAGCAGGTCACCCCCGGACGGGGCGGCGTCGACGTCGTCGCGGCCACGCCGGCCCGCGCCGGACTGCGCGCGATCCAGACGCCGCAGGGCTTCGACCTGGACACCCTGCTGGCGGCCCACGAGGCCGTGCGCACGGACCCCACGCTCGACGCCGCGGCGCTCACCGACGATGCGATGGTCATGGAGGCCGCGGGGCACGAGGTCGTGGTGGTGCCCGGCGACCCGGCCGCGTTCAAGGTCACCGCCCCCGCCGACCTCGACCTCGCCCGCCTCGAGCTCGCCCGCCGCGCCCCCCAGGGGGCCTCCATGCGCCAGCCCACCCGCCCCGCCGTCGCGGCCGCCCCCCTGCCGCGCGTGGGGATCGGCACCGACGTGCACGCGTGGGCACCCGAGGATGCCCCCCGGCCCCTGTGGCTCGGCGGCATCCACTGGCCCGGCGAGCGGGGGGTGGCCGCGACCTCGGACGGGGACGTGGCCGCCCACGCGGCGTGCAACGCCCTGCTCTCCGCCGCCGGCCTCGGCGATCTCGGGGCCGTGTTCGGCGTCGACCGGCCCGAGATGGCGGACGCCTCCGGCGCGGACATGCTCCGCGAGGTGCTGCGCCTGCTGACGGAGGCGGGCGTCGCCGTCGGGAACGTGGCGGTCCAGGTGGTCGCACCCCGGCCCAAGGTGGGCACGCGCCGCGCGGAGATGGAGGCCGCCCTGTCCGCCGCCCTCGGCGGGGCCCCCGTGTCCGTCTCCGCCGCCACGACGGACCGGCTGGGCTTCATCGGGCGCAGGGAGGGGCTGGTGGGGATCGCGACCGCGCTCGTCGTCCCCGCGGCCTGAGCCCGCGTCGGCGCACCGACTAGGCTGGCAGAGCCCCGTCAGGACCCCGCCCCTCCGGAAGGACCGCGCCCCCATGGCCCAGCGCTTCTACGACACCCGCACCGCGCAGATCCGGGACTTCGAGCCCCTCGTGCCCGGCGAGGCGTCGGTGTACTACTGCGGGGCCACGGTGCAGGGCATGCCGCACGTGGGCCACGTGCGCAGCGCGATCGTGTTCGACATCCTCATCCGCTGGCTCGAGGCCACCGGGCTGCGCGTCACCTCGGTGCGGAACGTGACGGACATCGACGACAAGATCCTCGACCGCTCGGCCGCCTCCCACGAGGCCGGCTTCGAGGCCTCGGACCTCTACCCGGCCCGCGAGCCGTGGTGGGCCCTGGCCTACCGGTTCGAGAAGGCGTTCGACGCCGCCTACCTCGCCCTCGGCGTCCGCCGTCCCACCTATGAGCCGCGCGCCACCGGCCACGTGCCCGAGATGTTCGCGCTCATCGAGCGCCTGATGGAGCGCGGCCACGCCTACCCCGCGCAGGACGGCTCGGGCGACGTCTACTTCGACGTCCGGTCCTGGGAGCGCTACGGCGAGCTCACCCGCCAGCGCGTCGAGGACATGCAGGACGCCCCCGACGCCGACCCGCGCGGCAAGCGCGACCCCCGCGACTTCGCCCTGTGGAAGGGCGCCAAGCCCGGCGAGCCCGCCACCGCCGTGTGGGAGTCGCCCTGGGGCGCCGGCCGCCCCGGATGGCACCTGGAGTGCTCGGCCATGTCCACGAAGTACCTCGGCGCCGAGTTCGACATCCACGGCGGCGGCCTGGACCTGCGGTTCCCGCACCACGAGAACGAGCTGGCCCAGTCGGCGGCCGCCGGTGACGGCTTCGCCCGCTTCTGGCTGCACAACGGGCTCGTCACCTACGGCGGCGAGAAGATGTCCAAGTCCGTGGGCAACACGATCTCCCCCGAGGAGATGCTCGGCATGGCCCGCCCGACGGCGGTGCGCTACTTCCTGGGGCAGGCCCACTACCGCTCCCAGCTCGACTACCGGCCCGGCGCCCTCGACGAGGCCGAGGCCGCCGTCGAGCGCATCGAGGGCTTCACGGCCCGCGCCCGGGCCGCGGGTGCCGTCCCGCCCGCCCCCGACGGGGCGCTCGCGGACCGCGTGCCCGCCGCCTTCCGCGCCGCCATGGAGGACGACCTCAACGTGCCCCAGGCGCTCGCGGCCCTGCACGAGGCCGTGCGCGCCGGCAACTCGGCGCTGGCCGGGCAGGACCTCGACGCCGCGGCCGCCCGCCTGGCCGAGGTGGAGGCCATGACCGCGGTGCTGGGCCTGGACGACGTGCCCGAGGGCGACGACGCCGCGGCCGGCCCGGTGTCGGACGCCCTCGACTCGCTCGTCCGGTCGCAGATCGAGGCGCGGGCGCAGGCCCGCGCGGACAAGGACTGGGCCACCGCGGACCGCATCCGCGACGCGTTGGCCGCGGCCGGCGTCGTGGTGGAGGACGGCGCCGACGGCGCCACATGGCGCCTGGCGGACTGACACCTAGACTGGAGGGCGATCCGGCGGCGCCCCGCGTGCCGCCGCCCCCGTCCCCGGCCCGCAGGAGTCCCGCCATGTCCACCGCACCCCGCTCCGGCGGATCCCGCAAGCCCAAGGGCAAGAAGGGCCCCATGAAGGGCACCGGCGGCCACGGTCGCAAGGCGCTCGAGGGCCGCGGACCCACCCCCAAGGCCGAGGACCGGGTCTACCACAAGGCGCACCGCGCCAAGCAGCTGGCCGAGCGCTCGGCCGCCAAGCGCGGTCCCGTGAAGGACCAGGTCCGCGGCCGCGTGAAGCTCACGGATGAGACGGTCTCCGGTCGCAATCCCGTGCTCGAGGCGCTGCGCGCGGGCATCCCGGCCAAGGCGCTGCACGTGGCCGTGCGCATCGAGATGGACGACCGCGTCAAGGAGGCCCTGCGCCTCTGCCTCGAGCAGGGCGTGCCGGTCCTGGAGAACACCAAGCCGGAGCTGGACCGCCTCTCCGGCGAGGCCGTGCACCAGGGCATCGTGCTGCAGATCCCGCCCTATGAGTACGCGGACGCCACGGCCCTGGCCCTCGACGCGCTCGCGAAGCACGAGAAGGGGCACCTGCGGACCCCGCCGCTGCTGATCGCGCTCGACGGCATCACCGACCCCCGCAACCTCGGCGCCATCATCCGGGCCGGCTCCGCGTTCGACGCGGACGGCGTGATCGTGCCCGAGCGCCGCTCCGTCGGCGTGACCGCCACCGCCTGGCGCACCTCGGCCGGCGCGGCCGCGCGGGTGCCCGTGGCCCAGGCCGGCAACCTGAACACCACCCTCGTCGACCTGCACAAGGCCGGCTACTTCGTGCTGGGCCTCGACGGCGGCGGGGACGTCTCGCTGCCCGGGCTCGCCCTGGCCACGGAGCCGCTCGTGCTCGTGGTGGGGGCCGAGGGCAAGGGTCTGTCCCGCATGGTGCGGGAGCACTGCCAGCAGATCGTGTCCATCCCGATCGACTCGACGATGGAGTCCCTCAACGCCTCGATGGCGGTGGGCATCTCCCTGTACGAGATCTCGGTGCAGCGCGCCGGCGGGCGCTGACCTCCACGGCGCCCCCGCCCGGGATGACGGCCAGGCGGGGACGCGGGTGTCGCACACGGCGCCGACGCGGGCAGAGTGTCTACAGTGACGTCGATCACATGGCAGGATGTCGCGTGGATACGCGCACGTCTTGCCTGTGATGCGTGTCACCGCGCACAGTGTCTGCACTGTGTCCGACGGGCCCCCGTCGGCGAGCGCATCCCGCACCGCACCATCAGAACGAGGTCCGTCTCATGAAGCACCGCTCCCTCTCCCTCACCGCCGCCCTCGCCGTCGCCGCCCTCGGGCTCACGGCGTGCGGTGACTCCGGCTCCGGCGGCTCCGGCTCGTCCTCCGCCGCCGGCGGCGACGGCTCCTACACCGTGGGCATCAACCAGCTCGTCTCCCACCCGGCGCTCGACGGCGCGGCCGAGGGCTTCAAGGAGGCGTTCAAGGACGCCGGCCTGGACGTGACGTTCGAGGAGCAGAACGCCCAGGGCGAGCAGGCCACCGTCACCTCGATCGCCTCCACCTTCGCCAACGACGGGGACGTGGACCTCGTGGCCGCGATCGCGACCCCCGCCGCACAGGGCACCGTCTCGGCCGTGAAGGACAAGCCGGTCGTGTTCATGGCGGTCACCGACCCGAAGGGCGCTGAGCTCGTGGCCTCGGACGAGGCCCCGGGCGGCAACGTCACCGGCGTCTCGGACCGCAACCCGGTCAAGGAGCAGCTGCAGCTGCTCAAGGACGTGAAGCCGGACGCCACGACCGTCGGCATCGTCTACAACTCCGGCGAGGCCAACTCCAAGGTCCAGGTGGACCAGGCCAAGGAGGCCGGCAAGGAGCTGGGCCTCGAGGTCAAGGAGGCCACCATCACCAACTCGTCCGAGGTCCAGCAGGGCGTGCAGTCCCTGTCCGGCGTGGACGGCATCTACGTGCCCACGGACAACGCCGTCGTCTCGGCGTTGGAGACCGTGGTCGGCTACGGCAAGGAGCAGCGCATCCCCGTCATCTCGGCGGACATCGACTCCGTCGAGCGCGGCGCCCTGGGCACGTACGGCATCGACTACACGGCGCACGGCAAGCAGGCCGGCGAGATGGCTGTGAAGATCCTCAAGGACGGCGCGAAGCCGGCCGAGCTGCCCGTGGGCTACGCCGACCCGGCCAACCTGCAGCTCGTGCTGAACCCGCAGGCCGCCGAGGCCTACGGCGTCGAGATCCCCGCCAAGCTCAAGGACAGGGCCGACCAGCTCGTCGAGGGCTGATCCCGCGCCTGCCCGCCTCCGCGGCGGCCCGGACCACGGGGTCCGAGCCGCCGCGGAGCACGTCGGCGGCCGGCCCACCCCGTCCCGCCGTCGTCCGTCCCCCTCGCCCCGCCCGAAAGGCACCCACCCCATGCTGACCGCAGTGGAACTGGGTCTGATCTACGCCGTCGTCGCGCTCGGCGTGTACCTGACCTTCCGCATCCTCGACCTCCCCGACCTCACGGTGGACGGCTCGTTCACCACCGGCGCCGCCACGGCCGCCGTGCTCATCACGGGCGGCACGCCGGTGCCCCTGGCCATGCTCGCCGCCTTCGTGGCGGGCGCGCTCGCGGGCCTCGTCACCGGCCTGCTGCACACCAAGGGCCGGATCGACGGCCTGCTCGCCGGCATCCTCACGATGATCGCGCTCTACTCGATCAACCTGCGGATCATGGGCAAGGCCAACATCCCCTTGCTCGGCCAGGACACCCTGTTCACGTGGCTCGACGACCTGGGCCTGGCCCGGAACTGGGGCTCGATCCTCGTGCTCTTCCTCGGCGTGTTCGTGGTGAAGCTGATCCTCGACTGGTTCCTGCACACGGACCTGGGCCTCGCCCTGCAGGCGACCGGTGACAACGAGGAGATGATCCGCTCGTACGGCGTCTCCACGGACCGGATGAAGATCCTCGGCCTCATGATCTCCAACGGCCTCGTGGCCCTCGGCGGCTCCCTGCTGGCCATGTACCAGGGCTTCGCGGACATCTCCATGGGCATCGGCCTCATCCTCGTGGGCCTGGCGTCCGTGATCGTGGGCCAGGCCGTGTTCGGCCAGCGCACGGTCTTCTGGGCGACGCTCGCCGTGATCGTCGGCGCCGTGCTCTACCGCCTGATCATCCAGTTCGCCCTCAACGCGGGCCTGAGCCCGAACGACATGAAGCTGATCTCCGCGGCCCTCGTCGTCGTGGCCCTGCTGCTGCCGCGCTTCGGCTTCGCCAGGCGCCTGAGCCTGCGCACGCGGGGCACGGCCGCGACCCCGGCGCCGGCCGCCGCCGCTCCGGCCACCGCCGGCATGCCCCTGACTGGCGAGCCGGGCGGCGCCACCCCCGCCGCATCCGTCTCCGAGGAGGCCCCCCGTGCTTGAGATCTCACAGGTCTCCAAGACCTTCTTCCCGAACACCGTCAACGAGCGGCGCGCCCTGCAGGGCATCGACCTGCACCTGGCCGAGGGCGACTTCGTCACCGTGATCGGCTCCAACGGCGCCGGCAAGTCCACGATCCTGAACACGATCGCCGGCAAGCTGCTCCCGGACACCGGCACCGTGGCCGTGGGCGGCAAGGACGTCACCCGCATGCCGGACCACCGCCGCGCGGCCTCGATCGGCCGGGTGTTCCAGGACCCGACGGCGGGCACGGCCCCGAATCTCACGATCGAGGAGAACATGGCCCTGGCCTGGCGACGCGGGCACGCCCGCGGGCTCTCGCGGGGCGTCTCCCGCGCCCGGCGCGCGATGTTCCGCGACGAGCTCACGAAGCTCGAACTCGGCCTGGAGAACCGCCTCACCGCCAAGGTCGGGCTGCTCTCCGGTGGCCAGCGTCAGGCGCTCAGCCTGCTCATGGCCACGTTCTCCGGACCGAAGATCCTGCTGCTGGACGAGCACACCGCCGCCCTGGACCCGTCCCGGGCGGAGCTGGTGACCCGCCTGACCCGGCAGGTGGTGGCCGAGCACCGGCTCACCACGCTGATGGTCACGCACAACATGTCCCAGGCCCTCGAGGTCGGCAACCGGCTGATCATGATGCACGACGGCCGGATCATCCTCGAGCTGGACGAGCAGGAGAAGGCCGGGCGCACCCCGGCGGACCTGCTGGCCGAGTTCGGCAAGATCAAGGGCGCCGTCGTGGACGACAAGACCATGCTGTCCTGAGCGTCCCGTCCGGCGCCCCGTCCCCGGCCCGCCCCTCCGCCCCCCACGGCGGGCGGGCGGGCCGGCCGTTCTCACCGGCGCGGCCGCGGGGTAGCGTCGTGGCGTGAGCACCGTGAAGCCCGACACCCAGAGCGCCACCGCAGCCGATGTCCGCCTCCAGACCGTCACGGGGCGTATCCCGGTGACGGACGTGCAGCCCGTGGTGCTGGACGGCCGGTTCCCGGCGAAGGCCGTGGTCGGCGAGGACATCCCCGTCCGCGCGACCGTGTTCCGCGAGGGCCACGACTCCGTGCGCGCCACCGTCCGCCTGCTCGACCCGGCCGGCGCCGAGGTGCAGCGCGTGCAGATGCGTCCGGGCCGGCCCGGCCTGGACGAGGTCGTGGCCACGCTGCGGCCCGCCGAGCCGGGCCTGCACCAGTTCGTGGTCGAGGGCTGGGACGATCCGGTGGGCACGTGGAAGCACGCGGCCACCGTCAAGATCGCCGCCGGCGTCGACGTGGAGCTGATGCTCGCCGAGGGCGCCGCCCTGTTCCGCCGGGCCGCCGAGGACGCGGAGCGCTCGGCCGAGGACCGCGCCGTGTTCGAGGAGGTCGTTCGCGGCCTCGAGGACGAGTCGCTCATCCCGGCCCAGCGCCTGGCCTCCGCCGAGTCGGCGGAGGTGTCCGCCGTCCTCCACGCCCGCCCCGTGCGGGAGCACCTCACGAGCTCCGAGCTCTACCCGCTGGACGTGCAGCGTGAGCTCGCCGGCCGCGGCGCCTGGTACGAGTTCTTCCCCCGCTCCGAGGGCGCCCGCTTCGACGAGGCCTCCGGCACGTGGTCCTCCGGCACCTTCGCGACGGCGGCCGACCGGCTCCCGGCGGTCGCCCGGATGGGCTTCCAGGTGGCCTACCTGCCGCCGATCCACCCGATCGGCACCACGCACCGCAAGGGTCCGAACAACACGCTGACGGCCGGGCCGCAGGACCCGGGCTCGCCGTGGGCGATCGGCGGGCCCGAGGGCGGGCACGACGCCGTGCACCCGGACCTGGGCACCGTCGAGGACTTCGAGGCGTTCGTGGCCGCGGCCGCGGACGAGGGCCTCGAAGTGGCCCTGGACCTGGCCCTGCAGTGCTCCCCGGACCACCCGTGGGTCGCCGCGCACCCGGAGTGGTTCACCACCCGCGTGGACGGCACCATCGCGTACGCGGAGAACCCGCCGAAGAAGTACCAGGACATCTACCCGCTGAACTTCGACAACGACCCGGGCGGCCTCGCCCAGGCGGTGCTGGACGTGGTGCGGGGCTGGGTGGCCCGCGGCGTGCACATCTTCCGCGTGGACAACCCCCACACCAAGCCCCTGTGGTTCTGGGAGTGGCTGATCGCGAAGGTCCGCGCCGAGGAGCCGCGCGTCGTGTTCCTCGCCGAGGCCTTCACCCGTCCCGCGATGATGCACGCCCTGGGCAAGGTCGGGTTCCAGCAGTCCTACGGGTACTTCACCTGGCGGAACACGGCCGAGGAGCTTGCGGAGTACCTCCAGGAGATCTCGCACGAGACGCCGGCGTTCTATCGCCCCAACCTCTTCGTCAACACGCCGGACATCCTCACGGAGTACCTGCAGCACGGCGGCCCGGGCGCGTTCCGGATCCGCGCCGTCGTCGCCGCCACGGCCAGCCCGCTGTGGGGCGTCTACGCCGGGTTCGAGCTGTTCGAGCACGTGGCCCGGCCGGGCGCGGAGGAGTACATCGACAACGAGAAGTACGAGTACCGCCCCCGGGACTGGGAGGGCGCGGAGGCCGCGGGTGCCTCGCTCGCCCCGTACCTCACCCGGCTCAATGAGATCCGCGCGGCGCACCCGGCGCTGGGCGACCTGCAGAACCTGACCCTGCACGCCTCGACGCACCCTGACCTGCTCGTGTTCTCGAAGACGCGCTCGGCCCGGCCCGAGGGTGCGCACCGGGACGCCGAGGCGGTCACCGACGCCGGTCCCGCGGAGGACACCCTGATCGTCGTCGTCACCACGAACCCGCACGACGTCGTCGAGGCGACCCTGGACCTGGACCTCGAGGCGCTGCGTCTGCGCCCCGAGGACCGCGACGCGTCCGGGGCCGTCGAGGTGGAGGACCTGCTCACCGGCCAGCGCTGGCGGTGGGGCCGCACCCCGTACGTCCGCCTGGACCCCCACGTCGAGCCCGCCCATGTCCTGCGGGTCGTCCGGAACGGCTGAGCCGCTCCCGACGCCCGCCGTCCCCAGAACAGGAATCGCCATGACCCCGTCCGCCGCCCCCCGTCCCGCCGTCGCCCCGCTCGCCGTGGACCCGGAGGTGCTGGCCGCCGTCGCGCAGGGCCGGCACCACGATCCGCACACCGTGCTGGGCGCCCACCCGCATCCCGACGGCGCGGCGGTCACCTACCGCGTGCTGCGCCCGCTGGCGCGCACGGTCACGGTGGTCCGCGCCGGCGACGGGCAGCGGGTGGAGCTGACGCACGAGCACGACGGCGTGTTCGCGGGCGTGGCCCCGACGCCCCGCGTGGCCGGGGCTGCCGCGGGCGACTACCGCGTCGAGGTGGCGTACGAGACCGAGGACGGCACGACCGGCCCCGTCCAGGAGCAGGACGACGCGTACCGGCACCTGCCCACGCTCGGCGAGCTGGACCTGCACCTGATCGGGGAGGGCCGGCACGAACGGCTGTGGGAGGTGCTGGGCGCCCGCGTGGTCCGCACCTCCGCGGGCGAGGCCGTCGGCACGGCCTTCGCGGTCTGGGCGCCGAACGCGCGGGCCGTGCGCGTGGTGGGCGACCACAACGGCTGGGACGGCCGGACCCATGCCATGCGGTCCCTCGGCTCCTCCGGCGTGTGGGAGCTGCTGGTGCCTGGCGTCGGTCACGGCGACCGCTACAAGTTCGAGATCCTCGGCCGGGACGGGCTCTGGCGGCAGAAGGCGGACCCGATGGCCCGCTGGACGGAGGTCCCGCCGGCCACGGCCTCGCGTGTGCTCGAGTCCGACTACGCCTTCGGGGACCGCACCTGGATGGAGCGCCGCCGTCTCACGGACCCGCACGAGCGCCCGCTGAGCATCTACGAGGTGCACCTGGGCTCGTGGCGGCCCGGGCTGGACTACCGCGAGCTGGCCGAGCAGCTCGTGGAGTACGTGCAGTGGCTCGGGTTCACGCACGTGGAGTTCCTGCCGGTCGCGGAGCATCCGTTCGGCGGGTCCTGGGGCTACCAGGTGACCGGCTACTACGCCCCCACCTCCCGGTTCGGCTCCCCGGACGAGTTCAAGCACCTGGTGGACGCGCTCCACCGGGCGGGGATCGGCGTCATCGTGGACTGGGTGCCGGCGCACTTCCCGAAGGACGAGTGGGCGCTCGCGCGCTTCGACGGGACCGCCCTGTACGAGCACCCGGACCCGCGGCGGGGCGAACATCCCGACTGGGGCACCCTCGTGTTCGACTTCGGCCGCACCGAGGTCCGCAACTTCCTCGTGGCCAACGCGCTCTACTGGCTCGGCGAGTTCCACATCGACGGGCTGCGCGTGGACGCCGTCGCCTCGATGCTCTACCTGGACTACTCGCGCGAGGACGGGCAGTGGGAGCCCAACGTGCACGGCGGCAACCACAACCTCGAGGCCATCGACTTCCTGCGCGAGGTCAACGCGACCGTGTACCGCCTGCACCCCGGCGTCCACATGATCGCGGAGGAGTCCACGGCCTTCTCCGGGGTGAGCGCTCCCGTGGACGCGGGCGGTCTCGGCTTCGGCAAGAAGTGGAACATGGGCTGGATGCACGACACCCTGGCCTACCTGTCCCAGGACCCGGTCAACCGCCGGTGGCACCACGAGCAGTGGACGTTCTCCATGGTGTACGCCTACTCGGAGAACTACGTGCTGCCGCTGTCCCACGATGAGGTCGTCCACGGCAAGGGCTCCCTGCTGGGCCGCATCCCGGGCGACCGACGGCAGCAGCTGGCGACCCTGCGCGCCTACTACGGGTACATGTGGGCGCACCCCGGCAAGCAGCTGCTGTTCATGGGCGGGGAGTACGCGCAGCCGAGCGAGTGGTCCGAGGGCGAGGGCCTGGACTGGCCCGTCTCGTGGGATGAGGCGCACCGCGGGGTCCAGCTGACGATCCGGGAGCTCAACGCGCTCTACCGCAGCAAGCCGGCGCTGTGGTCGCTGGACCACAGCCCGGAGGGATTCTCGTGGGTGGACGGCGGCGACGCCGACGGCAACACGCTCGTGTTCCTCCGCATGCCCGCGGCGCAGGTGGTGCCGGAGACACGGATCGACGACGACGGCGCCGCGGTCCCGGCCGCTGAACCGGGCGGCGCCCCGCTGCTGTGCATCACCAACCTCTCGGGGTCGCCGCGTCAGGGGCTGCGCGTGGGGGTGCCGTCCGCGGGGGAGTGGACGGTGGTGCTGGACACCGATGCGACCGACTTCCACGGTGACGGCTGGCGGGAGCAGACCGGCCAGTCCGAGGTGATCGCGGCACACGAGGGCCAGTGGCAGGGCCAGCCGGCCCGCGTCACGGTGAACGTGCCGGCGCTGACCACCCTGTGGCTCCAGCCGACCCTGGACACGACGGCCACGCCCTGAGGAGTGGTGCACGTCACGGCCGGGGGTGACGGCGCTGGAGCGTCGAACGGGGCGGGCCAGGCCGAAGGAATCCGCGAGAACAGGCGGAAACCGGCCGCCCACCCTTGACCGCACGCCGGGTGCCGCCCCTGATTTTGTGTTCGGTGGGATTCGTGTGTAGAGTTCCATCTCGTGCTCAAGACGCCGACCGGGTGACCGGGAGGCGGGGTGAAGAACACAGAATCCGCGGATTCATGCCGAGAATGGCAGGTCCAGGGCGGGTGGTGCTCACCGGGT